>JAJFUJ010000021.1 GCA_021372475.1 Chloroflexota bacterium | reverse complement strand
ATCACCCGCGTACGTGATTCATAATTAGCTTCCTGGCTGTAAAGCAATCCTGTGACTGAACCATCCGACGGGAAACGGATATAGTCATATTGCACCTCGTCGATCCCGAGATTTGCCAGCTCAACGGCAAGGTCAATATTGTACTGCTGCACTTCAGGCCGGAAGGGATCAACCCACATCAATCCTTCCAGGTCGGTATAATAACCTCCCGAATATCTTTGTACGGCATATTCCGGATGAGCTCGCGCAAGATGATCATCCTTGAACACTACCATGCGGCCGATAACGTATAATCCGCGCTCGTGCGCCAGGGCGATAACGTCCTTGGCATCCATCACATCTTTGTTATAAGCGCCGACTTCTATTGCCAACGGCACCTGGCTGTCCCAGGCAACAGTGGCCCAGTCGTCCTTCATATCCACGACGATAGCGTTCATCTCGGTTCCTTCGGCCAGATCCAGCACTGCCTCCAAGGCTGCCCGATCGTAGAGCAATCCAAAAGGAATATACAGCGCCTTGGCTTCGAACGGCGCCAGGCTTAGGCGCAGCATACCAGTTCGAGTAATGGGCAACGAAACGCGCTCGTAACCGGGCACTTTGACGAGAATCTCATTGACCGTGTTATCTTCAGGATAATAGAACCGCCCTGATTCGTCGCTGCGCAGCACTACAGGTTCGGGTAACTGCGTATAGGCCAGGACTACCGCCCCGCTGATGGGTTCACCAGTATCAGCCGCTGTCAACTGGCCGACGAGTTGGGCAGGCGTAAGCTTAACGGCTAGCTCTTCTTCGCCGTTGTAGGTTAACGTCGAGTTCTTGTACCCGACGAGGGATGCAGTCATAATCGTGCCAGGGACGACTCGCGCCAGATAACGCCCGTCAGGCTGCAGCGATAAATCGCCTGCTTCGGCAGCCAATGTGGCTTCTGGCAAGGCTTCGCCGCTCTCGGCATCGCTGATACTCACTGCTGCCTGGTACGGTTTGAGCGCTAGATTGAGCTCAGCTTCGCCGTTATATGTTAAGCCATCCGGGATGCGATACGCGGCAGCGCTAATGGTAATAGCCTGTCCTGGTTCAACCTGGCTCAATGTAAAAGCGCCAGAAGAATCAGTCGTCGTTTTCTGCTCGCCAATCTGGATGCTGGTGCCGGCGATCGGGCTACCATTGCCTTCCTCAGATAATCTCCCGGTTACTACCCGGGGCTTTAGAGTTGCTTCGTAGGCAGAGATGAGGGCGCCATTTTCATCAAACAACGCCGCGACTGCTGCTGCATCAAGAGTAGCGCTGTAATAGCCGGATTTGGTTATCGTTATCGCATTATCAGGGAGAACGGGCAGCGTGAACGCACCTTGATCGTCCGTGGTGGCAGAGGAATCGCCGATTTGCACGGTAACCCCGCCGAGCAACGCGCCTTGTTGCTCTTCGCGGACGATGCCAGCTAGCTGGCGCTGCTGCAGGCTGATATCCAGCTTAACCTGACGTGTTTTGTTATCCAGCGTGACATCGGTTTCAAAAGTGCGATACCCAGCCAGGCGTGCTTGCACATGATGGGTGCCCAAGGGCAAGGTTAGCTTGTAGCTCCCTTTGTCATCCGTTGTTGCCTGTAAGTCGCCCACCGTTACCCGCACACCCGTCAAAGCGAGCCCGGTCGAGTTGTCGGTGATGCTGCCGGTAATCCCTCTGGCAGAACATCCGGTGAGGGCTGTAGTGAGCAGCAAGCCATATAAGGCAAGCGCCGCCAAACGTTGAGCTATCTTCGTCATAGGGCGATTTTCTCCCAGAATGAGGCTACATTTGTGCTAGTATAAAGGCGTTTGCAAGAGGCTGCAAACGGCTGCTTTGACCCTCTCCCCCGCGACAGTATAATGCGCTCATCCTGCAAAGCATGAGCAGAGTCATTTGCCGCGGAAGGGGTAATTGTGCGCAAAGAAACCAAGAAGGAACTGCTAGTCTTGGCTTTGTTTCTTGCCTTATCGTTTATATTCTTTTGGCCTCAAACGGTTGGCGGCAAAACGATGCTGCCAGCGGATAACCTCTTTGCCTTTCCTCCTTGGTCGGATTACTCCACCCAGGCAGGTATATCAGTACCGCACAATGACTTGCTCAGCGACCTGATTCTGGAAAACTATATCTGGAAAGATTTCTTTCTCGATTCGATAAAATCAGGTCAGTTACCGCTTTGGAATCCGTATATTCTTGGCGGGATGCCGTTTCTGGCTGGCGGGCAGCATTCCGGGATGTATCCCCTTTCAATCCTGTTCTACATTATGCCCCTGGCAAATGCTTACGGCTGGTTTGCGCTGCTGCATACCTTCCTGGCCGGCGTTTTTATGTATTATTTCGCTCGTACACTGCGGACCAGCCGCATGGGAGCGGTAATAGCCGGCACAACCTATATGTTTTCGGGATTTATGTTCATCCATAACGTCTTCCCGATGATTATGGGAGCCACTGTCTGGCTGCCGCTAATTCTTGCAATAGTTGAGCGCATCGCTCTACGCGCCGAGAACGGTCAGTTCACATTCAAGGGGCTTGTGCCGCTGCTTATTGTAGGTAGCCTGGCTGTCGCAATGGTGATGCTGGCCGGGCATCCTGAGATGTATTACTATGTCGGCCTGGTTACCTTCTTTTACGCGGTGTATCGGCTGATACGGGTGTTGATGCGCACGCGTAACCTCAAACTAGGACTGTTGGTAGCTGTAGCCCTGATATCGATTGCAGTGCTTGGTATCGGTTTGGGCGCCGCTCAGTGGGTCCCGTTGCTAGAGTTGGTGCAACAAAACTTCCGCGAAGGCAGCACTAGTTTTGCGGAGGTGCAGAGTTGGGCCTGGCCATGGCGTCAGGTAATATCCATGTTTATGCCCGATATCTACGGCAATCCTACCCATCATACCTATTTCAACCTGTTTACCTTGCAGACTGTGCCTATCACGCATAACATTGACGGTGGCGCCATCAACAATCCCAACTGGGGGATGAAAAACTATGTTGAGGCAGCCGGGTTCCTGGGGCTTTTACCGACCGTGCTGGCCGTTATCGGGCTGCTGCGTCGTAAGGGCAACCATTGGGGATTTTTCGGTATCCTCGCTTTTTTCTCGATACTCTTTGTTTTCGGTTCGCCTCTTTATATCATCATCTACAAGCTGCCCGGCCTTTCCCAGGTACACTCACCCTTCCGCTGGATCTTTCCATATACCTTATGCATGTCGGTCCTGGCTGGGATGGGAACCGACCGCATCTGGGAAGGCGCCGGCGAGGCTAAAAAGACGTTTGGCAGTTTTCTTGACCGCTTTAGCCAGAGTTGGATTGCGTGGCTGCTCCTCATCGGCGGAGTGCTAGGTCTGGCGGTGCTTGGCGTGTCCTATGTCTACAAAGACCGTCTGATGGACAAGATGACCTTTTTCATCTACGACTTGGCGCGGGCTAATGAAGCAATGGAAAGCCCGCAAATGTTTTACTCGTTCCTGGTACAAAACTTTGCCCAGTTCTTTATCTTTATGGTGCTGGGCGGACTTGTATTACTGTTACGCAAAGTAATCAAGAAGCCAGGTCTTTGGCTTGCCTTGGTTTTGCTGGCCGGCGTAGGGGAAGCTTACTACTACGAGCACGACTTTTTCCCAGCAACCGATCCTGAACTGATTGCCTACAAGACGCCGCTCATCGACTTTCTACAAAGCGATACCGAGGTATATCGCATCACCTCCTACGATGTGAACGGCCCGGCAGTGATGATTGCGAACTCGGCCTGGTTCTATGGTATCCAGGATGCTCGCGGTTATGACTCGATTATCCCCAAGAGCTATGTCGAATATATGGGCTTAATCGAGCAGCAGAAGGGATTACTGTATAACCGAATCACCGGTATCCGCGGCGTCGAAGGGTTGAGTTCCCCGCTTCTTGACCTACTAAACGTCAAGTATGTATTAACGGATAAAGACACCAAGATAAGCAACCGCAACTATACGCTCGTTTACGACGCCGAAGCGCGCGTGTACCGCAATGATAACTATCTCCCGCGCGCGTTCCTTGTCCCCAGAGGGCGCTATATAGCAGATTCAAAGGAACTAACCGCTACAATGCGCTCGTTGGTTCCTTATGACGCAGTGCTGCTTGACCATAATCCGCCCGCCGAGTTGAGTGAGGATATCCCCACTCCGGCTGGATTTACCAATACGGCTGACATAATCAAATACACTCCCAATGAAGTAGAGATCCAGTTTACAACGCCTGCACCCGCGTACCTGGTGCTGACAGATACGTATTTCGAAGGCTGGAAGGCATTTATCCGGCCTGTTGATGCTGCGGATCCCGCCTCGGCTGAACAATCCCTGACCATCGAGAGGGCTTACGGTGCCTTTCGCGCCGTGCAGGTACCTGCAGGCGCATGGGTAGTGCGTTTTAAATATACGCCTGACTCGGTCAAGTACGGGCTTTATATCACCTTCATCTCAGGGATCATTCTGTTGTTACTAGTAGGCTACTGGCTGGTGCGGCGTTTTTTCCATCAACCCCAGGATGACGAAGCAGCAAAGCGCGTAACCAAGAACACGGTGGCCCCCATCGTGTTGAATGTGGTGAACAAACTGATCGACATGGTTTTTGCCATGCTGATGTTGCGCATCCTGGGGCCCGCTGACGCCGGGCAGTATTATCTGGCCGTGGTGGTGATTAGCTGGTTCGATATCCTGACCAACTTTGGTTTGAACACATTTTTGGTTCGGGATGTGTCCCGGAATCGGGCGAACTCTAACAAATACCTGATGAATACCATTGCTATGCGTATGGGCTTGTGCCTGGTCTCGGTGCCAATACTTACCGTCTTTGTGCTGCTGCGCCGGCTGAGTTCACCGCTCGAACCGCGTACGGTGCTCGCTATTGCGCTCTTTGGAATAGCATTAATACCCAGCAATATTTCCGCCAGCATCAGCGCGATCTTTACGGCATATGAGCGGATGGAGACGCCTGCATTAATCGCGACAGTAACAACCATTCTGAAGGCTATCGCCGGCGCTGCTGCGCTGCTGCTATCGACAGGATTTGTCGGGTTGGCTGTCGTCTCGATTGGTACCAACCTTGTAACGATGGTGATTTTCCTCGTGCTGCTGCGGCGCCTACTTTTTAAGCCCAAGGTGGAGTTTGATTGGGCATTCCAAAAGATGATGCTGCGCGACTCTTTCCCTCTCATGCTCAACAACCTGTTAGCTACCCTGTTTTTCAAGGTTGCCGTGATGCTGCTGGAATGGCTGGTGCCCGATATCAGGGTGGTTGGATGGTACAGCACAGCCTACAAGTGGATTGACGCTGTCGGCATCATCCCGGCTTATTTTACAATGGCCATCTTTCCAATGATGTCCCGTTATGCGGCGGAGTCCAAAGAGAATCTGCTCAAAGCTTATCAATTGGCCATCAAGCTGCTTTTGTCGATTGCCTTCCCGGGGGCGCTGCTGGGGTGGGCTTTGTCATATCCGCTTATTTTAATATTAGGCGGAGCGCAGTATTTGCCCTACGCTGCGGATATTCTCAAGGTAATGGTCTGGTATATGCCGATCGGCTTCATCAACTCTGTCACTCAATACGTCCTTATCGCATTGAACCAGCAGCGTTTTCTCACCCGCGCGTTCGCAATTGGGCTGGTCTTTAACATCATCGCAAATGTTCTGTTGATTCGTCGTTTCGGTTACATGTCCTCTGCTTACATAACCGTTATTTCAGAGGTTGTGCTGTTTATCCCATTTTACATGGGAATACGCAAGCACCTGGCTTCTATTAACTGGGTGCAGCTATTTTGGAAACCGTTGGTCAGCATCTTGCCCATGGCTGTTTTACTGATCCTCTTCCCCGGCGGCAAAAGCTGGATAGGCGTTATCGTTGGCCTGGCCATTTATTTGATATTAACCCAGGTTCTTCACGTATTTAACCGGCAGGAGGGCGAAGTGGTTAACAGGGTGCTGCCATTATCCAAGATACGCGCTCGCATATTGAAGCTGCTGCCGTTTACTGTTTGATGCCAAAGGAGGTAGCTGTGATGGACCAGGTATATATCCGCGATGTGGCGAAATATATAGGGCAACAGATTACTATCAAAGGGTGGTTGTATAACAAGACCGATAAAGGGCGTCTGCAGTTCCTGATGATACGCGATGGTACTGGCATGATCCAGGTAGTTGCCTTCAAAAAGGAAATGACTGCCGAAGCGTTCGAGGCTGCCCTGGCTGTAACCCAGGAATCCTCCCTGATTGTTAGCGGCATAGTGCGCCAGGATGAACGTGCTGCCGGCGGATTTGAGCTATCGCTCTCGGATATTCAGATTGTGCAGTTAACCCAGGATTATCCCATCACCCCTAAGGAACACGGCATTGACTTCTTAATGGATAATCGCCATCTGTGGCTGCGTTCCCGCAACCAATGGGCGATTTTGCGCGTACGTTCAGCAGTCATACGCGCCATCAGAGATTACCTGGATAACAACGGCTTTATCCTAATGGATACCCCGATTCTGACGCCTGCCGCCTGCGAAGGTACGACCACCTTGTTCGAGACAGAATATTTCGGCGAAAAGGCCTACCTGACCCAAAGCGGACAGTTGTACAACGAGGCCACTATTATGGCTTTCGGCCGGACATATTGCTTTGGGCCGGCTTTCCGCGCCGAGAAAAGCAAAACCCGCCGCCATTTGATCGAGTTCTGGATGGTCGAGCCGGAGATGGCCTATGCCGACCTCGAGGAGTGCCTGCGCGTTGAGGAAAACCTGGTCTCGTATATCATACAGCGCACCCTCGAGGAATGTGCCGAGGAGCTCAAAATTCTGGAGCGTGATACATCCAGGTTGGAAGGTATCGTGCCACCCTTCCCGCGCATCAGTTATACGGACGCTATTGCCGTGCTCAAAGAGATGGGCGAGGAGTTGCCGTGGGGAGAGGATTTCGGAGCCCCGCACGAGGTGGCCATCGCCTCCCGCTATGACAAGCCCGTTTTTGTGCACCGTTATCCAGCCCAGTGCAAAGCATTCTATATGGAAACGGACCCGCTCGATCCACAGCTTTCGCTCTCGGCAGATTTGCTGGCCCCCGAAGGATATGGTGAAATCATCGGCGGGGGGCAGCGTACCGCCAGCCTGGAATTGCTGGAGCGCCGTATTGCCGAGCAAAACCTGCCGCGCGAAGCTTTCGAATGGTACCTGGACTTACGGCGCTACGGCACCGTGCCGCACTCTGGGTTCGGTTTGGGCGTGGAACGCACGGTAACTTTTATCTGTGGCATTCATCACATCCGTGAGACGATTCCTTTCCCCCGTACGCTCGGGAGAATATATCCATAAGGTATTTCACTTTCAAACATGGGGAAATGGCTTTTAAATACATTACGCCGAATATGCCTATATTCAGCAGTATACTTGATTGATATCGAGTATTTTTGATGATGCGCAATTTGTGGAACGCAGGTCGAAAAGGTATACTGAGTCCCCGGGCTTAGGTCCCACTTCATAAGCGGAGGTACCGATGACCCGTTTTATTTTTTGTACTGGTGGTGTTGTTTCCTCGCTCGGTAAAGGCGTCACGGCAGCTTCGATTGGTCGCATCCTCAAAGCGCGGGGCTTGAGCGTCGTCATCCAGAAACTCGATCCTTACCTCAATGTTGATCCCGGCACGATGTCACCCTATCAGCACGGCGAGGTATTCGTGCTCGATGACGGCAGCGAGACCGATCTCGACCTAGGACACTATGAGCGTTTCATCAATGTATCTCTTACACAATATTCAAACGTAACCACAGGCAAGATTTACTCGGAAGTGCTCGCTCGCGAACGCCGGGGTGATTTCCTGGGCGGCACCGTGCAAGTTATCCCGCATATAACCGATGAGATCAAACGCCGCATCATGTTGGTGGCGAGGGAAACCAATCCGGATGTGGTCATCGTCGAAGTTGGCGGCACTGTCGGCGATATCGAGGGGCAGCCTTTTCTGGAGGCTATCCGTCAGATGCGCAAGGATGTTGGCTATGACAACACCTGTTATGTGCATCTTACCTTGCTGCCGCACATCGCTTCTACGAACGAATTAAAGACAAAACCAACGCAGCACTCGGTACGCGAGCTGCGCAGTATCGGCATTATGCCTGATGTGCTCGTATGCCGGGCAGATTACCCTATCTCTTCCAGCAACCTGGATAAAATCGCGCTTTT
>JAJFUJ010000014.1 GCA_021372475.1 Chloroflexota bacterium | reverse complement strand
TGAAGTAAGTTGCAATCCCGAATTGATGATAGCGGTCTCGTTGCGCGACACTACTCCTTTACGGGCAGCCTCGCGTGCAGCATTTGACATCGTATTATAGTTAAAAACTGCCAGTCCTATCTCCATAATGCCCAAAAGCAGCGCTAACAGGATCGGCAGAATGAGCGCATATTCAACGAGCTCCTGTCCGCTGGCATTATCGCGGTGATCTGCCGTTTTTCTACTGTTTGGGTTCATAGGTCAAGCTTTCATACACTACGCAACACTAGGCATAAAGACAAGGCCATACAGCCACTGGGGAGCAAACGGTTGCGGCCGCTTGGATCTTGCCGCAACACGCTTGCTCCCCTTGCATTAGCTGACAGGCCAGGCAGCAACAATGGTGCTGAAAATTGCGGAAACCGATTCTCTGAAGGCAACAAGCGAGACAATCAGCGCTACCGCAATAAACATCAAGATCAGTGCATACTCAACGAGCGTCTGCCCACCTTGCGGCTGAGTAGATAGTTCGCCTGCGCATCCTCTCTCGGGAAGCATCAGCGCACGCCTAATGAGAAACATACGTCCTCCGATCCGGTATGCCCGCAGGCGGGTGGTCAGACCGATTAGCCGCCGGCTGCAGGACTCAATCCGCTGCTGATGCGCGAGAATGCTTGGGAAATCGTTTCCCTGAGCACAGTTAAGGCCAAGATCAACATTACGGCGATAAGGACGATAATTAAGGCGTACTCGACCAGGGTTTGGCCTTTCTCACGGCGCTCTTGCAGCCAATTCATCGCACGAAAGTATAAATACATCATGTTCCACTTCTCCTTGGGCTCTCCCCATATAAAATTAGAGCTTCTTCCTACTACTGATGGCTGACCATAACCGATGCTGACTTGGTAGGCGACTCACCTCCTCACTCTTCAGCAGGCATAGCATCAGGGGGGTATTGCAGCTTAGCCATGCAGAGCCCTGCTGCCTAGAGCACCTCATGAGTTCCCAGCCAACGAGGCGCTCCACATTGCCCAGTATAGCTGAAAACAAATGAGATTGCAATGGTTATTTTTCCAAAATAACCTAATATTATCTATATTATAACACAATGCGCCCTGAGCTGAATACGCTATATTGCGTTACAGAGACAGGTGATTACACCATTCTCTTGCACACTATTAGGCTATTAGGCCTGGTACTTTAGTACTAGTCTTTGGCATTTCCCCGAGGTGTGATCAAGTGATTCTACAAGATGCCTGCTGCAGCTTAGGTAATCCGCCAACAACAAGCGATGCTCTCGGCTAGCTCCAGTTTGGGGCGTGGCTTTTCTCGCCGGCTCCAGGCCGGAAACCAATGTTATCATCTCAAGCCTCCCGCCACCTCGATCCGGGGTTGTGGGGTGGGGCGCAGATTGCGCCGTGTTCAATCTTTGCAACGCTGGTAAACTGCCGTGTAATTCTCAGAAACTGCCCCGGCCTGTTTCATCGAGCCTAACCGCGAGGCCGAATGTTTTAAAGCGAGTTATATCCCGAATTAGGCACACTAAGCGGTATGACGCTGTTAACGACTTGGTGACAGCTACATTGCATTATGTCTAGTCTTATCATCGATGGACCGCCGCGCGAAAGGTACAAGCTCCCTACCCCTCTGCCACACAGCGTTCATTATCCTTCTTGACCAATGCCATCTGCAGTCGATTTGGCAAGCAACGTTGTACCTGTTAACATTGGCGCAGCGCGAGTCGACTCGGTAGGAGAATAGATATGCATCCCCCCTCAGCACTCGAATCTGCTCCTGGAGTAGAAGGCGAGTTATGCTTTCAGTTTATGAAACGCAGCCCTGGACGACTGGCGCGCGCTGGGTTTTACCGCACCCAGATCATTAACAAACGCGCATGGATTGTCGATCCAATGGGCAATCCCTGGCTTTCACTCGGTGTTTGTCACATTTCTTTCAACGGAGATGCAACGGATACCGGAGCAGCTCCTTATCAGGAGGCAGTACGCCGCCGTCATGGCAGTGAAGCAATTTGGGCGCGTGCCCAAGCTAAACGGCTGAAGCAGTGGGGCTTTAACACCGTAGGCTGTTGGTCATCCGAATCGATGTATCAGCAAGGATTGGCATATACATTAGCTCTCAACGTTTCTACCTTCGCAGGGGGGGATTGGTTGCATAATGCCTTCCCGGATGTCTTTTCCCCAGCATTCCGCGATGGAACGGCGGGAGCCGTTGAAAAGATATGCGCACTACGACGCGATGATTCGGCGCTCTTGGGTTATTTCACGGATAATGAGTTGGATTGGAACGGCTTTCGACGCGGGAATATCCTGTTTGATACATTTCTCGCTCGAGAAGCTTCTGCGCCAGGCAAGGTAGCATTGGTCAGGCAGTTGCGCGAGCGCTACCATGAAAACATTACGGCATTCAACACAACTTGGGATCAACAGCTTGCCAGCTTTGATTCCTTACTGGATAATATGGCACTTTACCCGGGAGCCGCCGCTGACTTGGCAGCAGTTTCGGCAGATAAAGATGCTTACCTACGCCTCGCCGCCAACACCTATTTCAGCATATGCCGCGACGCTGTTCATACGGTAGATCCCAACCATATGATATTAGGTGTCCGATTTGCGGGGCGAGCCGAACGCATCGTAGCCGAAGAGTGCGGCAAGTATGTGGATATCGTCTCGTTCAATGACTATAGCTATGACGTACCGACCGACAAGTTATGGGAGCTGGCTCAAGCCACTTACCGTCCAGTCATGATTACCGAATGGTCCTTCAAGGCGATGGATAGCGGATTGCCCAACTTGCGAGGGGCCGGCGTGCCCTTACGAACTCAATCGGAGCGGGCTGATGCGTATGAACGCTATACGACTCAGGCCTTGAGCCTTCCTTTTGTGGTTGGCCTGCACTGGTTTCAATATACAGACCAACCCTACGAGGGGCGTGTGCATGACGGCGAAAACAGCAATTACGGCCTGGTAACCAGCGAAGATGAGCCATATTGCACTCTCGTTGAGCGGATGCGCCAAGTGAATGCCAGAGCATCGGAAATTGCGGATACGGTGCGCTTGAGTTAGTTATGCTATATACACAACAGCCTTCAGCGAAGGTGCCTTATCCAGTTGACAGCGGGCTATAGCAAGCCAAGCATAATATAACCGAAAGTGCAAGGGATAAATAAGCAGTAACAAAAAAGAGCACGCATCCAGAGCTAGCTGGATGCGTGTTTTGTCGCTATTCGGTCGTATGCACATCAAACTCACTTGGTCCGAGCTGTTCTCAGCGAACATCCCTCAGCGCTCGGAGATGCAAGTCATCTGGGCATAATTACCAGCGGCGAGCTGGACGGCTATCGCGGTCCTGGCGAGCTTGCGCTTCGGCCACTTTGATGGCGCGACCGTCAAGCTGGGTACCGTTCAACTGCGCGATTGCGGCAGCGGCGCCGGCTTCATCAGCCATCTCTACAAACCCAAACCCCTTGGAACGGTTGGTCTCACGATCAATGATGACCGTAGCCTTGACAACGTTGCCAACGCGTGCAAAAGCGTCCTGCAAAGCAGTCTCGGTGGTATTGTAGGCGAGATTCCCGACGTAGAGCTTCTTTTCCATGATTACCTTCTTTTTTCTGCAAATATATTGGCCAGAGGAAACGTAAAGAACAGGGCGTTTCACGGCTCCCTGAGGGGAGAGCCATTTGGCAGCCTTTAACCAACTTGGAGTCCAACTCAGTGCAGGAAACTCTGTCCAGTTTTGCAGGAAAAGAGGTTCACAGAACAGGGGGGCTCGCAATCATGGGATTCTTTTTAACGCTACTAAGGCCGTCTTTAACCGACATTATATTATATAACAATATGATTAAACTGTCAATAACCAAAACAAGGCGGAATTCACTCCTCGTGATTAATCCGCCTTGTACAAGAAACCCCTGTTATTCGGCTGCCTTAATCAGCTTACCCTGGTTCGCCTTAAGGTCGTTAAATTGCTGCTGTAATTCAGCGGTGGGTAAAGCCTGATTGATACCTGTAGGCCAGGATCCGGTTGCCTTGTATACGACCAAACCGAAACCGAATATCAGCTCAGAAGCGGTAAAGTTGCAGTGCCCGTAACGCACAATCGGAATATTCAGGTGGTTAGCTCCTGAATGGCTGCTGACTGTTTTAACACGGTAAAGTACTTCTTGCCAGTAGGGCACTACCGGATCACCCGTAGTATGCATCGTTACAAGGGGCTTGGTCAGTTTACCTGAGGCATTATAATACGTATCCATCTCGCGGACGGCATCCCTTGCTGCCTTGAAACGCGCAACACTACGATTCAGAAGCTTGTCATTATCCGAACCATAATACCAGGTAGCGGGCGCTTTATTATTAAACGGGATACCACCTAATTTATCTATAGCATCCATGGTAGCGAAGACATCGTAGGTAAGCACTTCAAGCACAGAGTTGCTAATAGTGCTCAAATCATTCGGGTCATAAGCGACTTTGGTTACCTTTAGCAACTGTTCTGTTATATGCGAATCAGCAGCCAGGCTGGCAATAATCGTTGCAGGCAGTGCCCCCTCCTGCCAGGCCTGTATCAGCTCTGCAGGAACATCCATTGCGCTCCCGCCGTACGGCAAGAGCACTTGTGGGAAGAAATAATCATAAACGACGCGGAAATCGCCAAAATAGTCCATCTGCTTTTGGAAATCACCCACTGGCCCGCAGCAAGCCAAGCCGCCCGAAAACACATCGGGGCGTTTCTCAATCGCCAGAGTAGTAACCAGGCCACCTTCCGAGACGCCAACCACATAAGAATGGCTTGGGGTTCCTTTATAGGTGGCAAAGGCCTGCTGGAGGTCGACCAGGTCATCAACACCATTCTTGATTGATAGACCATTAGTGCGATAGCTTGTAACAGCAAAGGCATATCCCATAGAGGTGACCATTTGCGGGACTGAGATACCTTCGATCAGTAGCTGCTCGATAGGAATTCGGGGGTCGCCGCCTGGTGCCACATACCCATGCGCAAATATCACCAGATCACCATTCCAGGCAGTGGTTTCGGTTGGCATACAGATTGCGATGCGAGCACCAGAAGCTAATACAGTCCCTTGACATCCTGGCAGTTCTGGAATATCCACGAGCGCAGGGCCCTGCGCTCCCACGGGAAGTACAGGCAAAGCAACAACCAGCAAGGCAAGAATAAGAATGATGCGAGTAAGCTTTGACACCGTGACGCCTCCTTTATTTGAATACGCAACGTGGTATATATGACTGCCGGCCATCCGTATTAAAGCATCGGCTTTATGCATCGTCAAGCGCTATATGGCCTATAATGGTAGTTCTTGAAATATAGTTATAATAATATTCTCGGCGATATGTAGATGAAAGAAGAAAAAGACCATATGTCAGAACTCAACATCAACCTTGTGCATTGGTCTGGCAGGATCCCGCGCTACAAAATACGCCGCCTATATGAGCTAGATGCGCTGGGTATCCTGGACGAGGAACTAGTCGATGACGTAGCGTATGGCGTCTACGCGCGCTGCCAGAGTATCCTGCAGGCAACGCGTGCGTATACTGGAATAATATCCTGCCCGCGCTGCCAGACCGAAATCCAACATCAGTGGCATAGGCAGGAGTATGTCACCTGCCCCACCTGCGGTTGGAGTGTACTGCTGGCGGACTATGCCAAAACATTTCTGAACAAAAACTTGCACGGCGGCTCGGCAATGGAAGCCTGGTCTGGCTATGTGGAGCGCTTCCCTACGGCGCATACGCCACAGGAAAAGATGCTTTTGATCGACTGGCTGCTGCATCAGATACACCGCAGCACGCGCTCTGTTGCCGTACAGTTGATCGGCGGCTCGCCGCGAGAGGTAATGGCTTTGCTGGACGATTTAGCGTACGGCGATATGAGCACGCCCGGATTATCGGCCAATCAACGCGCCTGGCGCGAGCAGATGCTCTCAGGCGCCTATAGCGGACAAATGCCGGCGCGTGAATCGGATCAAACCGACCTACCTCAAAGCGATAGGAAACCCGAGTCTGCATCTACGCACACGTCCGCTCAACACTGAGCGAACGTGTGTCTACAACCCTGTATCAGGCTGAGCGGTTACCGTCTCCATCCACTGCTACAATGCAGTAAGTTGCATCCGCGGAGCAGCCTGCCTGGCAATCAAAGTAAAAGGTACCGATAGCCACAAAATCGATTTGAGTGCCGTTGCGCCACACCTCGTAACCAGCCAGAATGCTATCATCGGTGCTTGGACTCCATTCGAGCGCTATTCCAGTATGCCCCCAAATGGTCTCAAGCCGCTGCAGCGTGATTGATGGTTGGCTGGGCGCTTTGTGATCCTTGCCAGCGCCGGGATGGTCGTCCAGGTTCAAGAATACACGGTCATCACGGGCTTGGGGCGCATAACGGATACCCGAATCCATCAACTCTTGCCCGCTGGCACTGTATGCGTTTTCCCCGCCCAACCAGCACACCGTATAGGTTAATTGCGGCTGCAAGCGCTTGGGGTAAACCACCACCTCAGCGCAAGGCTGATCGGCCTGAATGAGTGCCCTAGAGCGGTCAGCATTGGTCACCTGAATGAAGGTATGGGCATCCGGCGCTCCCTCAGCGCGTGGGTGATACAGGCGCATAAAGCGTCCAATCACTCCCTTATTCACCAGATAGCGTTCAAGCAGGGTTGCCTTGCGTTGGGCAGCAATCCAATCAGGATCGAAACTGTGTCCGCCTCCTGCGATGCCGAATTCCTTAGCCGGCGTCCAGAAATAGGAAAGATAGTAGAAATCATCCGGGCCGCCGCCATCCGAATGCTGGTTATCTTCCAGCAGCTCGAGCTTGTCCCAATCGCACCACTCGCCTCCAGAGTTGCAGCCCTCGAAACCCAAACCCGGGTCGGCATCCTTGGCCTCGCGCATCATATCCAGATAATGGCGGTACTGCTGCACAAACGGCTGTCCGGCCGGATGATCGTGCACGTCGTTAAAACAGGGACTTTGAACCCAGCCATCAAACCGGTGGATATAGGAGCCGTAGCGGCGCTGGCGCGCGAGGATGAACTCGCGCATATAATCATGTGCTTCCTGGCAGGCAGCGCAGAATCCGTGCCCATACCACGAGGTGATGCGCCGCGGATTGATGGTCTGCGGCTGCCATGCGAGATGTTCGCGATCCAGTGTGGTATCCGGGTCAAAATGCTGCGGCGGCATCCAGAGCTTGAAAACAATGCCCGAGCGCCGCAGGTAAGTCACTAATTCAGCCCACTCTATGCCCTCCCAATCCCCACGGCCGCGACTGTCGAACCAAAAATCATCTTCGTGAGCCACATTGGCGCCAATCGTGCGGCACAGATTGGCTATCTGCCACATATCATCCTTACGATGCGCGGTATTGCAGCGATGCTCGGGATTATTCCAGTCATTGTTGTATATTTTGGCGCCCCACAGATAACGCTCACGGGTATAATCCCACTTGAAGGTGGCCTGCCAATCGTGAAGCTGCTCAGCCGCAGAGTCGAGGTCGCCGGCATATACACCCAGGAAACTGTTGGGGGTTCGGAAGCTCATCCCAGGCAGCAGAGGCTCGGTGTGCATCTCGATTTGAGCATTAATATAGTAACAGTGCTGGATATGCGCCTTGTCCTGGCCAGCCAGGATTGGCTGCTGCGCGTTCATCATGCGCGTCGCCCAGGGCCCCAGGTAGTTATGCCCGATGAACAATCCCTCCTGGTGCTCGAAATCGCTGAACACAAAGTATGGATGATAACTGGCCGAGCCATCATAAATATCATCAATGCGA
>JAJFUJ010000242.1 GCA_021372475.1 Chloroflexota bacterium | reverse complement strand
CTCCTGGTTTGGCGGGGATGCTATAGATAACGTGTTTGTGGAGGTACTATGACGGTTAAAGCGGATATAGCGATTATTGGGACGGGCCCGGGCGGCTATGTGGCCGCCTTGCGCGCGTCGCAATTGGGCGCCAAGGTGGTGTGTATCGAAAAGAAGTGGGTGGGCGGCGTGTGCTTGAACGAGGGGTGCATCCCCACTAAAGCGCTGCTGCGCAGCGCTGAGGTTTTCTCTCTCGTCCGCCATGCGGCCACCTTCGGTGTTGAAGTGGAAGAGCCTAAAATCAATTGGCCGGCCGTGCAGGCGCGCAAGGAAAAGGTAGTGCGCCAGATGGTCGGCGGCGTTGTCAAGCTGCTCGAGCGCGCCGGCGTGCAAACGATGATGGGCGCGGCAACCTTCCTAAGGCCGGACACGTTGAAGGTCGTCACGCCGAACGGTGAGGAGCATGTCGTCGCTGATAACATTCTCATCGCGACCGGCTCGCGCACTATGCAGGTGCCTATCCCGGGACTGGACGGCCCGAGCGTCATCGACCATTCTGGCATCATGGCGCTGCAGGCGCTGCCCGCCAGCCTGTGTGTTATCGGTGGTGGCGCCATCGGCCTGGAATATGCCTCGCTGATGGTTGAGTTGGGCGTCAAGGTCACCGTGGTTGAAATGCTACCGCGTCTCGCCCCGTTGATGGATGCCTCCATCGGCCAGGGGTTGGCGTGGAGTCTGGGCAACCGCGGCGTGGAGATACTCACCGGCACCAAAGTGACGTCGGTGAAGGCCGGCGCCAACGGCGCAATGGTGACGGTGACGACCCCTGAAGGCGAACGCCAGATCGAGGCGGAAAAGGTGCTCTCGGCTATCGGCCGCGCTCCCAATACCGAAGGTATCGGCCTGGAGGTGCTGGGGCTGAACGCAACACGCAAGGGCATCGCCGTCGATGACCGCATGCGCACGGCTGTTCCGCACGTGTATGCTATCGGCGATGTGGCTGCGGAAGGTCCGATGCTCGCACACGTGGCTTCACATCAGGGGGTGGTGGCTGTTGAGGACGCCCTCGGGTTGACCGCGCACATGAATTACGCCGCGGTGCCTTCCTGCATCTTTACGCTGCCGGAAGCGGCTGGCGTTGGCATGACCGAAGAGCAGGCTAAAGAAGCCGGATACGAGGTATTGGTCGGCACCTTCGCCTTGCCTAATAACGGCAAGGCTGTAGCCTACGGCGATACCGACGGCTTTGTGACGGTCGTTTCAGAGAGCAAACACCACGCTGTATTGGGAATGCACATCGTCGGCCCGCACGCCAGCGACCTGATCCTGGAAGGTACCCTGGCGATAGAGATGGAAGCCACCCTGGATGAAATCGAGCATACGATCCATGCCCATCCGACGTTGGGCGAGAGCAATGCCGAAGCGGCTCTGGCAGCGATGGGGCGCGCGCTGCATCTGCCGGCGCGAAAATAATGCACTTTGGGCGGAACAATATAACGTTGATTGCCGTTGACAGGCATAGCAGGCGGCTTTATAATCAAGATGACATTCTGGGCAAAATAAGGAGGGTCCCCGATGCCTTCAAGTGATCCCGGCAAGCGATACACTGGAAAGAACTCTTCCGTCACCAGTTTGTGGCCTAAATGGATTTGGATCGTGGTGCCGATACTGGTCATCATTGTGGTGGCTGGTTTTTGGTGGGCTATTCTTGGCCCAAGTTCAACTGGCGAAACATCGCCAACCGCGAAGCCAACTCAGCGTATTACCAACAAGCAAGCTACCCAGGGACCAACCCTGCAGGCGACCCTCCCGCCCGCGGTGACCAGCACCAAGGCAGTCGTACCGTTGGCAACCTTTACCCCGACGGCCGCCGGCGCAACTACACCAGTAGCGGTAGCGACTAACACCCCGGCGGCAATGGCTATCGGCGCCAAAGCCAAGGTAATTAATACCGGCGGTTCAGGCTTGAACATGCGCGCCGGCCCGAGCACTTCACAAACCCGCGTCAAGACCCTGGCTGACGGGGCGCTTGTGGAGATTGTGGGCGGCCCCCAGACTGCAGACGGCTTTACCTGGTATCAGGTGAAGGACTCGAGCGGCACCATCGGCTGGGTGGTGGATCAGTTCCTGGCAGCCCAATAATAAGGCTTATGATAACGAGCCGGGTCGGGGCAGTGTTTCTGCTCTTGCCCGGCCGTTTTCTTTGCTCGGCAGGAAGGAGGCGCTACGATGTCGCAGGAGCTAGGTGAACGGATTGCTAAACTACGCGCTCTGTTAAACTACTACAGCTACCGCTATCATACGCTGGATGACCCGGCTGTTTCTGACGCCGAGTATGACGCGCTGATGCGCGAGCTGCGCGCCATCGAAGCAGAGCACCCCGAGCTGGTCACGCCCGATTCGCCCAGCCAGCGTATTGGCGCTGAACCGCTGTCGCAGTTCGCCAAAGTTACGCACCCTAATCCGATGACCAGCCTGATGGACGCCTTTAGCGCCGACGAGGTGACGGCCTGGCTCGAACGTGCCCGCCGTCTGCTGCCTGAAAATTTGCAGCTCGAGTTTGTGGTGGAGCCGAAAATCGACGGCTTGGCCGTAGCGCTCACCTACCGCAATGGCCTGCTGGAGCGCGGAGCGACGCGCGGCGACGGTATAGTTGGTGAGGATATCACCGCGAATGTGCGCACGATCCGTAATATTCCGCTGCGTATCCCGGTGGAGGGCGACACGCCGGCGCCGGATGTAATCGAGGTGCGCGGTGAGATTTATATGCCGCGCGACCTGTTTGCGCGCTACAACATCGAACGTGCAGCCAAGGGAGAGACGCAGTTAGCCAATCCGCGTAACGCGGCTGCTGGCTCGGTGCGCCAGCTCGATCCCCGCATGACGGCTGGCCGGCCACTGCGCCTTTTTGCTTATGCAGTCGGCTATATCGAGGGTAAGCAACTGGCCACGCAGTGGGAAACGCTGGCATATCTGCACAAGCTGGGCTTTGCCGTTAATCCGGATATCCGCATGCTCACCGATTTCCAGCAAGTACTAAGCTACTGCACGGATTGGATGGCCCACCGCGAGGCGTTGAATTACGAGGCGGACGGCGTGGTGATTAAAATCAACGATTTCGCCGTGCAGCGGCGCCTGGGCATCGTGGGCAATGCTCCGCGCTGGGCTGTGGCTTTCAAGTTTCCTTCGCGTGAAGCCACCACCCGCCTGCTGGCGATCGCCCTCAATATCGGCCGCACCGGCGTGCTGACGCCCTACGCCGTCCTTGATCCGGTGCAAATTAGTGGAGCCACCATCCGGCAGGCTTCGCTCTTTAACTTTGATGACCTGGCGCGCAAGGATATCCGCGTTGGTGATATGGTGGTAGTGGAGCGTGCCGGCGACGTGATCCCGCACGTTACCGGGCCGGTGACAGCCCTGCGCACCGGCAGCGAAAAACCGTTCGTCATCCCCGAACGCTGCCCGGCTTGTGGGGAATCCCTCCTGCGCGACGCCGAAGAGGTGGCCATTTACTGTGTCAATGCATCCTGCCCGGCCCAGGTAGTGCGTCACATAGAATACTGGGCTGGGCGCGGGGCGATGGATATCGCCGGCTTGGGCGAGAGGGTAGCCGCGCAGCTCTATGAGAGCGGTCTGGTGAAAGATGTGACCGACCTTTACCGCATCACCAAGGATGAGTTGCTCAAGCTGGAGGGTTTTGCCGATAAAAAGGCCGACAGCCTGCTGGAAGGAATCGCGGCCAGCCGCGAGCGTCCCTTGTGGCGCCTGATCACGGCGCTCGGCATTCACGGCGTGGGTAGCGTCGGTGCGCATGTGTTGGCAGCTCATTTTCATAGCCTAACAGCCTTGGCGAATGCCGACGCTGCTGAACTGCAGGAGATCGAAGGGATAGGACCGCGCACAGCCGCAGACATCGTGGATTACTTTGCCCGGCCGCGCCACCGCGAGCTGATTGCGAGGCTAGCAGCCGGCGGAGTGCGCCTGGAGGATAAGCCGGTTCGCACGGAGCAGCCGCAGCCATTGGCCGGGATGACGATTGTCATTACCGGCACATTGCCGACGCTGAGCCGTGAAGCGGCCACTGCTTTGGTGCAGCAACATGGCGGTAAGGTGACGGGTTCGGTCTCTAAAAATACCGCCTATCTGGTGGCCGGCGCCGATCCGGGCGGAACCAAGTATGGTGCGGCCCAAAAGCTGGGGATAAAAATCATCGATGAAGACGCACTACGTAAGCTAATCGAGCACAGCGATGCCTGAACAGTTCGTAATGCCGCCGCACAAACGGCCAACAGACGAAACGCTCTCTCAGGCCGGTCTGGCAGCCGGCTTAACGCTGCTTCGCCAGGACCCTGCATGGATGGCGAACGTTACCGCCTGGTATGAGATCGCCGCTCAAAAGCCGCAGTGGGCGGATTGGCCGGCTGAGCTGGATGAGCGCCTGACCAGGATGTTGGCGGAGCAGGGCATCGTGCGGCCGTATACGCATCAGGCTGAGGCAGTGGCGCGTGTGCTGGCCGGCGAGGATATCGTGGTGGTGACCCCAACGGCCTCGGGGAAATCGCTCTGCTATCACGTTCCGGTATTGCAGGAACTGTTGCATAACCCAACCCACCGTACGCTCTACCTGTTCCCGACCAAGGCGCTGGCCTATGACCAGTTGACGCTGCTGCAACGGTTACTGGCGGCGCTGGGGCTCGGCAAGGCTGCCGCATCCTTTGATGGCGATACCCCCGCGGGAGACCGCGCCGGCATTCGCCGCAACGCCCGCCTGATCCTCTCCAACCCGGATATGCTGCACACTGGCATTTTGCCGAATCACTATGCCTGGCGTGAATTCCTGAGTAATTTGCATTATATCGTCATCGACGAGGTACACGCTTACCGCGGGGTATTCGGCAGCCATGTGGCCAATGTGCTGCGCCGCTTGCTGCGCATTTGCGCATTCTACGGCACGCATCCGCAGTTTATCTGCTGCTCGGCCACCATCGCCAACCCGGATGAGCTGTGCGCCCGGCTTATCGGCCGCAGTGTGGGGCTGGTCGAGCGCAGTGGTGCGCCGCGCAGTAAGCGCGAGCTGGTGCTGGTCAATCCGCCAGTCACCAACCGTGAGCTGGGGCTGCGGCGCTCCGCTCTGCAGGAAGCCCGCGGCATCATCAACACACTGTTGAATGAGGACGTGCAGACGGTTGCCTTTACGCTCTCGCGCTCGGCCAGCGAGCTCCTGCTGGCTCATCTGCGGCGGGATGCCCTGGCTGCCGGCCGCGAACCCGAGCAAATCCGCGGCTACCGCAGCGGTTACCTGCCCAGTGAACGGCGCGCTATCGAGGCTGGTATCCGCAGCGGGGCGGTGCGCTGCGTCGTGGCCACCAATGCGCTTGAGCTGGGCATCGATATCGGCGGGCTGGATGCAGCCGTGCTGGTGGGCTACCCGGGCACCATTGCCAGCGCCTGGCAGCAGCTTGGGCGCGCCGGCCGCGGCGAGCGCCTGAGTGCGGGATTCCTGGTGGCTGCGCCATATCCACTGGACCAGTATATTGCGACTCATCCGGATTATCTCACCGGTAGCTCGCCCGAGCTGGGCCTTGTGGCGCCGGATAACCGTCATATCCTGCTTAACCATCTGCGCTGCGCCGCATATGAGCTGCCCTTCCGGCAGGATGAGCAGTTGGCTGGCGAAGAAACCTCCGAGTTGCTCAATATTCTGGCGGCGCGGCGCGAGGTGCAGAGCGCAGGCAGCACATGGCGCTGGATAGGCCAGGATTACCCGGCATCCTTCTCACTGCGCACCAGCGATTCGTTCAATGTCAGCATCATCGCCAGCCAGGGCGAGGAACGGCAGACCATCGGCTGGGTCGATCGGCCCAGCGCCCAGTTTATGGTTTATGCTGGCGCAGTCTATGTACACAACGGGCAGCAGTATCTGGTGGATGAGCTCGACTGGCCCGCTGCGATTGCCTATGTCCACCCGGTCGATGTCGATTTCTATACTTCAGTCAGCCGCACTTCTCGGGTGGAGATCCAGCGGGTGGCCGAGCAGGATGAGCAGCCCGAGTTCAGCCTGGCCTGGGGGGATGTCTTGGTTACCACGCGGGTGACGGGCTATCGCCGGATCAAGATGAGCACTCAGGAAACGCTCGGCTGGGGCACGGTGGACCTCCCCGAACAGCAGGTAGCGACCACCGCCTTTTGGCTGTGCCTGCAGCCCGAACTAATTGAGCGCCTGGCTGCTGAAGGCTGGTGGCTGGGGGAGCAGGTCAGCGACCGTGGCCCGAGTTGGCCGGTTCAGCGCGACCTGGCGCGCAAGCGCGATGGGTATCGCTGTACGGCCTGCGGCGCCCCCGAGCGGCCGGGCGCCCAACACCACGTGCATCACATTGTGCCCTTCCGCGAGTTCGGTTATGTAGCTGGAGCGAACGATTTTCATCTGGAAGCCAACCGTCTTGCTAACCTGACCACCCTTTGTCCGGCCTGTCATCGCCAAGCGGAGCAGAACACGGCTGTCGCAGACACGCTCTCAAGCCTGGGCCGAGTATTGGCGAATTTGCTGCCGCTATATTTGATGTGCGACCCGTCGGATTTGGGCGTCAGCACAGATTTACATGCGCCGCAAACCGGCAAGCCGACCTTATTTGTATTTGACGCGGCTTCGGGCGGCGTCGGTTTGAGCCAGGCGACGATGGAGTGCTTCTCACGTGTGCTGACCGGTGCGCAAGAGCTGGTCGAGAGCTGCCTCTGTTCGGCGGGCTGCCCTTCTTGCATCGGCCCGGGCAGCGCGGCCGACAGCAATGCCAAGGAACGCGTGTTGCACCTGATTGCGGCGCTGCGCGTCCGTCAGGCTTAAGTCGACGCATACAAACTGCCGATTGTAAAATCGCCTTTAACTGTTATAATACACAGCAGACTGATGTACTATTTCTACCTGATGAGGCATGCGGGCTGTGGGCAAAATCAGGCACTCGATAGTCTGGTTGCTTGTGATGGCTATGTTTTGCGCCAACCGGCTTCCGGTGGCCGCTGCTCAACCCGACCCGCTGATGCTGGATAGCCAGGTGGTTGTAACCGCTCCACTCGTCCCCACCGATACACCCTACAAACTGGTCGTCCAGGCTACGTCGCTCCCGCACGTACCGTATTACTACATACTCACCATCACCAACATCACGCCTTGGAGCATCGAGGCGTTGCAGGTGCGCGATCGCTACCTGAACCCGGAGCCGGATATCCCTGAGTTAACCCGCCTATGGCTGCCAGGCGAACTCCTGCCTGGAGAGAGCATTGCGATTACCCTTATCTATGATGAAGGCGCGATCGAAGGCGGCTGCCATCAACTAGAAATCAGCCTCGCGGATGGGCTGTTTACCATCCTGATGGATTGCAGCACTGCCGGCAGCACCACCGTCTGGGAAGTGCCGTTGACTGCCGATATGGAAGCTTATTTGGCGCTGCCGCCTCTCACCCAGGTGACAGCCAGCGGACGCAGCAAGGCGGGGCTGCATGTAGCGCGCAATGCCGATCCGGCGGTGATGGCATTTATCAAGGCAGCTCAACCGGCTGTCGTGGTGAGTGTTGATGACCTGGATTGGCTGCGCGAGGTCAAACAGGTGTCGCCAAGCACGGTCACTATCGGGCGATTTATGGAAGATGACCAGGCATTAACGGGCGATCCACTTGAACGCGCGCAGGAATTCGTGGCTGATAACGCGGCGCAATACAGGGCTAACCCGGGCGTTGACTATTGGCTGGGCTGGAATGAGCCGGCCATCAATACCCCTGAGGAGATGGCATGGTATGCTGCTTTTGAGGCGGAGCGCGTGCGCCTGATGGATGAGTTGGGGCTCAAGGCAGCTATCGGCAACTTTTCTACCGGAACGCCTGAGGCCGATGAATTCGAGGCCTTCCTGCCGGCCGTTGCCGCAGCCAAGCGTTATGGCGGGATCCTGGCGCTGCACGAGTATTCTGCGCCCACTCTGCGCGACGGCGTGAATGCCGCAATTCCGGGCGCCGCGGATATCGACGGGGCCGGCGCGCTTACCCTGCGTTACCGCTATTGGTATGATCACTACTTGCGGCCTCAGGACTTGGTTATCCCGTTGGTCATTACCGAGGCTGGCATCGATGGCGGCGTCTTGGGGACTGGAGCCGAGGGCAAGGGTGGTTGGCGGGATTGGCTGGATGAAGGCGCGTTGGGGGAGAGCACTCCTGCCGCAGCCGCAGATTACCTGGGGCAGCTCTCCTGGTATGATGATGAGCTGCGGCGCGACCCGTATGTGCTCGGTTTTGCCATTTTTAACGCAGGCACTCCCAGTGGCCAATGGGCCAGTTTTGATATTACCGAGTTGCTACCGCAATTAGCCGGCATGGTCAACAGCAAGGGTTAGTGTTGGCTTATTAGAAGAAAAGAGGCGAACCAACTCTGGTTCGCCTCTTTGTACTTTAGCGCGGCCAACGGCCGGCCAGCTCCGGCAGTTGTGGAAAGGGCACATGCGGTTCGCACTGATACCACAGCCCGACCGAGCTGATATCATCCGTCAGCGGCTCGAACTTGCCGTTAAGCCACCAACCCAGCGCCTGGATGGTGACGCGCAGCCCTGTCTTGAAGCGGATCGGGTCCATAATATGCCAGCGATACAGGCCGTGCTTGGGAGCTTCGCCGGGCTCGTGGCGGTAGAGTGGATACCCAAGGTACGCCGTGCTGAAGGTCTCATCGCCAAAGCCCCAGGCGCCGCCAAAGTAATCCTCGGTGCCGGTGCCGCAGATGGTTGGGTATGCGCCATCATCGTCGATAAAGAACTTGACCTCGCCCTCGCCCCACCAGCCGCGCGAGTACTGCGCCCAGCCCAGCATCGTGCCGACATAATGCCCCTCGCCTTGGATGCCCTCGACGATCACGTGCTCGGGGCGCTCGCGGGTGGTTGTGGCGCGCCGCCATTGGGCATGGAAATACGCCGCTTCGGTCGGCACGGCATCGAGGGCGTAGGTAATTTGGTAGAAAAAGCCAGGAATCGGCTCCCAGTAATTGGATTCAATGGTGATGAGGGCGTGCCGGCGAAAGGGCATCGGCCAGTAGCTGTTGAATCCGCCGCTCGGGTTGACGGCAATCGGCAACGAGTTGACGTTATATTTGATGCCATGCGGGTTGGCGAAAAAGTCGCCCAGGGGCACCTCGACCGAAGGGGTCGTCTCGTTATCCCAATACATGCGCAGCACGCAGGAGCGAAAAGCCTTGGGGTCGACGGTCATCCAGATGTGCTGGATGACGCCGGGGCCCTCGATATCGGCCAATGTATTGACGTCGCCCGGCTCGAGAGTGATACAAGGACGTATCTTCCAACCTTTACCTAAAAGCCCTGCCGGGTGGCGGTCTGCAGGCCCCTCTATTTCGGCCTGGGCTCCGCCGCCGGGAGCCCCGGTGGGGTTTTCGGCGTTACACGAGCGCGTAACTGCCTTGGAAATGAGCGGCAGCGATCCCAGGCTCTGTCCAAATGCTGATGAGATATCCATTACGTGCCTCCTGCTGGCTGCCAGCGCCATTATTCTTGAATTATGCGGTCCACTACAAGTTGCCTGAACCTGGGTGACAGGCTGGCGAAATAGGCCGAAAACCCGGTGACGCGCACCACCAGGTTGGGATATTTATCCGGGTCCTGGTGCGCGGCCAGCACCTCATCCTTATCCATAATATTGATATTGACTTGCGTGCCGCCCAATTTGATATGCGTGGCGATCAGGTCGGCCACATGGTCAATGCCGCCTTCGTCTTTGGCCAACGCCGGATCCAGCTCAATCTGCATCGGCGCCGAGTTACCGTAGCCCGGCTGCACCGCCGCAATGGCTGCGGCCAGAGCGCTGGGCGCGCCGTCGCGTCGGAAACCTGGGTCAGGATTAGCACCGTGCGAGATGGGCGCGCCCTTGTGGCGGCCATTGGGCGTAGCGCCCAGCGAGGCGCCCATCGGTATCGTGTTAGCCCACGAGAACAAGCCCGGAATCATGTTGAACCCATTGGGCGTGGGGCTCTCCTTGACCAGGTTCGTGAATAGACGAGTCACTTGCACCGCCCAATCGTCGGCAGGTGCACCGCCGGTGCCGTAGCGTTCGACATTGTGCAGCATCAGCCTGGCGCGTTCGCCTTCGGCGCCTGTCCAGTCGTTATCCAGGTGCTGGAGCAGTTCCTGCCAGGTGAGTTTCCCTTCGCGGTCGATGCGCTGCTCTAAGGCGGCCAGCGAATCGGCCACGGTGGCCAATCCGGCGCCGTCGATGCACATGTTGTAATAATCGACGCCGCCATGCGAGGCGTCCAGCCCGCGCTCGATGGGACCGTGGCAGAGCAGGTCTATCACCAGCTCGGGAAACACCTCGTGCATATGTTCGAGATGAAAATCGAGTCCCGCGGCGATAGTGCGCACAGCGCGGCGCAGATGCGTCGCGTAGTATTCCCATAGCACGGGCACGCTGGGCGCTGCCTCATGCGTCAGCATGTCGTGCAGAGCAACGTCGAATACGACCGCAAGATTGATTTTAACACAGTCGTTAAGGGTATATTCGCGTCCGGGCAGAGCGAACCAATGGCAGCCGGCGTAAGCGCGCTGGCGGGCCAACTCGATGGGATAGCCATTGCGGCTGAATCCCGCGGCCATCTGCTCGATCCCCAGGAATTTTGGGATACCTGTCCTGTCCTCGAATAGAATCTCTACCCCGCGGCGGAGCAAGGCTGGGTCAACGTGCTCGCCCACGCAAACGCCCACATTGGCCGGGATGCGCAGGCGGTGGGCAGCCTCCAGCACCAGGAAGGACAGACGCGAGGTGGTATCGCGGCCGGTCTCATCGGGTCCGCCAAGCTGGATATAGGCCGTATCACGCAGGAGCAGGCAAGCCAGGTGAAAGACAGCTTCCTCGTCGTCCAAATGGCCAGCGATAATGTCGCGGTCATAGTACGGCTGGAGTAAGTAATCGAGCCGGCCGAGGGAGCCTGAGCCATTGTACATGCGCGCCATCATTTGGTACCAGAGTATCCATTGACAAGCCTCACGGAACGTACGTGGCGGTTCAACAACAAGACGGTGGTTGATAGCAGCTATCTCGATAAGGTTATCTTTGAGCACCGGATCCTGCTCGGTTTCCGCCAGGCGTGCGGCCTCATCCGCGGTGCGCGCGATCCAATCCTGCGCGCCGGTCACGATGGCCTCGAGGCCGGCATAGAAATCGCCAGCTTGAGGATTGACGGTGCTGTAGGTCTTGATTTTATCCAACAGCCCGCCCCAACCGAATTCCAGCCCGATGGCCAGGTCCTGGCAGAAATGCTGGCCGGCGCCGATGCCGGTATTAAGCTGATATAGCTCCTGCAGCGCGTGCAGATGGGAATAATCGAACTCTGGCTTCCAGCCGCTCTTGCGGTAAGAACCAAAGTTGACCATATAGCCGCCGGCCAGCGAGCTGTTCGGATCCACATAAGGCGGATGCAGGCGCATCAAACGGCCAAAGTTCTCGCCGCAGGCGCGCGGGCCGAAAAATGCGCCCGTGGGGTGGTTGGCGGCGGGCTCGTAACCCTCCAGCAGCACGTCAGTAATCGGCAGGCCGGAAGGACCCATCGTGCGTACGACCTTGCGCCGTTCAGGAGGCGGCAGGATCAGCGCCCAATCGTCGTGGTCCATCGCGCCCACCAGCTCCTGCTTTTCACGGGTCTGGTCCAGCTTGGCGATTCGTAAAGCATC
>JAJFUJ010000237.1 GCA_021372475.1 Chloroflexota bacterium | reverse complement strand
AAAAGTAACAATTTTCCTTTTTAGACAACTGATTGTGGGGCATACTTGCCAAAATAACGCGGAAAATGATAGTTGCGTGGAAGTTTACCTTCCAATAATAACGAAACTGAGCACATAAGTGGGAATAGGCTTTAGGGCTATCTGCTTTTTGGACAGCCCCTGGGCACGCTGCGCGTGCCCCCACGAGCAGACGCATAGGGGGGCAAGTATCAGGACAGAATCTCTTTTCCCACACCATCGAGCTATTTGACATTGTATTTGGGTTTATTATGATAGATTGAAGCTGGAATTGCCAGTAGCTATGACCTTGCAGCCCGGAGGGGTTGCATCCAGTTTGTAAAGGCGTCGGCAGGTTGAAGCATCACGATGACGAGGAGAAAATAGCCGCGTTGCGCAGCCATCTGCGCGCTCCCAGGCCTCTGCACCTGCTGTTGGTATACATCCTGGTGTTCTGTCTGTTGCCGCCTTCCGCCGCATCCGCCGATCCTGCGACGTATGTGTTCGCTTTGCCAGCCGTATACAAAAACTACGCAGAGGTTCCTGCGCAGCCGCAAGTGCAGGCGTCGGCGGTGGCCGATGACGGCAGCTTTACGATTAGCTGGTCGGCGCTCACCGCCGAAGCTTACACGGTGCAAGAGAGCACAAACATCACCTTTAGCAGCGGCCTGCGCGAGGTTTGCCTGACCTCCGAGCTCGCCTGCCTGGTGCGGCCCGTCACCGTCGGGGTGCGCTACTACCGCGTGCGCGGCCGGAACTCCAGTTATTACGGCGAATGGAGCGCCCCACTCACGGTGAGCGTGCCCATCCGCGGCGGGATCTTGGTCGATACGCATAACCGCCAGGCCGTGGCCGATTTCTACTACAGCCAGTATGTCATCTCGCCCGCGCCCGCCATAAACTGGACGGGAAGCCAGGATACATGCGCTCCCGGCGTCACCTCGCAGGCCTTCCGCGCTGCCGTGCTCAAGCGCTTGAACTACTTCCGCGCCATGGCGGGCGTGCCGGCTGATATCATCTTTACCAGCGACGCCAACCGCAAGGCGCAGGCGGCAGCGTTGGTAATGAGCCGCAATAATACGCTCACCCACGACGTGACGGATGCGCTCGCTTGCTACTCACAGGACGCCCGCGACGGCGCCGGCGCATCCAACCTGTTCCTGGGCGTTTACGGCTGGGATGCCATCCATGGCTATCTGTTCGATTACGGCGACGGCAACTATGCCGTCGGCCATCGCCGCTGGATCCTGCTGCCGCAGACGCGCGAGATGGGCGCCGGCGATATCCCGCCCAGCGGAAATTACCAATCAGCCAACGCGCTGCTGGTCTTTGATGCCCACATGGTCGACCCGCGCCCGCTCACCCGCGACGAGTTTGTGGCCTGGCCTGCGCCCGGCTATGTGCCCTACCAGGTGGTCTTCGCCAGATGGTCGTTCTCGTATCCCAATGCCGATTTCTCGCAGGCCTCGATCACGCTGACCTCCGCCGGGCACAACGTGCCGGTAGCTGTAGCGCCGGTTATCAACGGCTATGGCGAGAATACGCTGGTGTGGATTCCCAACGGGATGAGCAACTACGCAGCCTGGCCGCAGGTAATCGCCGATACCACCTACAGCGTGACCGTCCGCAATGTCATCATCGGCGGACAGAGCCGCGATTTCAGCTACAGCGTGACCATCTTTAACCCGGGCGCCGGCGTGCAGGGTGCATCCGAGGCCGGCGCAGCGGCGCCGCTCGCGCTGCCGCCAGAGTGAATGTTGTGGTGTCGCGTCCCTTCCTTCTTTTGGAGATACCGTCTTGAGCCGCGACGCCCTCGTCGCGGCATTATATTGGCCGCACATCTATCAACGCATCCGTAGTGGGCGAGCAACATAAACCAGCCGCGCTGAGGACAGCGCAGCTCCACGAGCCGTGAGCACAAAATCCTAATGCGACGGCGGAGCGCCGCGCTCCAAAGAAGTGACGTGGCATTTATTTGCGTCGCTCCTACACGACAGCAATATAACGCAATATGTTTCATAATAACGCCATTATTATGCAAGCGAGGAGCGTTGAGAGGCTTTGTTTGCGTTACTAGCGCGCCGCGTCGCTGAGCCGCTCCGCCGGTTGAGGCTCCGCTGTCTGCGCTTTGGCGCGCCGGCGAAAGGCCAGCACGCCCAGCAGCATCATCACCGGGAAAACGGCTGCAGCAAGCAAACCCGCCCTCAGCCCGAGCTGCTCAAGGTTCATCCCGCTGGCTGCTGCGCGGCCAGCCAGAGCGTTCGAGGTGATCACCGCATCCGAGACGAGCCCGGTAATCCAGGGGCCCAGGCTGCAGCCCAGGTCGCCCATAATCGCCAGCACGCCGAACATCGCCGCGCCGCCCAGCGGGAAGGCCTTCGAGGTGAGCCGCAGCATCCCCGGCCACATGATGCTCACCGCCAATCCGCTCATGGCCACCCCAATCAGCGAGATGAACGGGCTGGGGGCGAAAACCATCAGGGCATAGCAGGCAATACACAGCCCGGCGCTGAGCTCGAGCACTGCGCGCAGGTTAAGGCGCTCGCCCCAGATGCCGTATAGCATACGGCCGAGCCCCATAAACGCGGCGAACATCACCGGGCCGAGCAGGTCGCCCAGCAGCTTGGGGATGCCCAGCCCCTTTTCGGCAAAGAGCGACGACCACTGCGCCACGGCCTGCTCCGATGCGCCCGAGCACACCATCAGCAGCAGCGCCAGGATAAACACCGGCATGCTGAAAAGCCGCTTGAGCGGCGTTTTTTCCTGCTCGGTGACCATTGGCGCCAGCGGGACGCGCGCAAAAAGGAACAGATTAACGGCCGGCACTGCCGCCCACAGCAGCGGCAGGATATACCAGCGCTCAGCGCCGAAGGCTTTGATAAAGAGGGTCGAGAACAGCAGCACGGCCACCTGGCCCCAGGAATAGAACGAGTGCAGCAAGCTCATCGCCGAATCCTTGGCCTCGCCGGGCAGCGCGTCCACCGTCGGGCTCACGAGCACCTCGATCAGGCCGCCGCCGATGGCGTAAACCACATCGGCAATGATGAGCCCAAGGTAGGGCGCGCTCAGCAGGCGCGGCAGTGCGCTCATCAGCCCAAAACCCACCACCACCAGGGTGTGCCCGAACAGCGCCGCGCGGCGGATTCCCAAGCGGTCGATATAACGCACGGCGACGGCATCCGTCAAGAGCTGGGTGCCAAAGTTGATGAGGATCAGCCGGCCGAGCATCTCGTACGAAAGATGATACTCGGTTTGAAAGACGATGAAGAGGATCGGCGAAAGGTTGACGACCGCCGCCTGGGTGATATAGCCCAGGTAACAGGCGGCTACGGTATGTTTATAGGTCAGCTTGCGCACAGCGGCTCCGTGAGGTGATGTGTAAACAGGGCATCTATGATACCCATGGCAGGACGGGTGTCAAACGCTGGGTGTGCGAGGGTGTTGAAAATACCTTACTAAAAGCTGACAGGGCACTTCGGCAGGCGAATTTTAGCTCGAAGGCTCCGTATCTAGCTGTGTTTAGGGTGTTACGGTCTCCTTCGAGCGCTTTCAGGGTGTCTAAACAGGTATCCAAGCAGCACCCTCACCCTTCCCTCTCCCACAGGGAGGGGGTCAGCGAGCGGGCGGAATCTCTACGACTCTTTTTCAACACCCTCCATGATTTTATGCTCATAGTCTGTGGAGCTGCGCTGTCCTCAGCGCGGCTGGTTTATGTTGCTCGCCCACTTTGTTGTAACGCATAACAGGCGCGGCGCGGGCACCGAACGTCCACGGATGAATCCCCGCCTGTTGCAGGGGGCGATCTATCTATGTGCCGCGCCTGCTCCTTAGCCCCACGCATAGCGGGTGCCAACCACGCGCAAGAGGAACCCATCCGAGCCTTGCTTTTATTCTTGTTATTATATGATATATTCCACTATATATCAGTTCAATACTGGATTCCGGCCTGCGCCAGAATGACGCTTCCCCTTTCCTAGCGGGCAAGCGTAAGGACAGAACTTCTTTTTCAACACCCTCCACACTGCTCCGGTTGACATTAACGCGATTTGCTGTATATTCTCTGGGATTAAGAGGCAGCAATAGTGATACTAATACACGTTCTATCAGCCACCCGGTTCGGTCCGGGCTTTGGTGAACAGGGACCCCCATAATCAGCAGGCCGTATGCGGCTTGCGGTTGGGATGTTCCCGGCTGCAGCCATCACTTCGAAACGCGGCTTGGCCGCGTTTTTATTTTGCCAGGGAGGAATGTACATGGTTATCCAACTAGTTAACACCTTATCTTTTCCAGTGGCGATTATTGCCGGTATAGTCGGCCTGGTTTTAATGGTCCTCGCCGCCAATCTCGCCGTCAAAAAGATGGTCGAATTGGCCGAGTACCTCAAGCTCTCTGCCACCTTTATGGGTATGACGGTGTTATCGCTGGCAACCTCAATTCCCGAGATCACCTCACACGTGACGGCCTCAGCCAGCATCCTTTCGGGCAATCTGGATTACAAGGTGGGTTCGGCCATCGTATTAGGCTCCAACATCGGCTCGGATGTTGTTCAGCAAACGCTCATCATGGGCGTTGTCGTGCTGATAACCGGCTCGCTTTACTTTAGGCGATATTTTCTTTGGAAAAGCATGATCCCGATGATTGGCAGCACGCTTTTGTGCATCGTGCTGGGCATGGATGGCACCTATTCGCGTCTGGACGGAGCAATCCTGTTTGGCAGCTTTATTGCTTATACGTATTACCTGTATGTTGATGAGCGCAAATACTACGGCACAGGCGACGCCCCGACGCAGGAGCAAGCAGCCCAGCCTGCCATCAACACCGCCGGGCAAGCGTGGATGGCTGCGCTCATTGGCTTGGCCTCTATGGTGATAACGGTATTGGCGGCTCAGATCGTGCTGGGCGTGACCGAGCGTATCGTAACAGTGACGGGCATCGGCGGCTCGCTGCTCGGCGTAGTGACGCTGGGGGTGGCCTCAGCTTTGCCAGAATTTACCACAGCCCTGGCAGGAGCTCGCAACAATGCTCATGGCATCTCGCTTGGCACGCTGGTAGGCAGCAATATTACCAATCCGCTGGTAGCCATCGGCCTCGGCGCGTTGATCTCTACCTATGCCGTCCCGCGGCCGCTCATTGCCTGGGACCTGCCATGGGAAGCGGTGACCGGCGCCATCCTGCTGGTATATCTGCTGCTGCGTAAGGGAAAAATCGGTCGGAAAGGATCAATCTACTTTATAGCGCTATATGTCATCTATATCCTCGTCCGCGTATTCCTTTTCGCGGCGGACTAGCCGAAAGCGCGAGCAAGCTTGCGCACTCCACAGCCAGGGCGCGAATGCCGCACGTCCGCTAACGCGACCTGGATTCGCAACCTGCAGGTCGCGACGGTATGGCATTAGCGCGCTGCGCGCCCAACCGCATCGCATCCGCTGCGCGTAGCCCAACCGAATGAACGGGCGCGGCGCAGACGCCGCACGTCCGCTAACGCGACCCGGATTCGCGACCTAAAGGTCGCGACGGTATGGCATTGGCGCGCTGCGCGCACCCAACCGCACCGCATTCGCTGCGCGTAGCCCTACCGGATGAACGGGCGCGGCGCAGACGCCGCACGTCCACGGATGAATCCCCGCCTGTTAATGATAGCTGCGCGTTCAGGCGCGCTAGTTCGGCTCCAAGCCGTGGCTAGATGGAGCGTATTACACTAAATGAGTGACATATCCATTAAAATATGCTATGATACATACGGTATAGGCTTTGAGTAGACACATAAGGGGGAAAGATGCAAACGCTGCTTTCGCGCAAGTGGTGGGTGTTCCTGATACGCGGCCTGCTGGCCATCGCTTTTGGCTTCCTGGCGCTCGTTTGGCCTGGGCAGACCATCCTCAGCCTGGTAATTTTATTCGGCATCTATTCACTGATTGACGGCTTCCTGGCCGTAATTGCCAGTATCGCCTCGGCTAGGTTCAGGATCGGCTGGTGGGCTATCCTGGCCGAGGGGCTTGTGGGCATCGTTCTGGGCGTGACGGTCCTGGCATGGCCCGATGTAACCGCCTATGCAGTCGTAGTTATCATCGGCATCTGGGCGCTGGCTACCGGGCTGGCAGAGTTCATCGGGGCGATCTCACTGCGGCGCGTTATCAGCGGCGAGTTTTGG
>JAJFUJ010000229.1 GCA_021372475.1 Chloroflexota bacterium | reverse complement strand
TTCCTTGAGCAACTGGGCGCCCATATTCTCAAATGGGTCTTCCAGCTCGATTTCTTTGGCGACGGTGACGCCGTCATGGGTGACGGTGGGCGCCCCCCACTTCTTGTCGAGAGCTACGTTGCGCCCCTTGGGGCCGAGGGTTGTGCCCACAGAGTTCGCAAGAATATCCATCCCGCTCTTTATACTGCGGCGCGCTTCTTCAGAGAAGCGCAGTTGTTTCTTTGCCATGGGTTATTTTCCTTTCTAACTCGATTGTGATTTTAAAGTACTACAGCGAGGACATCGTCCTCGCTCAGGATAAGCAGCTCTTTGTTTTCTACCTTGACGGTCGTCCCACCGTATTTGGCATAAAGAATCTTGTCTCCGAGCTTGACCGTCATCTCCTGCAGATTACCATTGGGGAGCCGGCGCCCGGTGCCAACGGCAACAACCATACCCGTTTGAGGCTTTTCTTTGGCTGTCTCTGGCAAGATGATACCGCTGGCGGTACGCGCCTCCTGCTCAATCGGCTCAACCACGAGATGGTTACCTAAAGGCTTAAAATTTACTTGCATGCTATTCCTCCCAATCATCTGTTGCTAGAATGCTTAGCACTCTCCTATAGTGACTGCTAAGTTACACCAATCATAATGCAGACGACCCATTTAAGCAAATTGCGTTACTCACTATGGAACCTGGCGGATACTCTCCAGCACATAGGTCGGCTGTAGATCGCTTGACGTCAGCATCTCCCGCGTAGTCACCCCTGTCATCACCAGTGCAGTATCCAGACCGAATGTCAATCCCATGCGCATATCCGTCGCCAGCCGATCGCCTACCATCAGGCAGCGTTCGCGAGGCACTCCTAACCTCGCCAATGCAGCACCCAGCATGCCTGCGGATGGTTTACCGGCAACAAACTCTACCTTGCGACCAGTAGTCGACTCCAGAAAAGCGATAACCCCCGCACAGTCAGGGATCTCACCCGCGCCCATCGGACAAGTGCGGTCAGAGTTAGTGGCATAAAATGAGGCGCCCAATACCAAGGCTTGATGCGCCAAGTTCAACTTGGCATAGTCGAGTGTGCGGTCGAAAGCAGCGATCACTATCTGAATATCACCTAGGTTATCGGTAAGAGCAAAACCTTCATCCTGAAACTCCTGGAGCAAAGCTGGCTCCCCGATAACATATATACCCTTTACTTGGCCTTCCTGGCGCAGGTGATAAAACATCGCCTGGCTCGAGTTGATAACATCCTCACTGGGCGTTGGAATCCCAAGCCGGGTCAGTTTAGCGGCATAGTGTGAACGAGGTTCGAGCGGTTTATTGGAAAGGAAAACGGTTTTTGCGCCGGCCGAGCGCAAGGCAGATATTCTCTCCAGGGCGCCTTCTATGAGCCCGTCGCCGCGATATACTGTGCCATCCAGGTCAAAGATATACCCCGCATATCGTGGAAAGGGATGCATTAGCCTTTACCTTTACTCATATTACATAGATTTCGTGAATATCTTGTATAAGGATATCTGCCAGGGGAGCGAGGATAGACGCCTGGCTGGCGCCGCTGGTAACGCCCACACTGGACATTAAACCTGCCGCACGAGCCATACGCATATCATCCACCGAATCACCAACCATAACGGCCTGCCCCGGCTGTATGCCAAGATGAGCACAAACTGCCAAGGCAGCGTCAGGCGCTGGTTTTATAGGTATAGTATCATCGCCGCAAAGAATTATGTCGAACTGGTCATCGATGTGAGCAATGCGGAGGCTCTCCTCGGTAATCTGGCGGATATCGCTGGTAACTACCGCCAGATGCAGCCCAGCTTGCCGCAGCCGGATGAGCAACCCGCGCGCATCGCCTACCGGACGTACGAGTTCCGAGAGGGGTAGGGTACAGCGCACTTCTTTTTCGACAGAATTAATCAAACTAGTTGCCTGGTTCCAGTCCAGCTCAGTATAGCGATAGAACAGCCCAGCCAATAGCAAACATATCGTACCGATGGGCGCCAACGTCAGTGGGCCTTCCGCATCCCAGGAATCTGTATTCGGCTGGTATCCCAGCGTCTCCTCAATCGCGAGCCCTAGTTCCGCACTGAGTGTTATACGTTTTTCTAAAGCAGTGATAAGCAGCCTAAACCAGGCATGCCACATAAGCGTAAAATCAAGCAATGTACCGTCTTTATCAAATATGACCAGACTAGGATCCAAACAGCAGCCAGCTATTTTCAGCATTTACCTTCCACCTGATGCAGCGAGTATCTTATCTATGCCGATTGGTGTCAAAATCGCAGGGACGGCAGTGAACCAACATTGCTGAATCTATTCATCAATGGTATACTTGCACAGCGTGCATCTCGATATTGGCAAGGAGGCGGAACGAGAAGCGTTATGCCTAAACCGGAAGTATTGTTAGGTGAAGATGGCCGCACCGGAATGCTGGAAGGTTTCAACTCCATGGGCCGTCTGCTGGCTCTCACGCTAGGTCCAATTGGCGCTAATATCGCCAACTCTAAACACCCTCTGCAAGCTCCCGAGTTACTCACCGATGCGGCAACCATAGCTCGACGCATTATCGAGATAGAAAACCGCACAGAAAACGTTGGTGCAATGATGATGCGTCATCTTGCATGGAACGTCCGTGAGGAAGTAGGCGACGGCAGCGCTACTACTGCGGTGCTAGCCCAAGCAATCGCAAATGAATTCAACAAGGTGGTCGTAGCCGGAGCAAATCCGATGATTGTACGTCGTGGCGTCGAGAAGGCAACTGAGACAGCGCTCAAAGCGCTAGATGGTATGTCGATTCCTCTAGAGGGAGAGGAACGGATTGCGGCTGTGGCCACAGCCGCAACTGGCAACGCCGAAATCGGCAAATTACTGGGTGAGTTATATGACACCCTGGGTAATAATGCTAACATTGTTTGTACGGCCTGGGTATCAACCAAGAACGACCGTGCCTACCACGAGGGCGCCCGCTTTAAAGGTGGTTACCTCTCTCCCTATATGCTCACGGACACCCAACGTCGCGTCGCTGTGCTTGATGATGTCAATGTGGTAGCTACCGACATGATCATAGATAACATGGAGGTCTTGCAGCGTATTCTGGAGCTTGCCACAAGAGGACGCGGTAAGAATTTGTTTATTATCTGTGAACGCATGTCGGAACAAGCTATGGGCATCTTGATCAAGAATAACGAGCGCGGCACCATCAAGTCCGCTGCCGCCAAGCTAGGTGCGATATCGACGTGGAAAGAATCCACCCTCGAAGATATCGGCCTGCTGGTTGGCTCGCTGCCAGTGGCCACTAATCCTTCCCTCACGGCAGCTGATATCAAAGAGGAGCATATCGGATATGCTGAGCGCGTCTTTATTACCCGCGATGACTTCACAATCATCGGCGGAAAAGGCGATAAAGATAAAATCCGCGAAAGGGTTCGTAACCTGCGCGACCGGTTGCGCAAAGTCAACAACATGGATGACCGCAATACCGTGCGTGAGATGCTATCACACTTTTCAGCAGGCGTTGGCGAGTTGCAGATTGGGGCGCTGACCGAAGGTGACCGAAATGCTCTTAAAACATTGGCCGAGCAGGCGATGAAAACTGTTATGGAAGGTATGGATAGCGGAATCGTGCCCGGTGGAGGAGCTGCTTATCTGACGACTATCCCGGCTGTGCTGGAAACGCCCACTTCGATGCCAGATGAGAGCTTTGGCGTTCACGTAATCGCCAAGGCCCTGGAAGAGCCGATGCGCCGTATCGCAATCAATGCAGATTGCCATGCGGCTGCAGCCATAGCAGAATCCCGCGCTAAAGGCCCAGGATACGGCCTTGATGTTAGAAGTAAACAAGTTGTGGATATGACGGCTGCTGGCATTGTAGATCCGACACTCGTTGTAAAGCGCGCTTTGCAGCTAGCCAGCAGTGGCGCTGCGATGTTGCTCAGTACCGATACTCTTATCCTGCGTCGTAAACCAGAGGAGAGTCCGAACCCATGATTAATTCGAGGACATTAAAGGAAAACAAGGCCTGGGAAAACATCGGCCCAGTATCTAAAGGCGGCACGGTTTATGCTGTTGCCGTTTCACCGGTTGAACTAACCCGCTGCTGGGCTGCCACCGGCTGTGGTATATATTTTTCGGATGATAATGGCGATACCTGGATTCAGAGCCTCACAGGGTTGACTACCCCCTTACTGGGAGCCATCGCGGTATCGTCAGAAGGAGCCTTGCTAGCCGGTTCACTGCAAGGCGAGTTATTTACCTCGTTCGATTTCGGCGAGAGCTGGGCATCCGGAGTCGTGCCGGCGGAATCCAAAGGTACGATCACAGGTTTAGCTATATCCCCGAATTTTAAGAGCGACGGCACTGCTTTTGCTGCCACGGATGGAGCTGGCCTGTTGGCGACCAGGAGTTCTGGCCACCTATGGGAAGATAGCAGCTTTGGCTTAGGTAATAATATCATACTTGCGATTGCCACCGCACCGGATTGGTCGCATCGCGAGATAATGTTCGCTGCAACTACTGACGGCGTGTTTATCTCGATGAACGGCGGTCGTGCCTGGCGCGAGACTGAGCTTATGCTATCGGATGATGTAGTGGATGTGTTGGCAGTTAGTCCGGCATTCGAGAGCGACCACTCTGTTTTCGCGGGGACAGAAAATGGTTGCCTGTACTGCAGCAAAGACAGCGGTCGTACATGGGATATGGTTACAGAGCATATCGGCGATGGACCTATCAATTGCCTTTGGATTGACCCTGACTATGCAGTAAATAAGCATATCTTAGCCGGTGTTAGCTCAGAGCTATACATGAGCGAAGACGATGGCAGCTCTTGGAAGTTGGTGGCCGAGAATGATGGCGCTGTGCTGGCTTTGGCTGGCAACGACAAAATAATAATCGCCGGTCTGCAGGATTGTGGTGTGTTGCGTTCCCAAGACAGCGGAACTACCTGGAAGGCCTCTTCAGAAACGCTTTCCGCCAGAGGATTCTCCCGTATAACCAGCGTTGATAACTTGCTTTTTGTTATGGGGCCTCAGGAAGGCATCTTTGTTTCCCAAGATGCCGCGAATACCTGGGATAAAATACCCGGGCTAGAAGGGTATTTGCCCATAGCTACTATGCTGGTCAAGTCAGCAGATGAAATACTGGTCGCCAGTCATTCCTGTGGTATCCTGCATACAACCGATCGAGGAGTTTCATGGCAGGCGGTATGCCAGGTTGAAGGCATACAGGTAATCGCACTGGCAACTGACGGCAATGGCCTAGCAGGCACCGCGGAAGGTGAGCTTTACATCACCCTGGATGGCGGTGAATCCTGGAACAGCACGACTTCGCCTGCGGTAGGACAAAACATCATAGCAATTACTTTTTCACCCAACTATGCACAGGACCATATTATCCTGATGGGCACAGCGGTCTCTGGCACGCCCAGTCAACAAGCGCGCGTGGCGCTGTGGCGTACAACCAACGGCGGCACGAACTGGCGCCAACTCACTACCCAGGTAACTAACGCACGCTGGCTTGACATTGCTTTGCCATACGGCGTCAAGGATCGGGTGATCGACCAGGCAATCATGGCAACCGGTCCCTTCTGCTTGCGTCCGCTGCGCCGCGCTAAGGACGTATGGATCAGCACCCGTGTCGACCCTTCAGGGACTAATGCTCTCTCCGTTGTCTCTGTTGGCGAGATCGATTCAGGTGGCATACTTTATGTAGGCACTGGCAACGGGGTATTTCGCTCGATCGATGGCGGCAGAACCTGGCATGCTTTCCTCCGGCCTGAGGAATCACAGAGTTTTATCAGCCTGACGCTGACTAGCAAAGACGACCAGTATAGCCTGTATGCATTGAGCCTCGGCGGTCGTGTTTTCAAGTACACCGTCGCTAGATAACAAGCTGATTATACACACGAGGGGGAAGACCTTTTTGGCAGGCCTTCCCCCTCTTTGTTATACTGAGATGAAGACTGCTGTGTTTAAGAAAGTGAAAGCCGATGACCCGTGTATATGTCGCCCTCGACCTGGAGACTACCGGCTTGGACCGCACGCGCGATGCAATTATCGAAATTGGCATGGTCAAGTTTCGGGGGAATGAGGTACTGGATACATTTACCAGTTTGGTGAACCCGGAACGCCCTTTGCCTCTAAAAATCCAACAACTGGTCGGCATCTCTGAAAAGGAATTGAGCGGCGCCCCAGTGCTGCGAACCCTGCTGGGCAAAATTATCCGTTTTGTCGGGACTAGTCCCATTGTTGGACATAATATAGAGTTTGACCTGGCGTTTCTGCGCCGCAATGAACTTCCTCTGAACAATCTGGCAATCGATACTTTTGAACTCGCCACCATCACTATGCCTGAAGCCGGCCGATACAGCCTGGCTAATTTGACCCAACTATTAGGTATTGCTTATGAAGAGCATCACCGCGCACTGGGAGATGCGGAGGCCACAAGACTGCTCTTCCTTTCCCTCCTGGAGAAGTTGAATACTTGGGATATAACCTTACTGGAAGAGATTACGCAGGCTAGTCAACAGAGCGACTGGCCGCTAAAGCAACTGCTGCGCGATATTCTACTAGATCGAAAAAGCGCTGCGCTGCCCGTTATCGGCCAAATCGACAAAGCCCGAACCAACTTTGAACAAACGGTTAACGAGAAGCCTTTACCTCCCTTAGTGCCCGCCGCCGAGTTAACTACTCTGGACGCTGATCAACTGGCCTTGATGATATCGCCAGGCGGTTCGGTTGCCGCTACTGTCGATGGATTCGAACACCGTCAGGAGCAGGTCGATATGCTGCGCGCCGTGTGCGACGCTTTTAACACCCCTGCCCACCTGCTGGTGGAAGCAGGTACCGGAGTCGGCAAGTCGATTGCTTATCTATTACCCTCGATTTACTTTTCCAGCCAGAATGGGCAGCGGGTGGTTATCTCCTCCAACACCATTAACTTGCAAGATCAGCTCATCCATAAAGATATCCCAACCCTTGAAAAAGCTGTCTCAGTGTCATTTAGCGTTGCGGTGCTCAAAGGTTATTCCAATTACCTGTGCTTGCGCCAACTACGCGTTTTCCGCCGCAACCGACAGCTTTCAGCGGAAGAAGGGCGTGTGCTGGCCAAAGTATTGTTTTGGAAACAGAAAACCACAACTGGCGATCGCTCGGAGCTCTTGTTGATTAACACTGAGAACGAGGTGTGGTCACAACTTCAAGCCAGCCCCGATACGTGTCTGCACGATTTATGCCCATACAGGCAGTCAAACCAGTGCTTCTTTTACCGCGCCAGGGATCGCGCTGAGAGAGCCAACCTGATAATCGTCAACCATGCCCTGTTGTTGAGCGACTTGCAGCTCGAAAATCGCATCCTGCCAGAATATGAGTACCTTGTCATAGATGAGGCTCATCATCTGGAGGATATTGCCACCGACCAGTTCGGATTGGCTATCGATAGCCGCGACCTGTATGCCTTTCTGAACAGCCTTAGCTACCAGCAAGGCGCAGCCCAGGCGGGCTTGTTTGGCGATATCCCCGGTTTGCTGCGCACCGCCAAGGTCTCTGCAGAAAAGCAGCAAACCATCTATGACTTGTTGGATTCCATGCGGGATTCTATCGCTACAGCGCAGCATCACCTCCAGGATGTTTTCCTATCCATCGAACGATTTGTGAACGAGCATATCGATCAGCGTAATTCTGCCGACTCCTACGATGAACGCATTAGCCTGACTGAAGGGTTACGTCAGCAGCCAGCATGGGAGGAGGTAGAAGTTGCCTGGGAGAACTGGTCGGTGCCCAGCACAGCCTTGTTGGATAATCTCATCAAGTTACAAAAGCTAATTGACCCGCTTGAGGTCGAAGAGCTTGAGCTCAAGCAACAGTTCACTCTCGATCTCAGCTCGCGGATAAAACAAGGGCTAGAGTTGTTTGAGGGACTGAAGCATATACTGACCGAACCCTCGTCAAATGATATCTACTGGTTGACTATCTTTAGGCGCGATGGACGCATTTCAGTCAACAGTGCGCCCCTTTCCGTTGCAGAGCTGCTAAAGGAAAAACTATTCGAAGCTAAATCTTCCATCATCCTCACCTCGGCTACTTTACGAACCGCTGATGAATTCAAGTATATTAAAGACCGCCTTGGCTTGGATGACCCTGCGGAACTCGCCCTCGGTTCACCCTTCAATTTCAAGTCGGCGGCGCTGCTTTATGTGCCAAATGACCTACCCGAACCAAATCAGCCCAATTATCAAAGATCAGTCGAAAAAGCCTTGGTTGAGTTGTGTAAGGCTACGGAAGGACGCACAATGGCGTTGTTTACTTCCACCAGCCAGCTTAATACCACCTACCGGGCAATACAACGCCCCCTTGAAGAGGAAGGTATCGTTGTATTTGCTCAGGGAGCCGATGGGTCGCGGCGACAGATCTTGGATAATTTTCGTAATTCAGATAAAGCAGTTTTGTTGGGCACCCGCAGCTTTTGGGAGGGAGTAGATGTGGTGGGCCAGGCCTTATCCTGCCTGGTGATTGTCAGGCTGCCGTTCGCCGTTCCTACTGATCCAATTACTGCTGCACGTTCAAGCACCTTTGAGGACCCGTTCGGACAGTATTCCCTGCCGGATGCGATATTGCGCTTCCGCCAGGGATTTGGTCGCCTCATTCGCAGCAAGGAGGATTATGGCATCGTGGTGGTGCTAGACAAGCGCTTGCTGACCAAGAGCTATGGCAAACTGATGCTGCGATCGCTGCCTCCATGCACGGCGCGTCAGGGACCATTGGAAGCTCTGCCGAACGCTGCTCGACGCTGGTTGGATCCCGCAAATCGGAAATAAACCTACAATAATTTTGCAGGCCTTGTCAGATTGACATATAATCTGGTGCGTTTTGCGCAGTTTGTTGTTCGATGGAGGAAATATTTATGCTCCCAGTTACGCAGTTACGAAAAGGTGTGACTTTTGAGGAAGAAGGCCAGCTCTGGCGTGTTTTGGATTATGACCACTACAAACCTGGCCGTGGTAACGCCATTATACGGACTAAATTGCGCAACTTACGAACTGGTTCTACTATTTCGCGCACTTTTCAATCGGGCACTAACGTTCAGGATATTCGCCTGGACCATAAGCAGGTGCAGTACCTCTATAATGACGGCACCAGCTATTACTTTATGGATACCGAGACTTTTGAACAGCCTGCTCTGCCCAAGGAAATGCTTCAGGATATCATCCCTTATCTGAAAGAAGGGACGGTATTGGAGATGGAATCATACGAAGGCGAACCCCTTGATATCGAAATGCCCATTACGGTGGACCTCAAGGTAATCGATGCGCCGATCGGCTACGCCGGCGATACTGCCACCAACGCTCAAAAAGAGGTAACACTGGAAACAGGCCTCAAGCTACAGGTACCGTTGTTTGTCAATACAGGAGATACGCTGCGGATTGATACGCGCACCGGCGAATATCAAACCCGCATCTAGTAATAGTACCTAGCAACAACTCGGATACGGCTTATCCGAGTTGTTGTTTTCCTCTCAATAACGGCACAAATGCTACTGGTATAACCGATCGTTGTTGGTAGCCATTCTTCTCATGCTCTACCAAAACCAACTCCTGTATACCACGCTCAGGTCCGACCGGGATTACCATCCGCCCGCCAATGGCGAGCTGCGTTAACAAAGGCGGTGGAATATGGTCTGGGGCGCAAGTAACAATGATTCCATAATACGGAGCATTCTCAGGCCAGCCCTCATATCCATCGCCATGTTTTAGGGATACATTTCTATAACCAAGTTCTACAAGACGCTTTTTAGCGCAAAGGTAGAGCTCTTTAACAACCTCGACTGTATATACTTTTGCACATAGCCTGGAAAGAATAGCCGTCTGATAACCAGAACCTGTACCAATCTCCAAAACAGTGTCCTGCTGGGTTAGCTGCAGCAATTCGGACATCAGAGCTACAATGTATGGTTGCGATATTGTTTGGCCGTACCCGATGGATAGCGGCCGATCATCATAAGCCTGCTCAATATTGGATTCAAGCACGAATAACTCGCGCGGCACAGCCCGAAAAGCTTCTAGTAGCAGAGGAGTGCTAATACCGCGCCCCACCAAGTCGTTTTGAATGTGTTTCTCTCTATAATTACTATACATATTTATTACCCTATATGGATATATAAATAGAAGTCATAGTAGGAGCTGTGGATAACTGGATAACTTGGTCTGCCTACTACATAAACCCGAATCATCTATCAACTACGCCTAGGTTGTGTAGCACAAGTTTTCGGCATGTTTATAACCTTTGCACAGTTTAGAATCTTGAAGTATTTTATTATGTAAATAACATAACTGAGGCTACGCCGGGACATGAATATCCCTTATTTAGTATAATCCTTTTGAGAGAAGGGTGGAAGTGATTTCCTGAAAGGAAGTTATCCAGATAACTGTGGGTTTATCCACAGAAAATAGGTGGGTTATCCACAACCTTTAATGTAACGCGGAAATAAAAAGACCTCTTTCATTTGAAAGAGGTCTTTTTATTTCCGCGTTATTTGTAATATTCACCTGTGAAAGAAGCATCAAGGGGCACATTATTCAGTACAGCACCAAGGATATTGGCGTTCACTTGCTGCAAACGCTCGACAGAACGTTGAGCTTGTTCGCGCTTGGTTTCTCCAGCGCTAATAACAAGCAGTACGCCGTCGACCTTGGTAGCTAGAATGGCGGCATCTGTGGCGGCCATTACCGGGGGGGCATCGAGCAGCAAAATATCGGCATCCTGCATTAAGCGATCGAGGACGATCTCCAGCTTCTTTGAACCGAGCATGTCGCCCGGGCGGGGGGGTAATGCGCCGCTGGCGATCAGGCGTAAACCGTTGATTTCAGTATTCTGATATGGGGGCTCCAGCAGAGCTTGGTCATTCAGGACCATATCAGAAATGCCCTTGGTATTGTTCAAGCCAAAGAGGGTATGCAATGTCGGGCGTCGCAAATCGCAGTCTATCATAATGACGCGCTGATCGACCTGGGCTAGTGTAACCGCAAGGTTCGCCAGCGTAGTCGATTTACCTTCACCGGAGCTGGGCGAGGAAAAAAGCAGCTTGCGAATCGGTTTATCCAAGGACGAAAATAGCAAATTCATGCGCAGCGCACGATAAGCCTCACTGGCCGGCGAACCGGGATCCTGTATAGTTATTAGGCTGCTACTGGAATCGGCCATGTTTATGTCTCCTGTAAAGCTACTGAACTGACTTGGCATGGTTGCCCGCACGTTTTCCCTGGCTGGAAGTAAGATTCGGGATTACTCCGAGGACTGCCAGGCGGGTTTGCCGTTCAATATCCTGGGCGGACCGGATAACATCCGTCTCGAGCCACTCTAGGAGATAAACGACCAGCACGCCGGCGATAAGTCCAAATAGAGCGCCAGCCAGAGTGTTTATTTTCCACTTGGGCTTGTGCAGCACGCCAGGCAGAGCGTAATCGCGGATCGACACATTCACACGGTCAGATTTATCCTGATCCAGCATGGTGACCTGGATGCGCTCAACGAATACTTCTGCCGTAGTTTGAGCGATATCGCGCGCAATCAACGGGTCGTAATCATCCGCATCGATCTCGAGCAAAAAATCGGATTCAATCGGGCTCACAGTGAGCTTCTCACGCAGTTGATCAGGAGTGATATCGAGCTGCAGCCGGTCGTTCACCTCGGTGGCGATGTCACGGGATGCAATGATGCCGGCATAGTTGCGCAATAAATTCTGGATGGATTGCTGCAAGCCCCAGTCGAGGCGTGCCGGATTTACATTCAGATATACAGTAGAACGGTACACCGGCTGTTGCAGGCGGCTGAAAAGCAGCGCGCTGGCAGCCGATAACACCGTAATCAGGATAATCAGCCAACCTCGTTTAGTTAATAGGCGAAAATAATCCCGTAGTTGCAAAGTACCCTCCTGAAGATAATGCGAGCACATTATAGCACCGGGATGAACCCAGACCAAGAGTCACTTTCAGGGCATCCGATGATGTCGAAAGGCGCTGAAAGGTCCTCTTTTATAAGGAATCTCCCCTACAATGCTAATTCCAAGGGATGTGGCATCCTCTCGGCCACGTATGCTGGTATCAAGATAGTCTAATAAAAATACCATGATAACGCCTACAACCAAAGCGATGATCAGACGTAAGGGAAGATCCAATTTATCCCTTGTCGATTGGCCGGCAACACTAATAGTGGGCAGATCAATCGGTGTGACTACCGCATTTTCTGTACCTAGCTGCCTGAAATAATGATTATTCTGTTCTCCGAGTATTTTGGGAATCGCATTTGCGATTTTTTCGAGCTGTTCTCTGTCGGGCCATGATATCGAAATGGAAAGGATACGATGAAGCTTGCCAGCAGAGGTTGCCCCTTGAATGGCACCAGGCGGCACAGGAACTCCAGAAACCTGGGCAACATCCTGGGCAAAGGCGCTGCTCTTGACGACCTCGGCGAGGTCATCCAGTAAATACTCGGCTGTCAGCCAGGTATAGTATCGATCGTATGTATAGTATGTGCCAGAAGAGGCTTCAGGTTCGACACCAACTGTAAAACGCATCGAAGCATTGTAAGTCGGTTGGGGAGGACGATAGAATATAGCATAAGTTATCAACATAATGCCCAGTAACGCAATAATCAGCCAGAATCTTTTCCACACGATATGCCAATATTTAGCCAAGACCATGTTATTTCTCCGATTTTCTACTTTACCTTTGAAGCAGCTCGGCAAGTTGGGTAAACAAAGGCGGACCAAGGACGATGATGCCTATCACGGCCGCAACCACTGCCATTAGCAACACTGCTCCGGCCGCTACGTCTTTAGCAGCCTTGGCCATAGGATGGATCTGTTGTACGACAAGGTCAACTAGAATTTCTACGACGGTATTGACCATTTCCGCTGTAAAAACCAAGCCAATAGCGAGTAAGAGCAGCGCCCAACGGGAAATATCCAGGTGCAAGACTGCGGCGAGTACAATCACACCGATAGCGACGCAAAAGTGAATCCGTGCGTTGCGCTCTTGAGCAAGGACGTATCGTATGCCGTCAAAGGCATGCTTGAAACTAGATAACAGACTGACCGAGTTTTTCATCCCGATTCATCCTGTCATCTGCTGGGGGAGTGGAAGAATCCTTTTGCTTTGCCTTCTCGGGATATTTGATACGGGGATGAAAGATACCTAATAATACCCCTGCAAAAGCTTGCCGGATTTTATCAAGATCGCGTAAAGTGAGGTCACATTCATCTAACTGGCCGCTCACCAGGCGGTCGTTGATAATTTGGCGAATAAGCCGTTCCACCTCTTCATGGGTATTGGGATGGTTAGCGCGAACCAGCGCTTCGATACTATCGGCCAGCATAACAATAGCGGTTTCTTTACTCTGAGGCTTTGGGCCGTGATAGCGGAAGGAGCTTTCATCAACATAGTCCGCTTCGCTCTCTTGAACGGCCATCCGGTAGAAATAGGCAACTAGCGTGGTGCCGTGATGCTCAGGGATAAAGGCGACGACTTTCTCTGGCAAGTCATACTTCCGAGCCAGCTCTATACCTTCGGTCACATGAGAGATGATGATTTCAGCGCTAGTTTTAGGGTCAAGCTGGTCATGCGGGTTCGGACCGTCGCCCTGATTCTCCACAAAAAAGTATGGGTGTAGCGTCTTGCCAATATCATGATAGTAGGAGCCTACTCGAGCTAATAGGGAGTCGGCGCCAATGACGATGGCGGCACGCTCGGCCATATTACTGATGATGATCGAATGGTGATAAGTGCCTGGCGCATTCACGACAAGCTGACGTAACAAGGGATGCGTTGGTCGCGCCAAATCTAGTAGTTGCAGGGATGTGGCTATTCCAAATAGACGGCCGATGAAAGCAAAACCGATAAAAGTGAGGCTGGCGGCTAAGACCGCATTGCCTATAGCGGAGATTAATAGCTGAACCAACCCGGCTGTATCAAAGAGCTGACTACTCAGCCGGAATGATACGATGACTGCGGTGTTGGTGAGGATAAGATACCCCATCGCCCGCAGGAAACCCAGCAGGCTATCCATTTTATAGACGGCTAATGCCCCTACGATACCCCCAAGGAAGGCATATACAACCAATTCGAGAGAGCCCCCGCTGTGGTATCCTACCAGTACCGCGCCAATCCCGCTGATTAAAATCGCTAGGTTCAGATCCAATAACAGCGCAGTGAACATTGCTAACGCCGCAATGGGGAAAATATAGGGGGTTAGCGTATGGCCAGGAATAAGCAACCGTGCAGCGGCGGCAAATGCGCTTATGAGCAGCACCAGCAGCAGCTCCCGTCGTGGGCGGTCCAGTAATAATGGCTGAGCGCAGTAAATATAATAGCTGAGGGCGAACACTAAAATGATAGCCACTCCAACCATGCCGAGTTGTACTTGCCAATTTACTTCGGTTCCCTGGATACCGAGTGCCTTAAGGCTTTCCAGGGTAAGATCGGTTATGATTTCTCCTTCGCGAACAATCGATTCGCCTTGCTGAATAGTCCACAGGACGGGAGCCACCTCATCGGCTGCTGCCTGCCTGTTTGCATCAGTTTGGGCAGCATCATAAAAAGTGTTGGCAACTACCAAGGCGCCGGAAAGGTCGAGCACAACGGAGCGCTCCTGATCTGATAGAGAATACGAAGTATAACGAGCTATCAGACTTTTAGCGTCGCTGACCTGGTTTTCGCGGATTTCATCACGCATGACCAGGTCCAACACACGAGTAGCCTCTTGATATGTAACATACCAATCTGATTCACTGAACTGAAGTATCGTATCAATGGTAGAGGATTGCAGGGTTAGGTTAGGAAGTTGGGCAATAAGGAGTGCGCGTTCCTCATTATTGATGAAGGTGTCGTTGCGTAAAGCGGTAATATAGGCATTGATATTTTGAATAAGGCGTACCTGGCTAATCGCAATAGATATATCCGGACCTCTGTAAACTTCCTTTACCTGTGAGGAAGCCAACTCGCGGGCAGCACGAGTTTGTACCTCACTCGCAAAGGTAATCCGACGCGGTGACTTGTACTGAACCGGTGAGGGTTCTCCAACTTTAAGGGAAACCTGGTCAGAAGAGGGGTAGGGCACCAGGGTAATACTGAGGACTAGGACTAAAAGCACAGCGAGTAAGAGAGCACGTGCATATTTATGCCATGAAAAGAAAAATACGTGCTCCTGTTGGGCTGGTCGGGGGGTAGCTGAGCCCGATTCAGTACCCTTCATCGTTATTCCCGCATCTTGATAGAACAAACGCAGGGGATTTCCCTGCGTTATTGTTTGAGGTATTCACGCACTAGTTCGTTCACCATACGCCCATCGGCTTGGCCTTTAAGCCGAGCCATCGCTTCGCGCATAACGCTTCCTAACTGGGACGTATCGCGAGCGTCCAGGTTAGCAATAACTTCCCTGACAACCTGCTCGACTTGCTCTCTGCTTATCTGCTGGGGTAGATACCCCTGCAACACCTTGATACTGGCTTCCTCAACCTGAACTAGCTCAGGCCGGTTAGCGCGGCGCAGCAACGCGATAGCTTCCTCGCGATGTTTAATATCGCGGGCAACTAACTGTTGCACCTGCGAGTCATCCAGCTCATGCTGAGCAGCAATTTCGGCGTTCTTGATGGCCGCCCTCAGCATACGGATAGCGTCTTTCCGGATGCCGTCATTGGCGCGCATCGCATCCTGTAAATCGGCCATCAAACGTTCTTGAAGATTCATCGATCATCCTGCCGGAAGTGCTGCTGCCCCGTGTTATACACGGCGGAGCTGAGCCTTCCGAGTGGTCCGGCGGCTCTTACGCTCTTTAGCAGCCTTCTTGCGCTTGCGGATTTGAGAGGGTTTTTCGAAAAAGCGGCGCTGACGCACTTCCGAAAGAATCCGGTCCTCTTGGACCGCTTTCTTGAAGCGCTTCATCACGCTTTCAAAGGATTCTCCCTTCTCGGCGACAACCTGCGTCATGAATCATCCCCCCTTTCTGCAAGCTCATATGAGCATTATTTTAGACGCATTATTATAGAAAACTAACCTAGATATGTCAAACACTAGTTGGGTTGGTAAGCGCATGTATCTTGTGATATGCTAGGGCGGTATAAATGCCAAACTAGAGGAGTGTAGAGATGGTTAAAATAACGTTCATTGGGGCTGGGAGTTTTGGATTTACGCGCAGTTTAGTGCGAGATATCCTCACTTTTCCGCTTCTTAAGGACGCGACTCTGGTTCTGATGGATATCGATCCGGTTCGGCTGGATTACATCAAGCGGGCAGTAGACCGCATCGTGAGCGAGGGGGAATATCCTGCGCAAGTAATCTCTACAACCAATCGTGCTGAGGCTCTACAAGGCGCCGATGCGGTGATATGCACTATCCTGGCTGGGGGAGTGCACGTGTTCCGCCACGATATCGAAATACCCAAGAAGTATGGTGTCGATACCAACATCGGCGATAGCCGCAGCGTTTCGGGCATTTTTAGGGCGCTCCGCACTATACCCGTGATGTTGGATATCTGCCGAGATATGGAACGGTATTGCCCGAATGCCATTTTGCTTAACTATACCAACCCAATGGCGATGCTCTGCCGGGCGATGCAGCGCGAAACAGCTATAAAAGTATCCGGTTTATGCCACAGTGTCCAGGGCACAAGCGAGATGCTGGCCAATTGGATTGGAGCGCCATATGAAGAGATAAACTATGTTTGCGCCGGCATCAACCATCAGTCGTGGTTTGTCAAGTACGAGTGGAATTATCAGGATGCCTACCCTCTCCTGCGTGAAGCGGTCAAGCGGCCGGATATCTACAATCAGGAACAGGTGCGCAATGAGATGTTTATCCACCTCGGATATTATGTCACCGAATCGAGCGGCCACAATTCCGAGTATAACTGGTGGTTCCGCAAGCGCCCTGACCTCATCGCAAAATATTGCACTAACGGAACTGGCTGGAATCCTGGCGAATATGCCTATATCCTGAAGGAATACTTGCACCGCGAGGATAACTGGCGCGATGATATCTTGAAATGGTTGGAAAACCCTGAGCCGCTGAACCTCAAACGCGGCCATGAATACGCGGCTTTTATCATCAACGCCTGGATGGGCGGGGAGCCGTTCAAGTTCAACGGCAACGTCCCGAATAAGGGGATTATACCGAACTTACCGCAGGATGCCTGTGTCGAAGTGCCCGTTTATGCGGATAGGTTGGGCTTTAACCCAGTATACGTCGGCAACCTTCCATCACAGTGCGCCGCGCTCAACAATATTACCATCGCGGTCGAAGAGATGGCGGTTGAAGCTTGTTTAATAGGCGACCCAACTATGGTATTTCATGCAGTTGCGTATGACCCGCTGTGTGCAGCAGTCCTATCGCTAGCAGAAATTCGGCAGATGGTGAATGAGATGCTGGCGATTAACCAGGATTACCTGCCAACCTTTAAACATTTCGTAGCCTAGTTCATTGGGTCTGTTATACTGGGATGCGCTCTGGCGCATCCCAGTATTTTTATGTCATCGCTTCAGAAGTCAGGAACTGGGTTTGATAGAGATGAGCGTACACCCCGTTCTTTGCCAGCAATTCGCGGTGAGTACCTTGCTCGACGATTTCGCCGTGATCGATTACCAGGATATTATCGGCATGCTGCACTGTGGCCAATCGGTGGGCGATAACCAGGGAGGTTCTGCCTTCCAGAAGCTGCTCAACAGCCTCTTGAATTAATCCCTCAGTGCGCAGGTCCACGTTCGAGGTCGCTTCATCCAATATGAGGATGTGGGGGGAGGCCAAAATAGTACGCGCCAAGCATATAAGCTGCCTCTGTCCCAATGATAGGTTAGCTGAACCTTCCAGAACTGGGGTATCGTAACCCTGTGGCAGTTCCGAGATATAGTCATGGATCCGCGCTGCACGGGCAGCTTGAATCACTTCGGCGTCGCTGGCATCAGGTCGGCCAAAGCGGATATTGTAGCCTATTGTTCCAGGGAAAAGGAACGGCTCTTGCGGTACAACGCCGAGCTGGCTGCGAAGCGAGGTTATTTTGATCTTTTTAAGAGGGACGCCATCGATTCTGATTTCACCGCCGCTGGCCTCATAGAAACGGAGAAGCAAGCTGGCAATGGTCGATTTACCAGCGCCTGTAGGACCTACCAGAGCTGTGGTTTGCCTGGGAGGGATGCTAAAAGAGATGTTATGGAGTACAGGCGTGTTATCCAGGTACTGGAAATCTACCCCGTCGAAATCTACTTGACCGACGATAGAAGGTATATCGATCGAATCGCTGGTGTCCTTGATATCCGGCTCCAACTGCAGGATTTGAGCCACCCTTTCACCGCCGGCCATGGCTGCCTGCCAGGTATTCATCACTTGGCTGAGGTCGAGGATCGGCTGGAACAGACGCGAGGTATAGCTCAAAAACGCGACGATCATACCCACCGTCAGCGTGTTACCCTCGACCATCCTGCCGCCGAACCATAGAATCGCACATGTCGCCAGCATGCTCAATACTTCCATAGTAGGGGAGAAAATCGCAGAAAGCTTGATGGCATAAATGTTGGCATCCCGATTGCTTCGGTTTACCGTTTCAAATTCCCGGCTCATCCGGCCTTCCTCTGTAAAGGCCTGGATGACACGCATCCCATCAATATCTTCGGCCAGCCTGCCCGTGAGATTCGAGCTGCTCATGCGCGTATCGCGATAGGCGGTGCGCGCCTTTTTCGAGAATAAGACCGTTGCCAAAACCATAAATGGCAGGACGGTAAAGGTGAGCAAAGCTAGTCGCGGGCTTAGGGCGAGCATCACGACGATGATACTCACCAGCATCACGATATCGCTCAACATCGCAACAAGCCCCTGTGATAGGAGTTCATTGATTACGCCCACATCACCGAGCATACGCGAAATGAGGGTCCCAATACCGTGTTGATCTAGGAAGCTCATGGATAATACCTGGTAGTGCCTGAAGAGCTCGCCGCGCATCGTATTTAGTATCTTGTTGCCGACCTTGCTCATCACAATTCGCCGGCGCCAGTCAACCAGGAATGATAGCGTATAACATAGTAAGACGAGCAGCGCAATCCAGGCTAAACCACTGTAGTTTCCCTGGGCGATATAGACATCTATCGCTTGTTTAGTTAAGTATGGTGTAACTAGAGCCAAACCAGAGCCAATCAGCATCCATAGCAGGCTTTCCGCCATTTGCAGACGGTAAGGAACGAGATAGTGGAGCAGTAACCGCATAATATCCCAGTCAAATACTTTGCCGGTGACATCCCTATATTGCCCCATATGGGCCGGTCCATGAAAGCTCGATGTAGAGATGTTAAACGTCATGCGTTGCTCCTATCCATAATGGAAGCCCTCTCTGGTTGGAGCTGACGGTAGTAGATATCGGCGTACACGCCGGACTGCTTGATAAGCTCCTTATGCTTCCCACGGGCGACGATCTGTCCATGGTCGATGACCAATATCAGGTCAGCTTGACGGACGGTAGAGACACGCTGGGCGATGACAAAGCTGGTCCGCCCCACCATTAGACGCTTTAAAGCAGCTTGAATGAGTTGCTCTGTATCAGTATCTACACTGGATGTCGCGTCATCCAGCAGCAAGATACGCGGATCCAACAGCAATGCGCGGGCAATTGCGATACGCTGGCGCTGCCCACCGGATAACATCTCTCCTCTTTCCCCGACTAGAGTTTGATACCCATCAGGCATCCCCTGTATAAAATCGTGCGCTGCTGCAGCCTTTGCGGCGGCAATTACCTCAGCATCCGTGGACTCGGGGCGGCCGAAAGCGATGTTTTCACGTATCGTATTGCCGAAAAGTCGAGTCTCTTGCAGCACAATGCCTATCTGGTTTCTCAATGATTCGATGGTGACATCCCGTATGTTGTAACCATCGAGGGTGATGGCCCCGCCGGTTACATCATAAAAGCGGGGGATTAAATTGATAATGGTGCTTTTGCCAGAACCGGTCGGGCCGAGTAAAGCAATGACCTGGCCTGACTCTACATGAAAGGTGATGTTGGAGAGCACATTTTTCCCACCAAGGTAGCAAAAGGATACATTGTCAAAATCCACTCGGCCGGATATCCGGGGTAGTTCGGCAGCGCCGGGTTGGTTTTCTACTTCCGAGCGTGAATCGAGGATCTCAAAAACACGTTCCGCGGAGGCACGCGATTCGCCCAGATTGGTGAGCAGCAAACCAATCCTACGCACCGGATTTACAAGCTGCAGCACATAACTGTTAAAGGCGACCAGGGCACCTATGGTCAGTTGCTGCTTGATGACCTGGTCGCCGCCTACCCACAGGATGACCACGGTGCTGATCATTGCGAGAAATATAATCAAAGGCATCGTAAAGGCACTGGCTTTTGCCGCCCGCATTGAGGTCTCGTAGATATTATTGTTATCCTGGTCAAAGCGAGCGATTTCCGTTGGCTCCTGGGCAAATCCGCGCACCACCGAAACACCGCGCAAATTTTGTTCAACGCGAGTAGTCATGATAGCGGTTTGGTCTTGCCGCAATTTCCATATAGGGTGCACCTTAATCAGATAAGAACGCATGATGATGATAATGATCGGCATCACGGCCAACGAAATGATTGCTAGTAGTAAGTTCATCCTTACAAGTACTATGGCAGTGCCAATTAGTAGCACAATGCCTTCTACCAGCCCTATTATGCCTCGTCCTGTAATGCGCTGTAGCCTTTCCACGTCGCTGGTGGCTCGCGCCAATAGCTGTCCACCTTGAGCATGGTCATGGTAGCTGAAGGATAAGCTTTGTAATTTGTTGTATACCTCGTTGCGCATGTTATATGCCACGCCCTGAGCGACCCGCTCAGTCAGATATACCTGCCCGAACGACAGGATGCCTTGAGCTGCCGTTATGCCCAGCAAATAAAGGACCGACTGCAATAGAATATCAGCCCTGTTCTGCGTGATGCCAACATCCACAATTCTGCCGATTAACTGCGGTGTTACCAGGCGCGCAACAGTAGTCAATCCCAGGCAGATATAAGCGACGACTACAGAGCGCCAAAATGGGCGCATATACCCCATAACGCGTACAAGTGCTTTCATATCGCCCCTTAGTCAAGAAGTGATTCGTCAATATCGCAGAGGCGCAGGACCTTCTCCAGCGCGCTGCTAATGGCGGCCAGGTCCTCTTCTGACTGCTTGGGTAGCTTTTCGCGAAGCTTGGCGATCGTTCCCAATGGAGCGCGGATTGATATCTCGTGACCCAGGGGGGTGGGATTGATAATCACTTTGCGGTTATCGTCCTTACTACGCGTACGGGTAACATAACCGCCCTGCTCCATCCGATCCAGCATCGTCGATGCGGTCGCTTCGCGTACATATAAAAAGCGGGCTACTTCGGTAACGGTGCTTGGTCCATTACTATCAAGGTAGCGCAAGACTGCCACTTGACGCCCCGTGATCTGCACTTGCTCCTGAATCATCGTACTGGAGCGGTGTTGGCTGCGTATGAGCATCAGGACGCGGTGAATGATGATATCTGCAAGAGACTGCGAATCATCCATTTTGCGGGAGCCTTTCTTTTTCATAGGTTCCTATTATTCAGCATGCTATCTATGTTAAATCAGATAATGAATTCACGCAAATTATCCGGACCTTTTTAGTGATTCCTTAACGTAACTCCAAGCGGTTTATGGGGTTGCATGCACATAGCTCAAAAGGGGAGGTCGAATATGGGATTCACAGCCATCGTAACCGACAGCACTGCCGGATTGAAGCCGGAATATGCAGTGCGCCATCAGGTAACCATTATACCTTTGTATGTAAAAATGGGTGACAAAGTGATGCGCGAAGGTATCGAGCTCGATGCGGATACATTTTATCAAGAACTACCGCATACGAATCCTTTACCGACTACCTCACAACCTTCAGTCGGCGATTTCACGAGCGTATATGAGGAAGCGATTCGTAGAGGTGCAACCTCGATTATTTCGATTCATTTGTCGGCAGGCATTAGCGGCACAATCAATTCGGCAACTTTGGCAGCCCAACCGTTAGGAGTTCCTGTCGAAATCATCGATACCCGCAGTGCGATGGCCGCACACTATCTGATAACCCAGGCCTGCGTAAGCGCACTCGAAAACGGCGCTTCATTTGAGGAAGCCGTCACCAAAACCAGGCTGGTGTGTGATACTCAGCGCACCATATTTATCCCCGAAACGCTGGAATATCTATATAAAGGGGGGCGCATTGGCGGAGCTGCCGCGTTGATGGGCTCCTTGCTGCAGATGAAACCGCTGCTTGTCTTCAAAGACGGCAAGATCGATGCCTTGGAGCGCGTCCGCAGCCTGAATCGAGCATATGCCAGAATGGTCGAAGTGATGGCAGAGTGGATGGGAACGACTGAGCCGATGCGTGTGATGGTTATGCAGGCGCAGCGTGAGGAAAACGCCGCTCAGGTGATGGAGTTGGTCCGCTCCAAGTTGAACGTGGCAATTGGTGAAATGCAGCTCGTCACGCCGGTCATTGGCGCACATACCGGGCCAGGAACGGTTGGCATATGCTGCTGTCCGGTCTCAGCCTGCGGCAGTGCTGTGGATTAACCTATATCCCCTACTTGGCTAATACGTTAATCTGCACGTCAGCCGGAAGAGCTAACCCGGCTGCGTTTTCTACTGCTTTCATAATGCCGCAGGGTACGGGGCAGGCAGAGTGCAGCCGGCACCGCCCAGCGGCCTGATATACCAGGGTATCATTAATCGGCTTGCTGATTTCCTGCAGCGCAGCTACGCTGGCGAGCTCTGTTGCTAAGTGCTGAATTCGCGCACAATCACTGACGATAACCAGACGAACTTCGTAGTTGTCATCAGCTTCCGCTTTGACTTCGGTTTCAAATCCACAGATTCCTGCAGAGATACATACTTTTGTCATGGATTGCTCCTCGGACATAATATGTGATTGCGCAGTGCCAGGAGGTAATCCTTGGGCGTACAGTTCATCGCCGATGCTATGTTAGGGAAACTGGCACGTTGGCTGCGCATCATGGGTAATGACACGCTGTATGATACGAGCCTTGATGACGCAGAGCTAATCAGGTTAGCGCGAGCCGAAGATCGAGTATTGCTTACACGAGATACTGACCTGGCTAAGCGCCGAGGCGCTCGCATCATACTACTCGACAGCGATGCTCTGTTAGAACAGCTCTCTCAATTACTGTGCCTGTTTCCGGCAATAAATACAAACGTGCCGCGTTGCCCAGCCTGTAATATGCCCCTATCAGCCATCACCAAACAAGAAGCGTGGGGCAATGTGCCGTTATATGCCTTTGCCGAGAACGATTCATTTAGCCACTGCACTGGCTGCGGCAAATACTTTTGGCCGGGCACACAGTGGCGTCGCATTCATACTCTGCTTACCGGCATCTCAAGGGTTGATAAGTCGTGAGCTTATCAGTATAATATTGCTAGAACACATTGAGGAGGCTAATTCTGGAACAATTGGATATTGCTCATAAAATGGTGGATTTGATTGCCGGGAAAATGGGCAGCGACATTGTTCTGCTGGATTTGACCGGTATAACGATAATCGCAGATTATTTTATCATCGCTACTGGGGATTCGGAGCGTCAGCTCAAGGGCATCGCCGATGAACTTCAAGAACAACTCAAGACAGAATTCGGTATACAAGCTCTATCGGTAGAAGGTACGCCCTCGTCCGGCTGGGTATTGCTGGATTACGGCAATATCGTAGTGCATCTCTTTTCAGAGGCTATGCGCAGCCGTTACCAACTCGAGGAACTCTGGCAGGATGCCAAACCGCTAGTTAGATTGGCTTAGCATCTGTCAGATGGCAATTACCAGGCTATTCCAGAAGCCAATCGTCCAACTCGCGCGACCATTCAATCAGTTCATTCTCATTGAAGAATAAACCGATCTCGAACGCGGCTGTCTCAGGGCTGTCTGAACCATGCACCAAATTCCTGCTTGTCGCCAGCGCCAGGTCTGAGCGGATTGTCCCGGGTGCGGCTTCCTCAGGCCGGGTCGCGCCCATCATTTTGCGCACATTCTCGATAGCTTTAGGTCCTTCCCAGACCATCGCCACGACTGGAGCTGAGGTAATATACTGGATGAGACCAGGGTAGAAGGCTTTGCCTTCATGGACAGCGTAATGTCGCCTGGCAAGCTGTTCGGTCATCTGAAGCATCTTCAAGCCCACTAGCTTCAGGCCACGCCGTTCAAAGCGTCCAATGATTTCCCCGATTAAACCGCGCTGCACTCCGTCGGGTTTAACAAGCACTAGAGTTCTTTCCATATCTGAAACCTTTCTTGTAATATAGAATTTATGAAGGCTATTCAAAAGGCGGTGGGGCCTCTGGTTCTTCATCGCCATCTATCTCAAGCAGGTATCCCTGGTCCTTCTCAAACCAAGTATCCTCATCATCCCAACTGAGCGTTGCGATGCGCGCAGGTAGGGGAGATGCTTTTCCAAGCAGAGCCTGCGCCCAGCGATTTTCGGGATCGAGCGCCTGAGCCAGATCGAGGCATGACCGAGCATATTCATCATGAACACTGTTCAACCAGAGCTTGCCAAGCAGCAGGTTGGCCTTTAGGCACCAGGGGTTATTGGTCAGTAGTTCACTGGCAACCTCTGCGGCCTGGATGTTTTGACCGCTCTGCCAAAACGTTTCACATAATTCAACGGTGATATCAAGTCGCCGTGGCAACTGTTGATGCAAGAGCTCTAGCTCGGCAAGCGCGAGGCCGAACATTTTCTCGCGCTTGTAAATGCGCGCGAGAGCAAACCGCGTTAATGGGTAGCTGCCTGGCGCGGCATCGATTGGTTTATAGTATAGTTGGCTCATCGCCTGGCGCACGCGGATGTCACTCGGCGCCAACTCATTCGCGCGCAACAAGCAGCTTTCAGCACGCGGATATGCTCCACTGGTATGATAAATTAGTCCCAGATACATGTAGGCTTCTGCGTTTTCGGGATCAGCGCTCAGGACTCGCTGCAGCAGCTTGGCCGTAGTGCCGAGCTCGCCTAGGCCAAGGTAAGCCCGTGCAACGAGTGTGTAAGCTACCACATATAAAGGGTAAGTGGCGAGGATGCGGCTGGATAAATTGGCCGCCCTGCGCCACTCACCGTTATCCAGCAGACTAATTGCAAGAATAACCTGGCTTCGCAGTGTCTTGGGCACGCAGTCTTCCTTCACAAAGTCTCATTTATTATGAGCAGTTCGCTGTGGCTTGTCAATCGGAAGGTGGGCAGCCGAATTGACAAACTAGGCGGTAAATGCATATGATAAACTATGCATAAACGATACCCGAGTGACCTTGACGATACCCAGTGGCAGCTTGTAGAGGCTGTCCTGCCGTTGAGCAGAAGGATTGGCAGACCGCGCAGGCACGATTTACGCGCAGTTGTGGATGCGATTCTGTACCTCGAAAGGACTTCGTGTTCCTGGCGTATGCTCCCGCATGACTTGCCTCCGTGGCAAACCGTCTATGATTATTATTCCAGGTGGCGCCGCGACGGCACATGGCAGAGTATTCTCACGCTAGTTAATCGCGACTAGGCATGCGTGTGGCGTTGATATTTTGCCTCCGATATGACGCGTGCTATACTCTTGAGCGTGCCCCCTTAGCTCAGTGGATAGAGCATCGGCCTCCGGAGCCGAGTGCAGGCGTTCAAGTCGCCTAGGGGGTACCAGAGACTTGATTCGGGCCGCCCAAAAGCAAACCGCCAGGCTTCAACGTTGAAGCCTGGCGGTTTGACACATAACCCTGTTATGACTGCTTATGCACCAAAGCGTCGATCGCGGCGTTATCTGCGAGGACGCCGATCTCGAGTTGAAATTCACGCTGCTCGCCGGGCTGCAGGAACTGCAGCTTGCCGGAAGCTCTATCCTTATTCCGCCCCTCAACGCCACAATTTGCCGGCTCGAGCCCGGTTACATAGGTGCCTGCGCCCACCATCTTCCACTGCGTGAAACGTGGCAGCTCTGCCTGATGGTATTTTACATACGCGCCCAGGCCGGCGCCGTTGTTAAAGCCGCGATTGGCTAAAATAACGGTGACATAACCTCCATTATCAGCGCGCATCTCGTGATAAAAGCACTGTTCAGCATAGCCATCGATTGGAGCTTCATACTTCGCATGGTTCGCCAGCCCTGGCGCAGCCACAGCGTCACGCGCAACTACTGAGGCAGTCGGTGCAATTAGCTCTGTTCCCTCGGCCAGCAGCGGAAAGCTAAAGTTGCAGTGATACAGCATCATCAGGGGTTGCACTGAGCAGCCCTCGTTTACCACCCGGTCATGAATCCGCAGGTGCGACTCACCAAGCCTGCTTGATACACGACGCGTGAGGGTCAGGTTCTCGCCAAACACCACAGCCTCGCGCATCCGACCGAGAGCCCACATCTCGTATTCGTCGGCATGCCAGGCGCCGTCAACCCAGACATTGCTGGCCGGCGTATTCGAAATGCGTCCATGCAATCCGAGCTCCTGGCCTTCGTCAGTCGTTGGGGCGCCGGCATAGGTCAAGCCGCAGGTTGCTACGAGTCCACCGTGAAAAGAGCGCAGCCAACCTAAGCCCTTGGAGTCATAGTATGCCGGATGCGTCGGGCCGGGAGCGGCTTCCCAGGCAAGCGCGGCTCCCTGATATTTGCAGGCGCCGATATCCATGCCACGGTCGAGCAACACGCTGAAGCTAAATCCAGTGCCCGTATCGAATTCGGCCACACGCACGCCCCGATAGCGCCCTTCGGTCAACTCAACCTGGCGTACACCGCCAAGTTGAGATATTCCTCCCATATGCCGTGCAAGTTCCTGGTGCGTCCAACTACGTCCAAACAATTTGACCATCGCATCCTCCTTATGAGTTTATAGTTCCTGGCAATCAAGCCAGGAGCAGGTAGGGCGATTCCACATACTTGCTGATACCTTGCAGGAAGCGCGCTGCCGGGGCGCCATCTACGATGCGGTGGTCAAAAGTCAGGCTTAGGCGCAGCATCTGGCGGACAGCGACCTGTCCATTAACTACTGCCGGCTCCTGTCTTATCCGCCCTACGCCCAGAATGGCGATTTCGGGCAGGTTGATGATGGGGGTGAACTCGTCCACGCCGTACATCCCCAGATTAGTGATTGTAAATGTTCCGCCGCTAATGTCATCGGGAAGCGATTTGCCTACCCGGGCGCGCTCAACCAGCGCGCGGAACTCGATAGCCAACTGCTTGACGCTCTTGAGGTTGGCATTGCGCAGCACCGGGACGAGCAAGCCACGCTCGGTATCAACAGCCATTCCCACATTCACATCCGCTAGTTGGCGGATGCCACCTTCTTCCAGGCGGACGTTCATATAAGAGAACTCGCTCAGGCAACGGGCGACGATGAATGCCAATAAATCATTGAACCCGATATTAAATCCGAGTTCCTTGGCGAAGGCATCTTTGAGCTTCTCACGAGCTGCTACAAACTCGGTCGCGTCGACTGTGGTAAACAGCGTGACCGATGCGGTCGTTTGTGATGAAGCCAACATCCGCTGGGCGATAATTGCCCGGACTCCTTTCATCGGGGTGAGTGAGCCGACCGCGGCCGGCTGCGGCACAATCGGTGCTGAGGCTGCTGGTGTAGGAGGAGCGGTAACTATAGCGCCACGCACCTGCTCGGCGGTCACTCTGATACCGGGCTGCGCGACAGAGGTGAGCGGGATATTCAGCTCGGCAGCTTCTTTACGGGCCAATGGCGTTGCGGCCGGCTGGCTGGCGAGGTATCCCTGGACGTCTTTCTCTATAATGCGTCCCTCGGGACCGGTACCTTTGACCAGCGCCAGATTTACTTGCCTTTCTTCGGCCAGCTTGCGAGCGCGCGGCGAGACAAACAGTCTTCCGCCGGGCGCCTGGGGAGCAGCTACCTCAACAACCTCTGCAGCCATCTCAAGAGGTGCTTGTGTGCTAGCAGGCGTCTCAGGCGTAGTCACGGCTGCTGCGGGGGCTGCTCCGCTCTCTGCTAAAAGGGCGCTAATATCCTCACCGGACGCGCCGATAATAGCGATAGGTTCCAGCACGAGCGCTTTACCACCCTTGGGAACTAAAATCTTGAGCAATACCCCTTTAGCCGTCGATTCCGCCGGCAACACTGCCTTGTCGGATTCGATCTCGCATATTTCCTCACCGCGGCTGACTGTATCGCCTTCTTTTTTTAGCCAATCTACAACTGTACCCTCTTCCATTGTCTGCCCGAGCTTGGGCATCAGGAACTTGGTTGCCATCTTGTCTCCTTTGCTCTATACCAACTAGCGCAACGCCTGGCGTACACCTTTGATGATCGCATCGACATTGGGGATTGCGGCATCCTCGAGCGGCTCGGCGCGCGGCACGGGCACATCCAGGGCGGCAACACGCACCATCGGGGCATCGAGATAATCAAAAGCGCTCTCGTTGATGAGCGTAAACAGCTCGCTGATAAAGCTGCCCGTCTTGTATGCTTCGGTAACGCCTACCACGCGCCCCGTCTTGCGCACGGACTGCACCACCGTCTCAAGATCGAGCGGTTTAAGCGTACGCAAGTCAATCACTTCGGCGCTGATACCTTCCTTGGCCAGGATCTCGGCCGCTTCCAGGGAGCGCAATAGCATACGGGAGTAAGAGACGATTGTAACGTCAGTGCCCTCGCGTTTGATATCCGCCACGCCTAGGGGAATGGTGTAATCCTCCTCTGGAACTCTACCTTCAACGTTGTAGAGCATCTTGTGTTCGATGAACATGACCGGATTACTGCAGCGCACGGCTTCTTTGAGCAGCCCTTTGACGTCATATGGTGTGCACGGCATGACCACATAGATGCCTGGGAAATGGGTCCACAGCGCTTCCAGGCTTTGTGAGTGGTGCGCGCCGATGCTGCGGCCGGCGCCGCCTTCAGAGCGGATAACCATCGGTACGGTCGTTTTGCCGCCAAACATATAGCGGTTTTTGGCGCCTTGGTTGGCAATCTGATCCATTGCCAGCGGGGTAAAATCAACATACATGATTTCGGCGATAGGGTGCATGCCGGTCATGGCTGCGCCAACAGCCATACCGCCGATCAAGGCTTCCGATATGGGTGTATCCATCACGCGTGCCTGGCCAAACTCATCGAACAAGCCGCGGGTGGCCGCATAAGCTCCACCATACAGTCCCACATCCTCGCCCATCACAAATACGGTTGGATCGCGCTTCATCTCCTCACGCATCGCGTCGCGCAGCGCCTCCGAGTAACGCTTCTTGGGCAGGCTGGTATCCGTGCGCACACGCTCACGCAGCCGACGTTCGGCCTCAATGCGCGCCGGGGTCACGACATACGGCGCATAGACGTCCTGTTCCACCTCAGCCGGATCCGGCGAAGGCGATTTGATGGCGAAATCGGTGGCGCTATCGATAGCTTTGAACGCGCGCTCCTCAATCGTATCGACCTCTTCCTGAGTGGCAATGCCGGCTTCCACCAGCTTCTTGGGGAAGGTCTTGAGCGGGTCGCGGTCGTGCCAGGCCTGCTCCTCTTCCTTCGTTCGGTACTTGCGCGGGTCGGACTTCGAATGGCCGTACCAACGGTAGGTTTTGCACTCGATGAGGGAAGGGCCATCACCCCGGCGGGCGCGCTTGAGCGCCTCATCGACCGCCTCATAGACGGCGATAGGATCCATGCCGTCCACGGTAACACCCGGCATATCATAAGCGCTGGCGCGGGCGCTGATATCAGGCAGCGCACTGACGGTAACAAACGGCACCGACATGCCGTACATATTGTTTTCGACGATAAAAACGACAGGCAGCTTCCAAGCTGAAGCGAGGTTCAGCGATTCGTGAAAGTTGCCTTCATTGGATGCGCCATCGCCAAAGAAGCACAATACGCATCGGTCGGTTCCCTGCATTTTCATAGAAAGGGCTGCTCCGGTAGCAACGGGAATGTTGCCACCCACAATGCCGGTAGCGCCAAGGTTGCCCTTTTCCACGTCCGCGATGTGCATCGACCCGCCGCGTCCTTTGCAGTAACCGGTAGCCTTGCCAAAGACTTCGGCCATCATCTTGTCCAGATGTTCCTGCTTGGCCTCGGGCGTAATCGCCATGCTGTCTGACTTGGCATGGCAATGGCCATGGCCGCGATGCGTGCTGGTGAGCAGGTCATCGTCACGCATGGCAGCCACACTGCCGACCGCAACCGCTTCCTGGCCAGCATATAGGTGAGATGCGCCCTTGATGACATTCAATCCGAGCTGCTCATCGATTTTCTGTTCGATAGCCCGGACTTCCCACATTTGTCTCAGGATAGTAAGGAGTTTTTCTTTAGTTAATCCAGCTATTCCTGTCTTTACATCTAATTTTGCCATGTCTTATCCTTCTTTTTATTACTTACTAGTATAGTAGTTGAATACTCGTGTCAGCATATATAGCTTGTATCTGTGCAGCCGTTGGCACGGTTGAGCCTTCCAGCAATGCTGCGGCTGTTCCCGCTGCTGCAGACCGACGGGCGATCTCCTGCAGAATGCAACCATTTCGCCAGGCGCAGATAGCGCTGGCAAGTGCTGCATCGCCCGCACCAACGGTGCTGGTTACCACAACTTGCGGCGGTATAGCATGCCAGGCATGCGCCGCATCCGCAAGAATTACGCCGCGCTCGCCGGCCGTCAGCAGCACATATTGTACCCCGAAAGTTTTGATTTGAAGTAGCGCCTCCTGCCAGCTTGCCCGGTTCATATCAAGTCCGGTTAAATATGCAGCTTCCTCTATATTCGGCTTAATCCACTCGGGCTGCGCGCGGCAGCCCGCGACAAGCGCATCCCCACTTGAATCCA
>JAJFUJ010000226.1 GCA_021372475.1 Chloroflexota bacterium | reverse complement strand
AAAGGCAATGCCGCAGCCCTTGCTCAGGTAGCCTTCCGCATCCAGGTTGATCAGTTCCAGGGTATCCTGTGCGCTGCAGCTCCACCAGGGCACCGCCGGGCAGGTCTCGGTGGGCAGGCCGCGCCCGTGTGCCGCCTCGCCGGCCAGCGTGCGCGCGCTGCGCCCGACAAAAAAGAGAGGTCCTTGATACAATCGCCCTGCGAAGGTGTGCCCGAGCGAGGCCTCCAGCTCGGCGAGCAGGCGCATGGACAGCCCATCCGCGGGATGGCTGCGCGCCTGGATATCCACAAAGCCGGTCTCGATGCTGTAATCCATCCCCCAGGCTTCCAGGGTGCGCACGGCACAGCTAATCCGGGCGGGCGGCACGAACGGGGCATGGTAGGCGTCCAGGCTGAGCCCAATCTGGGTATCCAGCTTGCGCAGCGGCCGCAAAAAGGCGCGCGCTGAGGCCTCATCCAGCGCCCAGAAGGCGTTGGTCTCCAGGCGCGTGCGCAGGCCGAGCCGGGCGGCATCTCCCAGGATTTCGAGCATGCGCGTCGGGAAGAGCCCCGGCTCGCCCCCCAGCAGCACCACCAGCTCGAGCCGATTGATGCGCACGAGGTCGGCCATCACCCGACGCGCCATCTCGCGCTCGATGACCGGCTGCGGTAAGGAGGTGCAGCCAAAGCGGCAGTGCGCGCACTGCGCCGTGCACTGGTAGGTCATATCGATTTTCAAAGTATTCATTATGCTCCCTGAAGTGTGAGGATGCTCAAGCGCCTTCCTGCGTATTATCCGCTGGCGAATTCGAATCCAGCTCATCCATAAGCCAGGCGCGGGCTTGCGCCGCATTGTTCGCCAGGTCAGCCAGGTTAACCGCCTGATGCAGCCGTTCCAAGCGCGCCGTCACCTCGGGCGGCAGGTGGCGCGAGATGTGCACGATGCCGTAATCCGGGTGCAGCGGCGTATAGCGCAGGCGCAGCGCTTCGATCAGCGGCTCCAGCAGGTATCTGCGATAGTAGCCGAATGCTTCGATGAACTCCCCGCGTGCCAGGTATTTATCGACCCTGGAGGATTGCGCCAGCATCCCGCGCAAAGCCTGCCGGCGGGCGGGCAGGTTGAGCGCTGCAAGCTGCTCGGCAGCAGGATGAAAGCGTACCGCGCCGCTGCGGTCAAAGAGGATCAGCGGGCGCTCTACTGTGTCGCCCTCGATAAAGTCGCTGCCGCAGCCGATATAGAATACCAGGTCGAGGATGGTATGCGCCGGGCTGGCCGTCAGGTGAAAGATGAGGTGGCGCTGGTTAGGCTCGTTGACATAACATAAATCCAGGTCGCGCTCCCCGAGAGCTCGCAGGGCGGCGCGCGCCGCGCCTTCGGCAGCATCCATGCCGCCGGGCAGCAGCGCAGCGCACAGGTCGATATCCGAGTACGCGTCCACCCGGTCGGCAGCGTCGGCGCCCTCCAGCCAGCAAGCCAGCACGTCGGGCAGCGCTTCCAGGTGCGCGCGCAGCGTGGTAATAATCATCTCACGGGTTACAGCCATCAGCCTTCGCCTTCTTTGTATAGCATGTTATATAATTTGACTTGCTTGCCGCCTTTTCTGATATTATAATACATATCAATATCGCCCTAAAGCGATGAAAGATAAAAAGAACACGCTGTTACAATATATACAGTGATCTACAGCGGCAAGGGAGGCCGCAGCGTGGGCTGAAGGTAACTAGCCAACCGCCGACGCGGCATATCGTAGGGGGACGATGGGCTATACTCCTGCAATCTGGCCGTTGCTGATAGCTGCCGGCTTTCTGGCTGGCCTTGCTATCTATGCCCGCCGTTACCGCAACCTACCGCCCTTCCGGCCGTTTGCGCTGCTGATGTGGCTGGGGGCATGGTATGCGCTCTCCTCTGCCATGGGGATTTGCTCCACTAGTCTCACGCTGCGCATTTTTTGGCACCAGATGGATTTTATCGCCACTTCTTTCGCCGGCCCAGTTTACCTGGCGATGGCGCTGGACGCTACCGGTAAAACGAACTGGCTCACCCGCGGGCGGCTGATGGCCATCCTAGCGGTGCCCGTAATCACTAACCTGCTTGCGGATACCAGCACCCTGCATCATTTGTTTACCTATGACTACCACGTTGTGACTAGCAGCGGCATACAGGTTTTAGCAGCCTCCACAGGCCCCTGGTATTGGGTGCACTTTGTATATTCAGTAGGCCTCATTGGCATCGGCTGTGTGCTGTTCGTGGTCGCGCCGCGCGAGCAGATTTCCACACGCAACAAAATAGCGCTGATTTCAGCCATCATCCTGCAGGTGATGGCTGAGGTGCTTTATGCGCTTGGGATTAC
>JAJFUJ010000225.1 GCA_021372475.1 Chloroflexota bacterium | reverse complement strand
CCCCGACCACGAATATTACTACAACAGTTTACCGCCTGATGTCGAATTGGGCGACCTGGGGATGGGGATGTTCGAGCGCCAGCGTCCAGGATTTTTCTGGGGGCGCTCGTGGGCCGATTGGTCGAGCAAAGGCCGCGGGCTAACCTGGCGCTCGGTGGATGGCAACTATTACTTTTTCAAAGAGCCGGGCTGCCTCGGGCCTATCCTAGCCCGCGCCCTGGCCAGACATCCGGACGACTGGGAGCGCTTCACCGCCGCGGCGAGCTCGGGCGCCGGCGTACACGAGTTTACTTATGTGCTGAGGCTGCATGACGGCGACTGGCGCGTGGCTGACCCGCAGCGCCGCTCGCAGGAGCTGCGCCACCCGCCGGTCGTCGTGCGCCCCAACTGCCCTGCTAAACCGGCGCTTGGGCCGGATTTCGAGCTGCTCGCACTCTCCGACAACGCCCTGCTCTCGGCCTGCTACGCCGAAGGGGATGCACTGGTGGTACGCATCTATGAGCGCGACGGAAGAGGCGGTGAGATAGGGCTAAAACTCGGGTTCACGCCCGCCGCTGTGCGCGCAGAGGATTTATGCGCCAAGCCACTGGATGCGCCGCTGCGCGTAGAGGGGCGCACTATCCGCGCAATGCTGCGCCCGCGCCAAATCGCGACGCTGAGAATAAGCAGGTAGAACTCTGCGGTCGTGATAGTGATGGGCGAAGAGAGTACTCTTCGCCCGCTACGCAAAACAATTCAATAGGCAACAATAGAACGCTATCCGTGCAAAGCGAGAAGCCATCCAGAGTTCTTTGTTCGGATGATACACCTGTTATTTGCGGCGCATCCGCCTGCTATAATGAGTATGCGGAGGCATCATTGCTGCGCTCTATAACACGCTATCCTGCGGCAATACCTCATCCCCGGTTGCGCATAGCCGGCTGTTCAGTAAGGGCACGCTGCGCGTGCCCGCCGCACCGCGCACACGGCGCGCAACGCATAATGCGCAGGCAAGCTCGCACTCCATTTCTCGTGCGGCTCGTAGAACTCTTTACTCGCGCCTGCGTCTGAACAGACCTGCGCCCCAGGCCAGCAGCGCAGCCAGCGCCCAGGTAGCAAGCTGCAGCAGCCAGTTTCGGGCGAACAGGTTGTCGGCGGTGGTGATGTATTTATAACCCGGCGGCGTCTCGATTAGATGGTGCAGAGCCGGCAGCGCCAGGTAGGTCCATGTGCAGGCCTCCGCCAGCACTTCGGCGGGAGCTGCGGGCGCCTGGCGGTAGCGCCGGTATAGGAGCATCATCCCGGCGAGACCGACCGCGCTCAGGAACAGGCTGCCCAGCGCAGCGCCCCAGACTGCCGCGTTGGTGATGCTCAGCCCTTGCCCGGGCAGCTCCAGCGCGTGGAAGAGCGCGAGCGTAGGCACGAGCGCCAGGCCGTCCAGCGCGGGCAGGATGAACGCCCACCCCAGCTCATACAACCGGCGCGCCGTCCGCAGCGCCAGATATGCGCCGACGGTTGAGGTGCAGGCCAGCGCCATCCCGAGCCCTAGCGGCAGGCGCGGCTCCCCCCAGGCGCAGGCGAACAGCAGAGCGCCTGCTGTGATGGGTAAGGAGGCATAAGCGGCGGTACGCAGCGGAACGGGGAGCCAGTCCTTGCGGCGCCGGCGGGCGAGAAGCGCCAACGCCAGGTAGGGCGCAAGCAAGAGGCCGGCCGCGACCAGTCCGCTCATCCAGTAACGTGAGCGGGTAATGGGGTCGAATGGCCCGGCGCCCAGGTGGCCGTAGAGGAACACGCGCGACCGGTCGGCAGCCAGGAACCAGTAGCCCTCCAGACCAAGTATCCAGGCAGTGGCGAACGCGGCATGCACGCCATCTCGAGAGCGCATAAACTCCTTACCTGCTGGCGCATAACAGGTGCACCGCGCCGGATATCCTGTATAATACCAGCGGGCGCACGCTGTCGCCAGGCGCCCGAATCACCCACGAAAGGCAGCCTTATGCTCTACAAACCCGATTGGTCCGAAGCCCAACGCCGTCTGACAGCGCTGTGGCATGGCGCGTTGTGCGAGCGCCCCTGCATCCAGGTGACGGCGCCCCTGCCCGATGTCAACCTACCCCCCGCGCCGGAACCGGCTGACGATGAGGCGCGCTGGCTCGATCCGGCATACCTGGCGGCCGCGGCGCGGCGCAGCATTGCCGGCACCTGGTGGGGCGGCGAGGCCATCCCCTCGATGCTTTTACAGGGAGGCTGGGTCAATTGCCTGGGCGGCAGGCCGCACTTTACGCCAGAGACCATCTGGTTCGAGCAACGTTCGGTGGATTTCAACCAGCCCTCGGCTTTTCGGCATGATCCGTCCAGCCCCTGGACACGCGAATACCGCGCCGCGCTCGAGGCGCTGTGCGCTGCGGCTGGCTGGGACGACTTTCTGGTTGGTTCGCCGGGCGGGCTGCCGGCCAACGACCTGCTGGCGCAGCAGATGGGCGTGGAGGCATTTATGCTGGCGCTGCTGGACCAGCCCGCATGGATGGAACGCGCCATAACCCAGGGCGCGCGCGACCAGATTGCCGCCAAGCACGAGTATCAGGCGCTTATCCGCCAACGACACGCCTTTTGGTATGGCAATGCCGGCTGGATGCCCTTCTGGGCGCCGGAGCCTTACAACACCACCCAATCGGACGTCTCGTGCATGCTTTCGCCGGCGATGTACGAGCGCTTTGTGGTGCCCGAGCTGGATATTGTCGGCGCGGACCACGGCGCGCTGTGGTATCACCTGGACGGCGGCGACGCGCGCCAGCATCTGCCGCGGCTGCTGACGCTGCCCTATCTGCGCGTAGTGCAATATACGCCCGCTCCCTGCGAGCCGCCTAACGGACCAGAACACCTGGAGATGTACCGCATGATTCAGGCGGCCGGACGCATCATCCACATCGACCTGCCGGCAGAGAATGTGGAACCGCTGGTGCGCGAGTTGAATCCCGCTCTGCTGCTGCTGCAGACCCACTGCGCCAGCCGCGAGGAGGGGGAGCGCCTGCTGGAGGCAAGCAGGGGATGGGTGTGAGCCAGGTAGTACGCATGGTAATCATGATTTATTGGTGAAAAAGCCTGGAGATTATACCCAATGCATAAAGTATCATTTGAACGGTTGTCGCAGTCAGAACAAAGTGCAGAACCCAATCCTAAACACTCCTATCTGGTAAGCTATCAGGAGTTTTTAACTTATTTTGCATCGATAGATACGATTACTCCTCACCACTTGATCATTGGCGCCCATTTGGTTTACGGATGGATGCCCACAATTCTAGAGCTGTATATCACCCCGGAGAGCCTTCCCTTGATTGTCAAAGTACTTAATGAGGTCAAGCATAGTACATTGATTGGCACACCGGAATTAATACAGTTAAAAAGCGCGATTAATAACTCCCTCCCAGGCACATCTAAACTGCTGCATTTCATCAACCCGTATCAATACCCCATTTGGGATAGCCGCGTCTATCGCTATATCAATGGCAAAGATGCTTATGATTACCAGATAAGCAAGCCTGAAAACTATCTGGAATATCAGAGCAATTGCTACAGATTAGCAGCCAACCCTGGATTTCCGGCAATTCATCGATCGATGAACACTAAAATAGGATATGAGGTTACCCCCTTACGCGCGATTGAGATGATAATGTATTTGAATGGCTGATAATCTCAGAGCTGCTTGCAGTACCAAGGCGATATGCAGCGCAGCAGGAAATGAATAATTCGCTTCGGTAGAACGAGCAACGGCGTTAATCATGATAATACACAAGACAAGTACTGGGTTTCCGTTTGCGCAAAATGACGGTATTGTACTATTATTTATATGATACTATAGCTATTTTTATATAAACGCGTGTATACGCCAGTTTATGGGACTGCGCACGCGGTGCATAGTCCCATTTGCCGGCTCACAACCAGGCATCTCAAGGAGGTTCTTTATGTCCGCATCCATCCGCTATACCGGGCGTTCTCTCGGTCCCGTCAGCTCGCAGTTGCTGGGTAACAACATCGAGGCCTACGAGAACACCATCCCGAGCATGCTTTCCGAACGCCTGCGCAACCCCAAGTTCGCCGGGCCCGAGAACCCACAGACGGGCATCGCCGCCGAGTGGGAGCCTTACGGCACCACGATGACCGGCTTTAGCTGCAAGCTCGTGCCCGGGATGTACCTCTCGGGGCGCGAGGCACAGCTCGTTCATGCCTACCAGCAGATTGTCTGGGGCACAATTGTGCAGCCCGGCGTGGCGGTGCGCGCCGGCGAGGAATTCGAGGTGGAGCTGTGGGCGCGCGCCCAGCACCGCCCGGCGAAGGTGGCCATCTCACTACACCTGCCCGGCCAGCCGGTGCGCCCCGAGTGCCGCGCCGAAATCACGCTCGACCTGGCGCACTGGCAGCGGCGCACCTGCCGCATCCAATCGCCCGGCGAGGGAGGCGCTTATTTCACGCTGGCGGTGGAACCCGAGGGGCGTGTGATCTTCGACCAGGTGCACCTGCGCCCCGCCGGCGAGGGCAACGTCAGCCGGGCGCTGCTGGAAGCGTTCGACCGCTTCCCCTGCCCGGTGCTGCGCTTCCCGGGCGGCTGTGTGAGCTGCACTTATCATTGGGAGCGCGGCACGGGTCCGGTGTACCTGCGCCCCGTCGAGGACGATCCGGTGTTCAAGTATAAGGTATATTACGATTTCGGCACCGACGAATACCTCGAGCTGTGCGCGGCGCGCGGCATCCGTCCGCTGATTACCCTCAACACCACCACCGCCACGCCGGAGCAGGCCGCCGGGTGGGCGGCCTATGTGCGCGCTTGGTACGTCGCTCACAGCTTGCCCGTGCCGGCCGCCTATTTTATGTTCGGCAACGAGAACTATTGGATCCACGAGCTCGGCCACATGACGGGCGAGATGTACGCCGCCCAACTGCGCGAGTTTGTGCCGGCGGTGCGCGCCGCCTATCCCGAGGCTAAAATGTTGGCCATCGGCGAGTTTGAGTCGGGCGGGCTGCGCGATGAATTCGTGACGCCCTGGCGCGCGACGGTGATGGAGCGGGCCGCCGACCTGTTCGATACGCTGGTGGTGACACGCTACGCCTCCGCCAACGATGCCCTGCCTTTTGAGCAAGGGCTGGCACACATGGCCGACTGCGTGACCGATAAGGAGGCCGACCTGGCGCGCCACATCGGCACCCTGCATGAGGCCGGGCTCGCACGCACCATCGGCATCGTCGAGTGGAACGTGTTCACGCGTTCGAGCCATAACGACCACCTCGGCTTTTACGAGCCGCACGATATCCGCCACTGCCTGTATGCTGCCGGTTACCTCAACGCGCTCAGCCGGCTGGGGCCGCAGCTCGAACTGGCCTGCTTTTATTCGCTGGTCAACACCATGGGCATGCTGCATATCAAGGACGGCCAGGTGCGCTTGGACGATATGGCGCGCGTGCTCAACCTGTATGCCGAGGCGCTGCCCGGCGAAGCGCTCGAACTGGCGGTAGATGCGCCCCGTCTCACGGAAAAAAGCAGCGCCATCAGCGCCGCATTCATTCGCAAAGGCAATATCGATTGGGGTTTTCTGGTGAATTACAGCGCAGAGCCGCTCGACATCAGATTGGAAGAGCTGGGCAATGTGATCGCTGTCCGCGGGTTGTCATCTCAAGCTTACCTGGCGCCCCTAAGTGAGATCCACCCGGAATTCACGGCTGGCAGTGTGACGCTGCCGCCCTGGTCTCTGGTGAATACCGCGAGTGAAATCGAGTAAGGGGGTATATGATGCAGATTACAAATGGTCTGTGCATCGGCGCAGCCTCGGCGGATATCACCCCGCAGATGGGGATCCAGCTCGGCGGCGATATCGGGCGCTATCGGCCGCAGGAGGAGGTGCGCATGCCGCTCAAGGCGCGCGCCCTGGTGGCCGAGCAGGGCAGCCGGCGTGTATGTATCGTCGCCTGCGATGTGCTCGGTATCGATGATACCATCAGCCGGATGCTGCAGGCCGAGATTGCAGCCCTGCTGGATACGCAGCCCTCAGCGGTGCTGGTGCACGCCGTACAGAGCCACTCGGCGCCTTCGGTGGGCGATGGCTGGGT
>JAJFUJ010000205.1 GCA_021372475.1 Chloroflexota bacterium | reverse complement strand
CAGGAGCGCCATGCCATGGGCGATGGCCATATTCATCTCCGGCCAGCCGGCATCCATGAGTGGCCTATCGCTGAAAAAGGTGCAGATATAATCGGCGGCGCGGCAGGCGGCACTGAGGGCGGGGTGATAGCCCACCTCGCGGTACCACAGGAGCAGCCCCAGGATGCAATGGTAGTGCCCCCACACATCCCACAGGCTGTTCTGCCCGTCGGCGGTGCGCCCCACCAGGCGCTCGCCCTGCGGGAAGGGGCCAAGGTAGCCATCCGGCGCCTGGCAGGCGATAAGCTCATCTACAAAACGGTCGAGCTGGCGGCGCAGGCGCTCATCGCGGTCAAGCCGGTAGCAGAGCACGGCGCTTGTGAGGTATTTGCCGGCGAACTCGCCCGACCAGCACAGCAGGTCGCGGCGCGGGGCGCGCTCGCGGTCGCGGAACATCTCCAGCATAGCGGGATTGGCCTGCGGCGCGGTGAGCAGCCACTGCTCGAGATTGGCCTCCAGGCGCGGCTTGAGGATACCGTGCAGCAAAAAGCGGGCTGAGCGCGGGACTGAGAAGGGCAGCGGTACGGCTTGGGGGACAGGCATCGGCGCATACTCCTGAATGGTATGCACCGATAATAGCACAAATTGGGGTCGGCGAGAAGGAGCTTGCCGGCATACCATGTTCGTGTTAGGCTGTGGCTTACCAACCTAAAAGAGCTGCATATGGCGCAGCCGATGAATATCCTGTAGATTCAGACCAACGGCAGCGCTGCGACAAATGCAAACCGAGGGACCGCCCACAGGATGGGTATTATGAGTGGCGAAGGGAAGAGGGTATGAGCCGGCACCGCTTTCATGGGGCGCCCGAGCGCTTCGAGGTGCTGGCGGATTTTATCAACGAGCGCTACGGCGCGTCGGTAAAGTACATCGCGGATGTGGCCGGCGGGCAGGGCATGCTGACCCGCCTGCTCAACAAACGCTACAACTATGCCTGCGAGGTGGTCGATCCGCGCGGTTGGCTGTTGACCGGCGTGCCCGGCTGCCAGGAAACCTTCAGCCCGGCGCTGGCCGGCTACTATGACCTGGTTGTCGGCCTGCACCCGGATGAAGCCACGCGCGCGGTGGCCGAGGCCGCGCTGACCTGCCGGGTAATCCTGATTCCCTGTTGCAACTTTTGGTCCGAAGAAAAGCTGGGCAGGGACGAACTCGTTGCGGCGATAGAGCGTTACTATGCCGAACACCGCGTGCGCTACGAACGGGTCGCGTTCGGGTTCACAGGGCCCAAGAACATCGGCATCGTATCCGAGCCGCCCCGGTCTATGCAGAAAGACACGACTCGAGATTGAACCCGCGGCTCAGCGGAGCCATATGCGCTTCAGAAGAGGAGCGAGATGCAAAAACGGGCTGCGTACACCACTATCGATGCATATATCGCGTCGTTCCCTGAGGAGATTCAGGAGCGGCTGCAGGCGATGCGGGCAGCGATTCACGCTGCGGCGCCTGCGGCAACCGAGAAAATCAGCTACCAGATGCCCACCTTTTACCTGGAGGGCAACCTGGTGCATTTTGCCGCCCTCAAGCGCCATATCGGTTTTTACCCCACGCCCAGCGCTATCGAGGCGTTCAGGGAGGAATTGGCGCGTTATGCAAGCTCAAAGGGCGCCGTACAGTTCCCGCTCGATGAAGCGCTGCCGCTAGAACTGGTTGGCCGGATAACGCGCTTTCGGGCTGCTGAGAATCTGGAAAAAGCCTGGCTGAAGCGCAAAAAAGCCGCAAAGGCAAAATAATTTGAACGGTGCTGTTGCAATGGCCTGGCTATACCGAGAGTACCTGGTCGCCTGATTTGAGCCAGTCGCTCAGGAACTGGCCGGTGTAGAACACCTCGACGCCCATCGCTTGCAGCGCCTCGAGCGTGCCCATATTGCGCGCGCAGGCCAGGCAGGCAATCGGGCGTACGCCGGCGTTCTTGGCGGCAGCCAGCAGTGCCTGGATATCGGCATCCTCAGCGGCCAGGCGCTGGGCGGCGCCCCAGAGGAGCAGCACCACCTCGTCCCACCAACCGTGCAGGCACGAGTTGGTGGTGTACATCAGCACCATGTTGGCGGCCGTCTCTTTGTTATCGGTTGTCCACAAGAGCAGCAAGCGGGTTGGCTTTGCCTCGGGCATGAGACCTCCATGATAAGTTACGCCGGCGGCAACTCGGCACCCCAGTAGATGCAGCCGTGGCGGTTATAGTCAAAGACGAAATGGATGTAGCGTTCCTCGGCGTCCACTTCGCCGTCGGGGTAGGCCAGCATGCCGGGCAAACCGGGCAGAATGCGCAGCGCCTGGTCGCAGACGGTGGTGTTGGGCGGTGTGCCGCGGTAAACGAGTGCCGAACGGTCCACCCCAGGCTCCTGTTGACCATATTATGAATGCTGCGGATTCTAGCGTTATTTCTGGTTAAACACCAGTGGCAGCTCCTGCGGGATGCCGCGCGTGAAGGCGAAATTGCCGGCCATATCGCGGATCAAGTAGCGCACGTCGTCTGCAGCGCCCGCGGGAGCGCTGAGCAACACAGGCTCCAGCGTGCCGGCCGTGCAGGGCGGGCTGCCGAAGGGCTGCCAATCGCTCCAGGTGGCGCCGCCGTCGGTCGAATCCGACCAACGCGCGCTAGCCGGGTCCAGCCCGGAGACGGTATCCTGCGCCAGCGCAGCGTTGGCGCCCTGCTGGGTCAGGGCAGGATACGTGAGATCGATTTGCACCGTTACCTGGCAGTCGCAGGCGTTGCCGGCGGCATCCAGCAGGCGCACCCAGATGGTTTGCTCGCCATTGACAGCATGCGCATCCCAGGTGATGGTGGGCGCCAACGCCTGCGGTGCGGAGTAAACGGTAACGCAGTCGAGGTAGAGATCGCGGTTGGCCAGGTAGTAGGTGCGGAACTCGAGCCCGCCATGCATGCCGGGCGCAGCGCAGGTGCCGGCCTGGTCGGCATAAGCAAAGCGGAGCATAAACTCCTCATAGGTCATGCTGAAAGGCAGGTCCTCGCTGGAGATATCGCGCTGGCAGAGCAGCCGCTGGCCGTAGGAATCGGCCACATCCAGGCGCGCCAGGGCGACAGTGGGATAAATTGCGCCAGTTTTGATGCGGAAATAAGCCTGGTATTCGGGCGCCAGGGGCAGCGCACAGGTGTAGGGCCCGTACCAGGTATCCGCCGCGTCGGTGCTCTGCTGGCCGCACCAAGTGTAGCCGTTGAGCGCGGAGCCATCGGTAATCTTTGAGCCGGTTGAGTGGAGAATGGTTTCGCCGCTGGCGCTGCCCTCGCCCTCCCAGCGCCAGGCGTTGCTGAACTGCACCGTTTTGGCATCCTCGTTCCAGGTGAGGGCGATGGGCACGTGTGTGCTCCTGAGCCAACCCGTTGGCGCGGAGGCCGCGCCAACGGGTTTAGTGTTATCGACGGTGATATGCACGGTGGCCTCGCTCGTGTAGCCGGCAATAACGGCCACCGCGCGCAGGGTATAAGCGCCGTCGCTCAGAGTGGTGGTATTCAAGCGCATCTGCCAGGGTGCGGCCGTTACCTGGGTCAGGTGGGTTGGGTTTGGGCTGGTATCCAGGTAAAAGTCGACATAAGTGGGCTCGATATCATACCCGAGCGTTACCAATAGGACGCCGCGTACGGCAGTGTTATCGGCCGGCGCGGTGATGCGGATGGGGGTCGGCGCCGTCAGGCTGATGCCGGTGTAATAATGGTGTAGAATCTGGGCATAGTTCCAGTTATAAGGAGCGCTGGCATAGCCCTCGGCGCCCTCCTGGCACATGCCGACGCCGTGGCCCCAATACTCGGTATAGTGATGGGAGGCGCAAGGTTCGCACGGTACGCTTTGGCACCATGGCGCATACCAGCGATTGTAGGTAGCATCGATGGTTTGTCCGATGCAGTGGCCGAAATAAAAAGTTTGTGCGATATAACCGCCATAGGTAACTACAATGCCGCGTGTCGCGTTGATAGCTTGGTCGGTAGTGTAGTAATACGTACTTCCCCTATACTGACAGTGTGTCGTAGTGCATACATCAGCATAAGGATAATGGTTGCTCCCGGCAGCGGCGTAACTGCGCGCAGCCACCGCCTGAGCCTTGAGCGCTTCTTTCGGCGACCCGGGGGACATTTCATAGGGTACTACACCGCGCAGATATTCCTCCAGCTCCATGGTAACAACGTTCGGCACCCAACCTTCGGGTGGTGGATTGACATAATTAGTGACCACACGGATGGTGTTGGACAAGGTATTACTAGAGGTAGTATTCGCGCTTTGAGTCGCCGCGGGGCTACCGCTGCCGGCAGTGGCTGATATGCGCTCAGATATCAGCTCCGCCAGCGCTGCGCTGGGTTGGCTGGGGACGAGTTCCAGATTGCAGGTGAGCACTGTGCCGGCATTAACAACCAGGCCGGCTGCGGTCATGCCGATGTAGCCTGGCGCCTCGGCGCGCAGCTCGTAGGCGCCGGGGAGCAGCTCCAGGCTGTAGCGTCCCGCGCTGTCGCTGGCGGTGCTCTTGTCACCGGCGCTCAGCAGCACTCCCGCGAGGGGCTTGCCGCTGCCCATCTCGGAGGTGATGCCGGTGAGCAGCCCGGCGGAGATGAGGCTCTGAGCTGCCGCGTTCTGGATGCCCCAGCGTTCGTACCAGGCAGCCGTCAGCGCACCGAGCGCTCCCAGGCCGACCCAGTTGAGGAACTGGCGGCGGGTGTGGCGCGAGGGCATCAGCATATCCCCCCAGATAAGTCATTTATACCCAGCATAAGCCCATCATACCACAATAAAATGGCGCGACCAAATAAACTTGCATCTGCGCCGCGTCGCGTGTATTGTGTGAAGGACTCCAACATATGAGGAGGAATCCATTTTAGGTGAACAACGATGCCTACGGATGAATATGCCCGTCTCATTGCCGAGCACTCGGCCGCACTGCGGCTGCGCCCGGATGATGCCGACCTGTATCACGCCCGCGCCTGTGCTTATGCCGCGGAGGGGCACTGGGTGCGCGCCTTGACCGATTACGATGCGGCGCTGCGCCTGCGCCCCGACTGGACTGAGGCCCATTACGACCGCGGGCTGGCGTTGGCTGAAACGGGGCGCTGGCAGGAAGCCCTGGCAGATTTCAACCGGGCGCTGCACGCTTGGCCCAACGATGCCGCCAGTCTCTACCAGCGCGGCAGGGCGCTGGCCGCTTTGGGTCAGCTCTCGGCAGCATTGGTGGATTTCGATGCCGCCTTACGGCGCCGTCCGGACGATGCCGCGGCTTACCAGGCCCGCGCTGGGGTGCGAGCCTGTATGGGGGATTTGCACGGAGCTGAGGCCGATTATACCAGTGCGCTCACGCTCTATGCCGGCAACTACCAGGCCGAACTGGAGCGCGGCGCGGTGCGTCTGCACCTGGGCGACCTCGGTGGCGCGCTGGATGACCTGAATGAGACCATCCGCAACAGACCAGAGATGGCGCAAGCATACTATGTGCGCGCCCAGGCGTACAAAAAACTGGGGGAAGCGTTATCTCGTCGTGAGGACTTGATGGCTGCCCTACGCTTGACGCATGACGAGGCGCTGCAAGCGCAAATCGAGGCGGAATTGAAAGCAGAGCAGGAGGGTTGATATGGAAGAACCGCAAGGCGGCAGCGGCGTGAACAGCCCGGAAAAAATCGAATGGGAAATCAATGTGCCGATATTCCGGAATACCCTCATCTTGAGGCAGTTGGGCATCGCGATTGGCATCCCGTTCGGCCTGGTAGCCCTTGTGATTATTGTGGCGACCGGAGCTCAGTGGATTTATGCCCTGTATGCACTCGCTCTGATTGCCGCGCTGTTTGCACTGACCTATGTTCTGATTATGGCGCTGTATGGCGGCAAGTATGCGGCTGCTTACAGAATTGACCACAACGGTATCCTTAACTATACCCAGACGCGCCAGGCGAAGCGCAATATGTGGGTGAACGGCATAACGGTGATACTGGGGCTGGCCACGGGCAAACCCAGCGCGGCCGGAGCCGGCATGCTGGCCCAGTCGCGCCAGGCTGTGTTTTTGAAATGGCGGGATATCAAAAAGGTGAAATACCTTCCGGAGCAGCAGACCATCATGCTGCGCGGCAGTGTGCTGGAGAGCATGGCGGTATTTTGCGATTCTGAAAATTATGAGCAGGTGCAGACAATTATCGCTTCCAACAGCCAAGTGTAGCTGGGATTCAAGTGCTTGAGCTATAGGCCTCCGTATGCCTCGCGATGCCGAGGGTGTTAAAAGTATCCAATAGGCGATACCGCAGTGCCTGAAAGACAGAGTTGCGAACTCGCAGATCATTCCTGCGCAAGCAGGGACCCATCCGAGTCTTGCTTTTATTCGTGTTATTCTATGATACATTACACTATATATCAGATCAATACTGGATTCTGGCCTGCGCCGGAATGACGCTTCCTGTTTCCCAGTGGGCAAGCATAAGAAAAGGACCTCTTTTTCAACACCCTCGCGATGTCGGCATTTGACAGCAGCGCTCGGGCGCCTATAATGCCCGCGGTTTACCCCGCAGTTCTACCGCACCCGTTTTGACGCTCCAGGAGGTATGCGATGCACAATAAAAACCTGTTCAAGCGCATCCTCAGGCAAGTTTTGCTGTT
>JAJFUJ010000173.1 GCA_021372475.1 Chloroflexota bacterium | reverse complement strand
CGAACGGAGTGCGGTATTCCGGCTCCCAGGTAGCCGAGAGGGCGCCCAGCGTGCGTCCGTGGAACGAGCGCATCGCGGCGACAATACCGGGTTTGCTGGTGCTCAGGCGGGCGAACTTGAAGGCTGCCTCGACCGCTTCGGCGCCCGAGTTACACAGAAACACACGCTCCAGGCCCTGCGGCGCCAGCCTGACCAGGCGCTCCTCGAGCAGCGCCCGCTGGTCGTTGTAGAATATCTCGGGGCAGATGATGAGCGTGCGCGCCTGTGCGGAGATTGCCTCAGCCACGCGCGGATGGCAGTGTCCGACGATGGCTACGCCGTGCCCGCCAACACAGTCGATATACATACGGCCGGCATCATCCCAGACCCTTGCGCCCAGTCCGCGCACAATCGCGACATCGCGCTTGGGATAAACCCCGCTGGTGTATAGCGTCTCGCGGATAATCGTATCCATCGCTCTCCAATATATAGATTATAAAGGCTTAGCGCCAATCACGGTGCCGCGGCCCGCCAGTGCGGCATGCACCGGCTGGGCGATGCGCCCGTCGGCGAAAATCACCTGGGCAACGCCCTGCTCAATCGCTTCCATCGCGCCCAGCACTTTGATGCGCATGCGCCCCTGGGCGTGTTCCATAAACTCGCCGATATGCGCCGGGTCGATGCGCGTAATCAGGCTGGCCTCGTCAGGAAAATCGCGCAGCAGGCCGGGCACGTTGGAAAGGATAATCAGCTTATCGGCCTTGAGGCTCGCAGCGATAAACGCGGCGGCGCGGTCGCCATCCACATTGATCGCTTCCCCGGCCTCGCTGATAGCCGGCGGGGTAATCACCGGCAAATAACCGTTGGCCAACAGCAGATTGAGCAAAGCGGTATTGACGTGTTCCACCGTGCCGGTGTAGTCATCGCGCAGCACCATGCGGCGGCCGGTACCATCCACGATTTTGATTGTCTCTTTGCGCTTGCCCTCCAGCAGGCGCCCGTCAATGCCCGACAGGCCAACCGCATTGACGCCGACAGCTTGCAGCATCTCGACGATCCCCTTGTTCACCTCACCGCAGTAAACCATCTCAAAAATACGCAGGGTCTCGCGGTCGGTGCGTCGGCTGGTGTAACCCGAGACCGAAGTGACGAACTGAGGCGGATGCCCAAGCTGTGCAGCAACCTGGTTGGTGCGCGCAGAGCCGCCGTGCACGAGCACGAGCTGCTGCCCCTCCTGAATTAACACAGCAATATCCATACACAGCGCCCGCAGGTCGATCCCCTCGCTGCCGCCCACTTTGATTACAATCATCGCTTTGCTCCTTAGGCCGGGTGCAGCCCCGTGAAGCCGAGGGCTGTCGTTTCATCCCAGCCACACATCAGGTTCATACACTGCACCGCACTACCGGCCGCGCCTTTCATCAGGTTATCGATGGCAGCAATAGCCACCACGCGCCCGGTCTCCGGATCAAAATCAAAGCCCACATCGGCATAGTTGCTGCCGGCTAATATCTTGGGTTCGGGAAAACGATAGACGCCTTTTTGCTCGCGCACGATGCGCACAAAGGGTTCGCTATTATAGGCGGAACGGTAAGCCTTCCACAGGTCCTTGAGCGCAAAACCGTCCTGAAGCAGCTCGGGCTTGATAAAGACGTGGGCCGTAGCCAGCACGCCGCGCACCAGCTCGATGGAGGTCACCGACATATGCACCTGCAGCCCGTCGCCCGGGCGAGCCAGCGCCTGGAGCACTTCAGCCGTGTGGCGGTGCCCCACCGGCGCGTAGGAGCGCACCGCATGGCTGCGGTCGGGATGGTGCGAAGAGGGACCTGCCATCGCGCCGCCCTCCGATGAACCGGCCTTGACCTCGACAATAATCCCGCGGCTGCGGTCGATTACATCAGCTTGAAAGAGCGGCCAGAGCGCCAGGTTGGTGGCGGTAGCATTGCAGCCCACGCCGCTGACATAATTGGCTCCGCAGATGCCGGTGCGGTTGATCTCAGGCAGGCCGTAGGTAAAACGCGCCAGCCACTCCGGCGCGGCATGCGGATGCTCATACCATTTGACATAATCATCAGGGTTGCGCAACCTGAAATCTGCGGAAAGGTCGATGATGCGCGGGGCGAGCGCGGCGAACTGCTCGATGCGCTGCATCGCCTCGCCATGAGGCAGGGCAAGGAAAAGAATATCGCAAGGCTCTACTGCTGCTACGGGCACGAATTTCAGGTCGGTGCGCTTGCGCAGGTTGGGATGCAGGGCATGCACATATTTGCCGGCGTTGCTCTCCGAGGTAACCTGGGTCACCTCAACCTGTGGATGAGCCAGCAGCAGGCGCAGCACCTCACCGCCGGCGTAGCCGGAGCCGCCAATAATCGCGACGCGCGCTCTGCTCATGCTTCGCCTCTTCCCACCTTGAGGACATAATCGACCACTTTAGCCGGGATATCCACGCCGGTTGTGTCGATGCTGTTGCGGAACTCCATGGTGTAGTTGACCTCATTGACCACCAGCTCACCCCCGGGCTTTTCCAGCAGGTCGATAGCTACCACGCCCCCGCCCACCGCAGCGGCGGCCGCGCATGAGAGTTTTTCGATCTCGGGGGTGATGGGGCAGTTGGACGCCTTGCCGCCGCGGGCGGTGTTGGTAATCCAGTGCTCGGAGGTGCGGTAGATCGCGCAGATGTTTTCGCCGCCGACCACAAAGCTACGGATATCGCGCTGCGGTTTGGCGATGTATTCCTGGATGTAGAATATCGAGTGTTGGTAGGAACCGAGCACACTCTTGTGCTCCAGGACGGCCTCGGCGGCGTCGCGGTCGTTGATGCGCGCCAACAAGCGGCCCCACGACCCGACCGCCGGTTTGAGCACCACCGGATAACCGAGGCTCTCGATGGCCTGCAGCGCCGATTCGGGCGTGAAGGCCAACAGGGTGCGCGGGCTAGGCACGCCGTGAGCGTAGAGCGCGCGGGTGGTGGAAAACTTGCTGCCACACACATTGGCAACCTCATACGTGTTCACGGTGCGGATACCCCAGGAGTTGAGCATTTCCAGGGCGCTGACAGCCCGCGAGTGGTTGATGCAGCGCTCGATGATGACGTCGTATTGGCGAAAGGGCGACGAATCGCCGATATCAAAAATGAGCTCGCGATCGTCGAGCAGGTCAACCTCCACCTGCCGCGCTGCAAAGGCGTCGATGAGCAGCTTTTCCTCAACGCGAACGCGCGACATCAGCATCCCAACGCGCATATATTCCTCCGCTAACTGATAATGATTGTTCTATTACCTGATACGCTCGATGACAGCATTAGTGACTTTAGCGGTGGTCGCTGTACCGCCCAGATCAGGCGTCACGCAGCCTGCGCGGATGACAGAATCCACCCCATCCCTTATTTTGGCCGCAGACGCCGGTTCGTTCAAATGCTGTAGCAGCAACGCGGCTGCCAGCACGGCCGCCAAGGGATTAGCGATACCTTTGCCGGCGATATCTGGCGCCGAACCGTGCACCGGCTCAAAGACGGCCTGTTCGAGGCCGATATTGGCAGAAGGCGCCAGGCCAAGCCCGCCCACCAAGCCGGCAGCCTCATCCGAGAGGATATCGCCGAACAGGTTGGTGGTAACGATAATATCGAACCGCTCAGGCTCCGTAATCAGGCGCATCGCCAGCGAATCGACCAGCGCTTCCTCGGCTTGTACATCCGGGAATTCGCGCGCGACCTCAAAGGCAACCTGGCGGAACAGGCCACAGGTTGCCTTGAGCACGTTGGCCTTGTGCGCGATGGTCACCTTTTTGCGCCGCTGCAGCGCCTGCTGGCAGGCCAGGCGCACGATGCGCTCCGAAGCACGCCGCGTAATCACGCGCTCGGTAACGGCCTCATCAGCGGTAGCCCGTTCGCGCCCGGCATAGAGTCCCTCGGTGTTCTCGCGTACGATAAGCATATCGATGCCCGCGCGCGAAGTGGCGATCGGCTGGGAAATCACCGGCCGCAGATTGGCAAACAGGTTGAACATGCGGCGCAGCGCCACGATAGGGCTGTGGTAGCCGGCAACCGGGTTGAGCGGCGATGAAACGGCGCCAAAGAGCGTCGCGCGTGCACTGCGCACTGCCTCCAGGGTGGCCTCAGGCAGAGCACTGCCAGTACGCTGGAAGGAGTCCCAGCCGGCCTCGGCGGTTACAAACTCTAGCGCAAGCGGTAATGCCTCGAGTACCCGACGCGCGGCCGGGATGACCTCGCGGCCGATGCCATCCCCTTCAATCAGGCAGATGCGATAGCTCATCGGTTTGCCCCCACCGGCAAGCGGCCGTGACGGCGGTAATACTGCACGATGCCACCCTCTGCCCAGGTTTCCTGCAGCCAAGCCGGCGGCTGGGGCAGGGAGGTAACCGCGCCTTCCGACGTGGTGATAATATAGCTTGTATTGTCGTAGGTAACCTGCTGCCCATCGCTCAGGATACCCTGCAGGTCGCATTCAAACAAGGGCAGGCCGAGGTTCAGGGCATTGCGGAAAAAGATACGGCTGAAACTCGGGGCGATGATGGCGGCAATGCCAACGGCGACCAAGGCGCGCGGAGCATACTCGCGCGAGGAACCGCAGCCGAAATTGCTGCCCGCCACAATCAGGTCGCCGGGTTGCACTGTTTTTGCAAACTCAGGGCGATATTCGATAAAAGGATATTTGCCCAGCTCCGCTTCGGAGGTCATATACGGCGCATAACGGCCGGGCACAATCTGGTCGGTATCAATATTAGCTGGAAATAACCATACACGGGCCACAGGCAGCTCCTTATAGGTGATCACAGGTTAGCTGGGTCGCTGATAGAACCGCGCAGCGCCGTCGCGGCGGCCACCTCGGGCGAGGCAAGATAGATGCGCGCGTTTGGATCGCCCATCCGCCCGCGGAAGTTGCGGTTGGCGGTGGAAAGGCAAACCTCGTCGGCACCGATGACGCCCATATGGCGCCCGATGCAGGGTCCGCAGCCGGGTGTGCCCAGGGTAGCGCCGGCCGCAAGCAAAATGCTCAGCGTGCCATCCTCGGCGGCGGCCTGCAGGATACGGTGCGAGGCGGGGATGACCAGCAGACGCACGCCCGCCGCCAACTTGTGCCCCTTCAGCAGCTCCGCCAGGATATGCAGGTCCTCCAGGCGGCCATTGGTGCAGGTGCCGACGAATACCTGATCGACCTTAACGTCCCCCAGCTCGCTCGCCGGTGCGATGTGGTCCACCTCGGGCGGCACCGCCACCTGCGAGCCCAGCGTGTTCAAGTCAACCTCGATAGTGCGCACATAATGCGCGCCGGGCTGCACCCGCAACCACTCTGGAACGTTATAACGTGAAGCAATCTCGCCGCTGGGCGGGACGATGCCCACTTTGGCGCCGATTTCGGTGCTCATGCCGGCCAGCACCTCACGCCCATCCAGCGAGAGCCAGTCGACGCCGTGGAACTCGACCGCCTGATAGGTTGCGCCATCCAGACCCAGCATCCCGCACAGATACAGGCTGATATCCTTGGGGCTGACATTCTTGCGAAAGCGCCCCACGACCTGCACACGAATCGTCTCGGGCACGCGCAGCCAGGTGCGGCCGCTGGCCAGGATCAGCGCCAGGTCGCCCGTGCCCATCCCAGTGCCAAAAGCGCCGATTGCACCGTAAGAGGTGGCGTGCGAGTCAGAGCCGATCGCCACCTGACCGGGCAAGACGAGGCGTTCCTCAATCAGCACCTGGTGGCACACACCCGCGCCCACATCATAAAAATGGCGGATACCTTGTTGAGCGACCCAGCGTCGCGTGCGCACTTGGGCGTTGGCCGTCTGGACGGATGCGGCAGGCGCCACATGGTCCATCACCACGGCCACCCGCTCAGGGTCGTAAATACGGTTGACGCCGAGATTTTTCTCCAGGGCATCGATGATCTCGGGCGTGAGCGAATCGTGGGTCATGCAGCGGTCAACCGGCACAATTACCAGATCGCCCGCATGCACCTGCTGCCCAGCAGCGTGCGAAAGGATGAGTTCCGAGAGCGTTTGTCCAGCAGATGGATGATGCATCGATGTATCCAATCAGGCACCTCCGCTGCCGTGTTCGTCCGCCCACTCGCGCAGCACGCTGTCGACATCATCCAGGGTGAGCGCCCGGCGGTCGGCTAGCTCCTTGATATGCCCGGTCAGGCGCTTGATCTCATCATCAGGAATAGGCAGCCCGAGCTGCTCCGCGCGCGACTTGACGGCGTTCCAACCCGTCAAGCGGTGGGCGATGCTGATGTAGCGGGTGAGGCCGAAATCCTGCGGCGAGAGAATCTCGTATGTTTCGGGGTTATTCAGGACAGCTTTGGCGTGGATGCCGGCCTTGTGAGTGAAGGCGGTGATGCCGGTAATATAATTATTAAAGGGGATATCGACGCCTACCATCTCGGCAACCATATGGTCGAGTTCGCCGATGAGCGGCAGGTTGTACTTTTTCACCAGATCGCGGTCATAAGCATACATGCGCGCCACCAATCCGCCCAGGGAAGGGATGCCATTGCGCTCGCCGATGCCCAAAATGCTGGTATCCACATGGGTCGCTCCGGCTTCCAGCGCACAAAAGGCATTGGCAATGGCACAGCCTGAGTCGTTATGGCCATGGAACTCGATATCGCATTTGACCCGCTGACGCAGGGTACTGACTAAATTATACACTTGCATCGGGGTTGCTACGCCGACGGTGTCGGCGATGCCCACGCGCGTAACGCCGAGCTTATCCACCTGTTCATAGATGCCCAGGATGTCTTCAGGCACGCTGCGAAACGAATCTTCGGTAGAGAAACGCACCTCCAAACCCTGGCCGCGGATATAATCCACCACCTCGCAGGCCATAGCAATAATGGCAGGGATATCTTTGCCGTGGCTGAACTTGCGCAGCACGGACGATGTGCCGATAACCACATCGATGCCGGTCACACCGGTATCGACCGCCAGAGCTGCATCCTCCACTGTACAGCGCACATGGGTTAATATCTTGGCCTTGAGGCCCAAACCGGTAATCACCTTCAGGTCCTCGAGGCTTTGAGGCGACGCGGCCGGTGAGGTGAGCTCCAGATACTCGACACCAAAGCGGTCCAACGCCTCGGCAATGCACACCTTTTGCTCAGTAGTAAAGTTGGCGCCAACAAACTGCTCGCCTTCGCGCAGCGTTGATTCGATGATGTTGAACTGCTCGATAGGCATCTCGCGTTATTCCCCCCAATCCTCTTCTTCTTCTGGCGCGAGCTCCAGAGTGAGCGGGTGGGTGTTAACAACCTCGAGCTCGACCCCGCAATCGGGGCAATCGATAATCTCACCGACCATCACGCTGTCAGCATCCAACTCGATTTCGGCTGCACATTCGGGGCACGCGGCTGTTGCCATCTCTACTTCTCCTTTATCAAAATAAACTAGGCATAAAAAAGACAGCTCCTCGTTTTTGTCTGGAGGAGCTGCCTTTATTACTTTCTTTGTAGGTAGGAGCAGTCTAGCCAGACTTGTACGTCGGCTTGAAAGACTTGCTCGGCTTTATGCAGTAAGTAATCTGAATCATCTGCGCATCAATAGAGCACATGCATTCTCACCACTGAGCAGAATAATACAGACTGTAGCATAAACACCAGAGCTTGTCAATTTAGTTTCTCTTGACCCTTTATACCATTTCACGCACAATAGCTTGAACTTGGCCGAAGGAAAATCCATGCAAGCAGATTCATCAGCAGCACCAGCTAACCACCGCAAGCGCCTGATAGGTATCTATGGAGTGACGGTGGCTCTGTACTGGACCTCATTGTACCTTTATGTGCCCACACTGCCGACCTATGTGTCCAGCAAAACCGATGATTTAGCTCTGGTAGGCGTTGTTCTCTCCATGTACGGCTTATGGCAGGCGCTCATTCGCATACCGCTGGGCATCATGTCAGACTGGCTCGGCCGGCGCAAACCTTTCATCCTGGGAGGATTTGTCCTTTGCGCCGCCGCAGCCGTTGTGATGGGCAGCTCGGAGGATGTGAACGGCATTCTCATCGGCCGCGCCATCAGCGGCTTGGCAGCCGGCACCTGGGTGCCACTGGTCGTCGTATTCAACGGCCTCTTTCAGCCTCATGAAGCGGTGCGCGCAACAGCCTTGTTGACGTTGTTCGGTTCGGTTGGCCGCCTCTTTGCGACAGCCTCTACCGGTTGGCTGAACGGCATCGGTGGGTATTCGCTCGCCTTCTATCTGGCTGCCGGCGCTGCAGGCTTGGCTTTCATCCTGGTGCTGACCACTCACGAGCAAGCGCGTCCGCCCAAAACACCTTCACTCAAAACTATCGGCGGGCTGTTCATCCGCGGCGACGTGATGCTGCCCACGGTTTTGGCCACTATAAGCCAGTACGCCAACTGGGCTGCCATTTTTGGATTTATCCCAATCCTGGCCAAGCAATTGGGCGCGTCGGACGTGATCCAGAGCGTCATGGTGAGTGCGAATGTCGCTATTCTGATTGTCGGCAACTTGATGGCAGCAACCCTCTCACGGCGCATTGGTGAAAGACAGTTGTTATACGGCACTTTCGCGCTGCTCGCTCTGGGATTAGTGGCCAGCGCGTTAGCCAAGTCGCTCGCAGTGCTGCTCGTATTCCAGCTAGCCATTGGGCTATCCCAAGGCATCAGCGCGCCGATGCTGATGGGGATGAGCATTAGGCAGGTTACGGAGGAGAAGCGCACCACCGCCATGGGCATCCATCAATCGATTTATGCCTTCGGGATGTTTGCCGGTCCGGCCATCAGCGGGGTGCTCTCCAAGGGGATGGGCATCCGGTTGACCCTGGGAGTCACCGGCGCGATCGTGCTGGTAATCGGCATCATCCTTACCAGCCTGCTGCGCAGGGTGCAAACTGCCGAACCGTATTAACTATCGGGCACTTAGCTGCTTAGCCAGGGAACCGCCTGGTCGCCGAACCAGCGATGGTCGCCTTCGCAGACGGCGTGTACCAAGCTGCCGCAGCTCCCAGCAGCGCATATGCCCGGCGAGTAACATCCACTTGAGGCAATATCCGCCAGGCTGCTTTTACCGTTCAGGGAGGCAGGCTGGCAGTTTATGCACTCATCGTGAAGGATCAGCGCAGAGGCGGCTGTAGCCAGCGCACCATACAAGTGCTGGAATCGCGCTCGACCGGCTCGCAGGTGAGGGGAGTATGTACAATCTCTTCATCGATGAGCATCCGCAACCGGTTGTAACCGGACACAATGCACTCGTTACGCAGGATCGAGACAAGCTCGTTGACCGGCATATTAGCCGTCCAGGCGTGCGCCACCAACGCATCATCAAACGGCGAGTGCTGACCCAGGATAGCTACAGCCTCTGCCTGCTCGGTGGTGATGCGCACACGCCTGTGCAGGCAGGTAGCCAATTCGGGCAGATGGTAGGTGATCATCTTGTGACGTTCCCATTCCTGGCGACTGGAGGTATAGCGCCCGATGGGCATCGGCAAACCGGTTACGACCTTCCAAGGGGTCTCGACATCGATTTCAGCGATAGCATAAGCAAGGTTGGTTTTACGCGCATTCACCAGGAGATGCGGGCGCTCATAAATCTCGCTGAATCCGTAATGCTGGTAGAATCCCCGCGGACCGGGCACCACCGTGATACAGCGGCACTCTTTACGCTCCGCACGATCGACAAGGTATGTGAGCAGCGCCCCGCCTATTCCTTTACCCTGCGCTTGGGGGTGCACATACAGCACCGAGATATCCAACGTTTTGCCATACGGCGCACCCTCTTCGCCGATGTAAAACTCGGCTTCGGCAACCACTTGGCCGTCCGCCACCACAACAATTGGGGGCAGGTCGTGCAGGAGGAGCTGATTGACATGGATAGCACAGGTCTCAACACTCATCCAGGGACCGCCGGCCATATATCGCTCGAACACCGAAAGCGTCTCATACGGCGCAGGAACGCTGGAATCGCCAAAGCCACGGTACCAATCGGGGACATCACCTTTGTGCACCTCGGTAATCGCGACGATATCATCCAAGGTCGCCGGTCGAATCTCCATCAGTCATTACTCCGTGCACACAATGGGCGCCATTATGCTAAGTATAGGCACATCTACTAGAACTATATACAGAGTTTACTTGGTAACGTCAAAACATTGCGAACGCTGGAGTCTTCTAGCATAATGTACTTGCTATGAGCGTACCGATCCTACGGGATTTCGGCTGACTCGGCAGGCGCTAGTACCCGCTGTAGTATCAGGAGGAGGCGGCCAATGAACAAGCTGCGAGCACGGAATTCCTATCTCTTTGTTATTATCGGCTGTGCGGTGGTTGCCCTTGCTGCTATTCTGCTGGTTATCACGGGAGAGCCCCGCGAATCCCTTGCGCCGATGCGTATTCTGGGTTTTACGGCGTATCTGCTTGCCTTAGCTAGCATACTCAGTGCACTTTTCATTCAAGAGCTCGTGCACTTATTCGGGCGTAGGTTTATTGCTATCCACCATATCATCACCGTCACAGCCCTGGCAGCGATGGCGTTGCATCCCCTCTTTGTCGTGCTAGGTGGATATCCGCCGTATTACCTTTTACCCGATTTCACCTCAGGCTATGCCTTTTTTGCCAGAAGCGGGCCAGTGGCTTTGCTGTTATTTGGGGCAGCTTCGCTGTTTGCTTTGCTGCGCGCTAAACTGAAGGGCAGTTGGCGCATGCTGCACTGGCTGGTTTACCTCGCCTTTCTCATAGCTTCGGTACATGCCGCGCTGCTGGGCATGAACCTTCAGGAAATGCCGGCGCGTATAGGGATTGGGCTGCTCGGATTATCCGTTATCGTGATATTCGTCCTCAAAAGGCGACCGCGCAAAATCAAAACGGCATAAGGGATCTGTTGTGAAAGGAGCCAGAGGGCGTGCAAGTTATTTGGGCGCATCCTGCCGTATGTTCCAGTGTGCGCCTTGGTATATGTCTGATTCGGTGTGGTTAGCCGGGCTTTCCTGCTCATTGCGCTGCCCTTTTTTAGCGCGGCATGGGCAGTGCAACACAACCACTGGACAGAGCACACTGCCGCAGCAATAGCAGTGTCGATAGATATTTACAGCGCCGGTGAGGGTGTTCAAAAAGTATCCACTAGGAGATACCGCAGTGTCTGAAAGACAGAGTTGCGAACTCGAGATCATTCCCGCGCAAGCAGGAACCCATCCGAGTCTTGCTTTTATTCGTGTTATGATATGATATATTACACTATATATCAGATCGATACTGGATTCCGGCCTGCGCCGGAATGACGCTTCCTGTTTCCCAGAGGGCAAGTATAAGGAAAGAACGTCTTTTTCAACACCCTCGCGCCGATCAGGATTGACAAGCTCAACACCATAAGATACAACCAGAGAAAACGGGAGAGTGGCAATGCACAGCGGATATACTCTGCACAGCGATATCGTTTTCGGGCGCGGCGGGGGCTGTGAACTCACGCTTGATCTATACCTGCCCAACCGTCCCATCCGCCGCGTTCCATTAATCATTTATATCCATGGGGGCGGCTGGTCTGGGCTGGATAAAGGCTGGTGCCCATACCCGATGCGCCTGCTTGAGCAGGAGTATGCGGTAGCTAGCATTAACTACCGCTTGATTCAACAGGCGCCATTCCCAGCCTGCCTGCACGATTGCAAAGCTGCCGTGCGCTGGCTGCGCGCGCACGCTGACGAGTATCACTATGACGGCGGGCATATTGCCACATGGGGCGATTCGGCGGGCGGGCATCTGGCGGCCATGCTTGGCTTGACCGCCGGCATCAGCGAATTCGAGGGCGATTCTGGAACGCCGGGAGTATCCAGTGCGGTGCAGGCCGTTTGCGATTGGTACGGTGTGTCCGATTTTACACGGCTTGGAGTGGGGCTCTCGTCCTCCGAACCGACGTGGCAGGATGAATCCGGCTTCTGGACGCGCTTCTTGGGCTGCCCGCCGGCGCAGCACATGGACAAACTGCGCGCCGCCAGCCCCATTACCTATGCGCATAAAGACGCCGCCCCAATGCTGATTATGCACGGTGACAAGGATACCACCGTCCTGCTGAATCAGAGCGTTTTATTGTATGAGGCGCTCTGGCAAGCCGGCGCCGATGTGGAACTGTACGTCGTACGAGGAGGGGATCATCTCAGCTACGACCGTCGTACGACGGATATCCCCTGGCAGACGCCGGAGGTAAATTGCCTGGTCGATGCCTTTTTCTACCGGACGCTCAAGTGTTGCGAGAGATGATGGATAAGGCAGGATGAACGATTTGCAGAAATCGCGGCCATTATCTGGGATTGGGTTGATAATTAACTCGTTTTCGTTCATACTCGCTCTACTTTAGCGAAAGGAATGTGCTATGGCAACTACTGGTAAACTGACACTCGTACACAATGGCCAAGGCAGATACGCGATCGTCATTCCGGCCGACGCAGCCGCACCTGTGAAGCACGGCGCGGATGAGCTGCAGCAGCACCTGGCCATGATGTCCGGTGCGATCCTGCCAATCCAGGAAACGGTGCCTGAAACCGATCTGGCGATCTGCCTGGAACCCACCGCCAGCCTGGGCGAGGAGGAATTCACCCTCAAAACAAGCGGCCAAAGGCTGACCATCTCGGGCGGCGGTAAACGCGGCGTGCTTTACGGCTGCTATGCCTTGCTCGAGGATATCCTGGGGGTACGCTGGTATACCTCGCGCATCACCTATGTGCCCAAGAAGCGCACGCTGACGGTCGACCCGCTGGATGTGCATGACAAGCCTGATTTCGAATACCGAGAGCCGTTCTATACCGAGGCGTTCGCAAAGGATTGGGCAGTGCGCAACCGCACCAACGGCCACCATCAGTTGCTCGATGAATCGGTGGGCGGCAACGTCTCCTACGGGCGCCTGTTCGTGCACACCTTCAATGACCTGGTTTCGCCCGACAAGTACTATGACGCCCATCCCGAATACTTTTCGTTAATCGATGGCAAGCGCATGAAGGGGTATTACCAGCTTTGCCTGACCAATCCAGATGTCCTGCGTATCAGCATCGAGAGCGTGCGCGGGTGGATCAAAGAGAATCCGCACGCTACTATCATCTCTGTTTCTCAGAACGATGTATATTTCAACTGCCAATGCGACAAGTGCCGCGCCGTTGAAGAAGAGGAAGGGGCTGCTTCAGGCCTGGTGCTGCGCTTTGTCAATGCCATCGCGGATGCCATCGCGGCCGAATACCCGCATATTCTGATTGACACGCTGGCCTACCAATGGACGGAGAGCACGCCTAAATATGTTAGGCCACGCCCCAATGTACGCATTCGCCTGGCGCCCATCTATGCTTGCTTCAGTCACCCGCTGGACGGCTGCGCAGCCAACATAGAGGCCTTCAACAACCTAAAGGCGTGGGGGGCGATCACCAATCAACTCTATGTCTGGCACTATTCGACTAACTTTGCGCACTATTTGCAGCCATTCCCCAACCTGGATGAGGTTATCGGCGACATCCCTATTTTCAAGAAATACGGCGCGGTCGGCCTGTTTTATGAAGGCGGCTATGCCCCGGGTGGGATGTGCGCACAGAGCGAGCTGGAAGCGTATCTGATGGCCAAGCTGATGTGGCATACCGACCGTCCAGCCGAACCGATTATCGCCGATTTCCTGCAAGGCGTGTACGGTAAGGCTGCACCGTATATCAAGGAGTGGCTCGACCTAATTCACGATGTGCTGCGCAAGCAGAACTGGCACCTGCGCATCTGGGATACCCCTACGGCGCCGTATCTTGCCGATGATGTTTTGGCTAAAGGACAGCGTATCTTTGATGCGGCTGAACAAGCAGTTGCCGATAATACCTTGACGCTCGAAATGGTCCAACGCGCCCGCCTGGCGCTCGACTATGTGCTCCTGATGCGCGCGCTGCCCCGCCATCAGGTGGTCGGCAGCACCTACAAGCGCACCCAGGGAGTGGATGCCAAGCTGCTCTCCACTTTGGAGACCAAGGTGAACCAATATGGGGTTGGGCAGATCCGCGAGGGTCAGCCCAAGTGGCGCTTTTTCCAGCGCGTCACCGACCAGAGCGAATACCCGGTGCTGAGCCTGGCGAACGAGCAGGTGCGAGTGGACGTGGTTCCCGCCCTGGGCGGGCGTATCGTGCGTCTGCTGGATAAAGCCAGCGGGCAAAACCTGCTGCGCGAGGTTACGGCCGCCGAATGGAGTTACCCAGCAGGCGGTGGTTTTGCCGAATACGTCGGCATCGAAGACCGCGGCATGGGCGCACGCGAGGCATATCAGGGCACCCTCAACAAAGGGAACGCCCAAACACCTGCCAGTATCATCCTTGAGGTGATGCTCAAAAACGGCGTAGCCGTTAAGCGCTGCCTTTCGCTGCAAGGCGATCGCCTGGATATCAAAACAGAGTTGGCGAACACGACTGCCGAGGTGCAACATATCGCGCTGCGCAGCGTTATCGAGCTCACCTGGCCGGATGGCGTTGAGCCAAGTGTTCTCTACCGGAGCACAGCGGGCGAAACGGTACAGCTTGCCATCCCGGAGCCCGGTCATCCTCACGAAATGCAATATGCCGACATCGCCGAGGGCGAATGGACAGCGCAGCTTGGTAAGGTTCAACTCACGCAGGTATTTGCTAACCAACCGATTGCTGCCGTCTCGTGTAACGGCTCCCGGATGGACCGCGGTTTGAGCTTAGCACTCAATGCCAACCCGCGGGCGCTGCCGGCCGGAGCCAAGTTTACCCTGGAGCAAAGCTGGATTATCACGCAGATATAGCCAGTTCTTGCAAGACAGTGTGGGCGTGAAATCGTTTTTTACCGATTTCACGCCCTTGTAGTATAATGAAGCGCTTAATTCCGATAGAAAGGTATGATATGACTACCCTTGACGATGTCCGGCACGCACTCGACCAGGTCATTGACCCAGATCTCAATAAAAGCATCCTCGAACTGGGGATGGCCCGCGATATCACCCTCGAACAAGGTACCGTGAAGTTCACACTCGCGCTCACCACGCTGAGCTGCCCGCTGCGCAACCAGATGAGCCAGGACGCGCGCGAGCGGCTGCTGGCGCTGGAGGGCGTCAAGGATGTGACGATAGAAACCCGCGAAATGAGCGCTGATGAAAAGAAGCAGATCTTCGGTGAGCCCGAACAGGGCGCGGCGGAAGCTTTCAACCACATCAAGCACGTGCTTGCAGTGGTCAGCGGCAAAGGCGGGGTAGGCAAGTCGTCGGTATCAGCACTGCTGGCCATCACGCTGCACCGGCGCGGTTACAGCGTGGGCATTCTGGATGCCGATATCACGGGACCAAGCATCCCCAAGATGCTGCTGCAGGATAATCAGCATCCGCACACCAGCCAGATGGGCATCGTGCCCATCGAGACCCCCAGCGGGATAAAGGTGATGTCCATCAATCTGCTTTTAGCGGACCCCAACCAGGCCGTCATCTGGCGCGGCCCGTTGATTGCCGGAGCGATTAAGCAGTTCTGGGGGGATGTGTATTGGGGCGAGCTGGATTACCTGATTATCGACCTGCCGCCCGGAACCTCGGATGCTTCGCTGACGGTGATGCAGTCGCTGCCGTTGAACGGCATCATTCTGGTTACCACGCCGCAGAGCCTGGCAGCCATGGTCGTGCGCAAGGCTGCTTCGATGGCCGATCAGCTCTCTATTCCGCTCCTGGGCATCGTGGAGAATATGAGCTATGCCGAATGCAAGTGTGGCGAACGTCTGGAAGTGTTCGGGCCATCGCACGCTGCCGAGCTAGCGCAGGAGATGCACATTCCCCTGTTGGCGCGGCTGGCAATCGATCCAGCCATCGCAGCATTGGGCGATAACGGCGCGCTCGAAACCTATGCTGCCGACGGCTTCGCGGAACTGGCCGACCGCCTTTTGCCCGTGATTCCGGAAGAAGCCTGTACCCCGCTGCAAAACTAATTTTACATAATATACGGCGCCTGAACGAGGCACTGCGGCTGACCGTTCAGGTGTTGTTTTTTAAGCGAACAAGCGCTGCGCTAAACGATTAGCGTAGTTTTCGTATCATCCGCGGCCGCCTGCACCTGCAGCGCCACGCTGGCCGCGCGCAGCACCTGGCAGGTATCCAACTCGCCGGCGGCACTCGAGCCCTCGATATCGTGCAGGAAAGCCTCCAGGTAGCCGCCCGGGCGGTTGGGGGCAGGCTGTTCGCAGCGCATCTCGCCCTCGCCGTTGACCGCCAGGTGAATCGCTTTCTCATTAAGCGCCGTCTCCAGCACCCCTTGGGACCCCCAGATGGTCATGCGCCAATACTGCGGGTTGCGGTAAGCAAAGCTATCCGGGGTTAGATAAGAGACATCGCCCAGCACCCCGCAGCCGTTTTCGAGCGTCAGCATCACCTGGCCGGCCGAGGCAAAGGTGCCGCACAGCTCAGGATGCGCCACCCAGCAGCGCGCTGCGTTTATCTGGGTAAATTGCAGCCCGGTGATCCAGGGGAGCGCATCAAAAGCATGGATGCCGATGTCGTTTAGCGTGCCGCCGTGTTTGCCGGGTTCGAAATACCAGCCCGCACGCGAGCCGAACAGCAGCGGATGCTGCCCGTTGAAAGAGATTGCCTTGACCTCGCCAATGATGCCCTGGCGCACCAGCTCGCGCGTGCGGATATACAGGCCGTTATCGCGCAAATCGAGCATACAGCCGACGCACAGCCGGTTGGCGGCCGCCAACTCGGTGATGCGCTCTACCTCAGCCAGGCTGGTAGCCAGCGGTTTGTCGCTGATGACGTGCTTGCCGTGCTCCAGTGCGGCGATTGCCAGCGCGCCGCGCCTGGCAAAGTAATCGCCGATAGCCACGGCATCACAAGGCGCCTCGCGCAGCATCGTCAGGTAATTGCTGTGCGTAATTTTGACCTGCCCCTGCGCTGCCAACTGGGCGCGGGTAGCCTCATCTTCCTCGCAGGCAGCCACAAGCTGCAGGGCAGGGTGTTCAGCCGCACGGCGGTATAGATCCATAATATGACCATGTCGGAAGCCTGCTATGGCGATGCGTAGAGTCATATCCTTGCTCCTCGCTATCCTTGGATGAATATAGTGTACACCCACTCAAGGTCAGTTGTCATCCGTTCGCGCGTCTGTACAGAGGCGCGGCGCGAGGTTATACTGAGGTAAGACACGTTTGAAAGGAGCAATATGGAGATTCGGCAGCAACATAACAGCTTGTTCATCGACGCCCCCAATTATACCGCCAGATGGGATGGCGCCACACTGGTGAGTGTCGTGGCCAAGCAGGACGGCAGCGAGTTCTGCCGGCCGGGTAGCAGTTACCCGCTGGAGCTATATTACGTCCATGAGGATTCACTGGCTGCCGACAAGCACCAGCAGGTAGAAGTACGCCTGCTTTCCTCCCTGGCAGCGCGCATCATCCTGCTGGGCGCCGATTCCATCCGCGAGCTGCTGATTTGCCTCGACCCGGCCAACGGGGATATGCGCGTTATACCCAGCGGCCAAAGCGCCCGCCGCGGTGTGGCTTCAATCCGCTGGAACGTGGCCTTCGATGCCGAGGCCAGCCTGGTGCTGCCTTGCGTCAACGGGCTGCGCGTCAGCAAGGCATACCAGGCGCCGCGCAGCAATCGTTTCGCCTGGCCGTTTACCTGGAACGCCCAACTGGCCATCGCCGAGCGCGGGCGCAGCGCGCTGATGATTCACGCGCAGGATACCGCCTTCAAGTTCAAGGCGCTCAAACTCGGTCACGATGCCGAGTACACCACGCTGGGTTTTGAAAGCGAGCAGGTCGGTCCGTTGTGGGATAACCGCACGGCCGGTGGCACCGAGTGGCGCGTCAATGTGTATCCAGGCAACTGGCAGGTGCCGGCAGCACGCTACCGCAATTGGCTGGCTAAAACCTACGACCTGGCCGATAAGCGCGCCGCACGACCGGCCTGGGTGAACGAGGTTTCGCTCAACATCATGTGGGCGGATACAGATACGGCGCTGCTCGATCGTTTGGCGGAGGTGTATCCGCCGCGCGAGGTGCTGATTCACCTGGCAAGCTGGCGCACGAGCGCCTATGACGTCGATTATCCCGACTATTACCCCACCGGCGAGGCGCGCGCTTTCATGGCCAAGGCGCAGGCGCTGGGCTATCACGTGATGCCCCATTTCAATTATTTCTCGTGCTACAACGACCATCCGTTGTACATTCAGCTCCGCGATTGGCAGATTCGCTCAGCCATGCGCAACGAGCCGCAGGGCTGGTACTGGCCTCCCGATACCCATGACTATACGCGCATGGGCTACATCCACCCTGGCCTGGGGCTGTGGCGACGGACCCTGATTGATACCTTGCGGCGCACCTGCGCCAGCCTGCAGGCGCAGGCTGCCTTTATCGACCAGACATTATGTACCTGGAACACGGATAACGGCCTGGTGGAGAATATGAGCACCATTGAAGGACTGCGCTGGCTGCAGGAAGAGTTCAGCGCTGTGCAACCCGATATCGTACTGGCCGGCGAGGGCTGCAACGAGATCAGCTTCCAGCGTGAGTGTTTTGCGCAGGCGCATATTTATGACACGCCGCACGTCGGTGGATTGATGCCCGAGCATGCCGCCATCTCGGTGCCGATTTGCTCCTATCTGTGGCGCGGACATACGCAGTTGTTGGGTTACTACCACCTGCACCCCAACGACGAGGATATGGAACTGGGCATCGAGGTGTACCGCGCCCTCGAGGTGATGCCCACTCTCGGTCCGGGGCACTTTACCGGCAAAGGCAATCCGCTGGATGATGCTCGCGTCAGGTTGGTATTGGAGCGCGCCCATACTTGGCGCCAGGATTGGATTTAGTGGCCAGCGAAAGCGCCTAGTGAGTACACAACATATAGCTCAGGGACCTACATTTTATTAGTTAGAGGAACTAAATGTATAACGATCACGATCGAGCTATTCTCCGTAGCCTCGCACAGCGCACCAGGGAGATCGCCGAACTGCCGCTAATGGCGGACCGCCGCAAGAGGTGGGTGCGCCATAACCAACTGCAGCCTGAGCGGCCGCTGGTGCTCGTTTTCCCGGAGGGTTCCTGGCGTGAGCTGCTGCCCGAGGCTGACTGCTCCTGCATGGATGCTGCTGCGCGCGCGGAGGAATGGGCTTTGCGCGCGCGCATTTACGCGCACGAGCACATCTACGATGACACAGTGGTCGAGCCCCTGTGGATTGTGCCAAAAGTCGTGCACATTAGCGGCTGGGGGCTTGAACCCGAGCACCAGCCGACCAGCCAGGCCACCGGCGCCTGGGGTTTCAAGCCGGTCATCCATAACGAAGCCGACCTGGATAAGCTGGTGTATCCGCAGGTCGTATACGACGCAGACCAAACCAGGCAAAACCTAGCGTCAGCACAGGAACTATACGGCGATATCCTCGACGTGCAGTTGCGCGGCGTGGCGCATATTTCGTTTCACCTAATGAGCTTGTACTGCCAATTGCGCGGCCTCGACCAGGTTATGTGGGATATGTACGACAATCCTGGGATGCTTCACCACGCGATGGGCATCCTTGAAGAAGGCAGCCGCAGGCTGGTGCAGCAGTATATCGATCTAAACCTGTTGAGCCTGAACAACGACGGCACGTACCATTCGTCAGGCGGTGTCGGCTATACTGAGGAGTTGCCAGCGGCGGATTATAGCGGGACTGTGCGTCCCCGCGATATGTGGGCCTCAGCCGAGGCGCAGGAGATGGCGCAGGTCTCGCCAGCGATGCACAGCGAGTTTATCCTGGCCTACGAAAAGCGCCTGCTTGAGCCCTTCGGCTTGACCGGTTACGGCTGCTGCGAGAACCTGACCGAAAAACTGCCGGAAGTATTAACCATACCGCATATTCGGCGCATCTCTATTTCACCGTTCGCGGATGTCAGGCGCTGCGCGGAGCAGCTCAGCAATCGGGCGATATTCTCATGGAAACCGCATCCAGCACACCTTGTCGGGTCGTTTGACGCAGGGATGGTTAAGGAGTATATCAGTCAAACAATCGCTGCCGCACGAGCGAACGGCTGCACGCTGGAAATAATCCTCAAGGACACGCACACCTGCGAACAGCATCCGGAACGCTTTAGCGCGTGGACGTCGATTGCCAGTGAACTCGTTCGTTCCTGAACAAGGAGTATCAGATGGCCAAGAGTTTTACGCAGAATATTCCGCTAGTGGAACAAGGTTGGGTAATCAGCCCATCCCGTGAGACACCCTGGACGAATGCTAACGGCGTGTGCCATGATTCGATGATTCCGCTGGGCAGGGACAGCCAGGGTCGGCTGTGGGCATTATTCGGGCATACCCGCGCGGGCGGGGTCACGTTGTGGAGCGGTGCCTCGATCGATGACTTGCACAAAATCGGGCATGTTAGGTTCAACTTTGAACTGGGCGAAGCGGGCTTTGCCTTTAACGGCATCTCTTATCCCGAAGGTGTGCGCTCGCGCGGCGGGCTGTGGGCGATGGGCCTGTGGATCGATACCAGCGACGATACCTTTTACTGTTACATCCACAACGAGACCGGCTGGGGCGCCGGGGCGACCTCCTACACCGCCCACGGCTACCAGGAAGGTGAGCCGGATTTCCGCCACCTGGGGCTGATGATATCACACGACTATGGGCGCAGTTGGGATTTCGGCGGTTGGATCATCTCCTCGCCGGAGCCGTGCTGGACGACGGCCTTTCAGGTCGAGGGAATGAGCGGGGGGCAGGATCCGGACAAGTTCTGTCTGGGTGCGGGAGACATGACCCTCTTTGTGAATGACCAGGACAAGCATCTGTATATCTATTTTACCAAAAGCTGCGCGGGCGTCGGGACCAACATTTACGCAGCCCGCGCGCCGATGTCCAGCAACGGGCTGCCGGGCAGTTGGCGCAAATACTACAACGGCAGCTTTAGCGAGCCGGGCAATCTGGGGCAGGAATCGCCAGTGTGCCTCGATGCCTGTGAACCTTGCGTAGTGTACAGCACTTATCTGAACCAATACCTGCTTTCCAGCTATAATGGCAAACTCTGGCGATCTGGCCAGGGGGCCTGCCAGATCGCCTTCAGCCAGGATCCAGTACATTTTAGTTACCCGATCCCTCTTGCCCCTGCGCGCCAGGACCTTTCGTATCCGTATTGGACAATGTGCAACAGCAACACGACTGGGAACCTGACTGTCGTAGCTCAGACATTCAGGCTTATTTTTGAGGGAAATGGCACCGACCTCCATCAGGTGGATGTCACAATTCCTGAACCCGACTCTACAACAAACTTGAGGCGCAGGGATGTCAAGTGAGAGTATCCTGAAGAAGAAATTGCCAAGCCTGCCAAGAGACGGGCATATCCTGTTTGCAACCCGGATAATCCGCTTATTTGCCTACGGCTCGATGTCGGTTGTCCTGGCGCTGTATCTTGTTTCCGGCGGCTTTACCAAGCAGGAAGTCGGCCGGCTGATTTCCTTCACGCTGCTTGGCGATGTGCTGGTGACCCTGTTCATCAGCACAACCGCGGATAGACTCGGGCGGCGGCGGATGCTGCTAGCGGGGGCCGGCTTGATGATCCTGGCCGGGCTCGTCTTCGCTTTCACCAGGAATCCTATCCTGCTCATCATCGCAGCATTTATCGGCATTGTAAGCCCAAACGGCAACGAGATTGGCCCTTTTCTATCCCTGGAACAGGCATCCCTCACCGACGTGATTCCAGCCTCGTCACGCACACAGGTATTTGCCTGGTACAACCTGGCAGGCTCCTTCGCCACAGCACTGGGCGCACTGGCAGGGGGCAACCTGGCAAACGCTCTGCAGCGCGCTGGATGGAGCGATTGGGCAAGTTATCGTGTAGTTATTTTCGCCTATGCAGCCATGGGATTGGTGTTGGCTATCCTGTTTTTGTTTGTTTCACCTCAGGTGGAGGTAAAAACCCAGGACTCGGGGGTACAGCAGGTCAAGAAGCCGATGTTTGGCCTGCACAAGAGCAAGGCGGTAGTCTTTCGCCTGGCCGGGCTGTTCAGTATCGATGCCTTCGGCGGAGGATTTGTCGGTCAAAGCATCATGATACTTTGGTTTGCTGCCAGATGGCATGCCGATTCGGCGATGCTGGGAAACATCTTTTTCTGGGCAAACCTGCTGGCAGGGATTTCGGCGCTTTCGGCCTCGTGGGTGGCAGACAAAATCGGTCTGATCAAGACGATGGTCTTTACCCATTTACCATCCAACATCCTGCTGATGCTGGTACCGTTGATGCCCAGCCTTCCACTGGCGATCATCGTGCTGCTGCTGCGCTTCTCTATCTCCCAGATGGATGTGCCGACGCGCCAATCTTATACCATGGCCGTAGTGGATCCTGACGAACGTTCGGCCGCAGCGGGCGTCACCAGCATCGCACGCTCGATTGGCGCTTCCATTTCACCCACGCTGGCCGGCATGCTCATCGCCAATCCGCTCTTGATGGGAGTACCGTTCTTGATCGGGGGTGGGCTCAAAATTATATACGATCTCACCCTTTACCGAATGTTTGTGACCATCAAACCCCCTGAGGAAGCCGGGCAAACGGAAACTAGCGTCAATAAGGCAGTGCAATGATCCCGATTATCGGCGCGGTCGGGTGGCACCGTACAGGCAAGACGACTTTTATCGTTGGCTTGATTCGCGTTCTGCGAGCGCGCGGCATCCGCGTAGCGACGATCAAGCATACCAGCGAAGCCATCCAGATGGACCGGGAAGGCACGGATACCTTTCACTTTGCGCAGGCTGGCAGCAGTTTTGTTGCCATTGCCGGCCGCCAGGGAAGCGCAGTGCTCCTACCACAGCCGCCTGAGCCAACGTTTTGGGAATTGGCCGCTATGGTGCCGGCCAACATCGACCTGATCATTGTGGAAGGTTACCGAAAGCTGAACTTGCCGAGGTTTGAGATACTGATTGAAGGCCTGCCGGAGACTCCCCCGGAATTGCTATTGGCAGCAGTATACCGCGACTTGGCGCTCGCGCCGGCGGGACTCTTTCCAGATATTCCCATCCTGCAAGCCTCGGAATATGAGCGGGCAGTTGATATTTTGCTAGAGAAAGGGATCCTAGCGCTGTAACAAAGAAGGGGATTAGTCTAGTCGCCGGTTGGCGTAGCGTCGCCGGTCTTTCCGGATAGAAACGCCAACCCTGCCAAGATAATTACGGCCAAAACAAGCAGGATGATAAGCTTGAGCAGGCGCGAGGAAATCAGCAGGGCCATTGTTCCCAGTGCAGCCGTGAATCCGTAATACATCAAAACGATGCGCCATTGGGGCCAACCCATATCCTGCAGCCGTAAATGCAGATGACCTCGGTCGCCGAGGTTCACTGGTTGGTGGCGGCGCCAGCGTGAGTAAATCTGCCAGACGACATCGACAATCGGCAGCCATATAACCATCAGTGCGGTAGCAACCTTGGCTCCCGAAATAATCGACAAGGCTGCCAGCGCAAACCCCAGCACATACGCCCCGCCTCCCAGGAATATCCGCGCAGGCGCAAAGTTAAAAGGCAGAAATCCCAGGCAGCAGCCTAATAATATCAACGGCAACAGCGAGACGCTGAACTGCCCAAGACGCTGCATATGGATAAACAGCACCAGCGACGAGATAGCCGTTACACCGGTGGCCAAGCCGTCCAGGCCGTCGAGCATATTTACCGTTGACGGCATGCCAATCAACCAGAAAAGGGTGATCGGCACCATGACGTACCAATCCACCTTGACTTGCATATTGGTGAAGGGATCGTTATATAATTCGATAAATACTTTACATAATATTGCGATACCGGCTGCCAGAACCAGAGGGATGGCCTGCTTCCAGGCGGGCAGCTTGAAGCGATCGTCCAACATGCCCATCACAAAGACCACAGTGGTTCCTGCGAGCATACCGATGATGCGGGTGACCTCGAGCGAGTCCTGCCGTGGGATGAACAAGGTTGCCAGGCAGGCGACTACAAATGGGGGGTAGAGCGCCAGGCCGCCAATGCGCGTCACGCGGCCGTGGTGCGTGCGCCTGCCCCCCGGCTCGGCGACGATATTCCAACGTTGCCCCAGGCGGATAACCAGGGGTGTCAATCCCGCTGTTAAGCCAACCGCGAGAACGAAAAAGATGATATACGTGTAAACTGGCATCAGGCTCTCCGCAGATTACCGCACTGTAGGCAGCGCATTACGCCGTGCCGAATTGGCGGTCGCCGGCATCTCCTAGACCGGGGACGATATAGCCCTGCGGTGGATCGCCCGGCTTCATCGGCAGCGGCGTAAGGTGGTCGTCGACCGCGCCTAGATAAATATCGACATCCGGATGCTTGCTGCTGAGCAGTTGAATCCCTTCCGGAGCAGCGATAATCCCGAGATATTTTATGCGTTTGGCTCCCCAGTTCTTGAGGATATCGATTGTCGCAACGGCCGAGCCGCCGGTCGCCAGCATCGGATCGAGCACCAGGCAAACCTGCACCGTCGGGGTAACCGGCAGCTTGTTATAATATTGCACCGGCTGCAGGGTCTTGTGGTCACGGTACAAGCCGATATGCCACACCTCTGCGCCGGGCATCAACTCCCAGATGCCCTCAACCATGCCCAAGCCCGCCCGCAGAATAGGTATGAGGCCGATTCGTTCAGCCAACTCGCAGCCGTGAGCCGTCGCGAGAGGAGTCTGCACATCGATCGGCATAGTCGCCAGATCGCAGGTGGCTTCGTAGCCTAGCAGCATCGCTATCTCGCGGACCAGCTCGCGGAATTTCTTAGGCTCGGTATCCTTGTTACGCAGCAGACTCAGTTTATGTCGGATGAGCGGATGTTCCGATACGTGTACATTAGCGGGGTATACCATATGAGCCTGATTCTCCATAATGCTAAATAAACAAACGTATGCGATTATAGCACAAAAAACCCTCCCACAAATGCTGCGGGAGGGTTAAAACTCAACCTGCGGCTTCTTCCTTGAGCAAGCGCTCCCACTCCTGGTCGATTCTGGCTTGAATCTCCTCCAGGATTGAGGCATAAGCAGGTCGGAAGAGATGGCGAAACCGTCCCTGAACCTTGAGCCAATCCGCGACGGGCTTTTTCTCGCGCGGCTTGTAGTTAACGACAGTCTTGCCGTGGTCCACTTCATACAACGGCCAATAACAGGTGTCGGCGGCGAGTTTTGTAAGCACCATCGTCTGGTCGCTCTCGGTGCGCCAGCCACGCGGGCAGGGCGCCAGGATATTCAGCACAGCCGGGCCATCCGCCGCGAATGCTTTCTTGACCTTTGTCATCAGATCGCGGTAGTTGTGCGGAGCTGCCTGGGCAACATACGGGATATCGTGCGCAGCCATGATGCGGGTAAACGGCTTGCGCCACTGGGTCTTGCCTGGGATCACATCGCCGACAGGGGAGGTGGTGGTGTTAGCGCCCTTGGGTGTAGCCCCGGAACGCTGAATGCCGGTATTCATGTAAGCCTCGTTGTTCAGGCAGACATACACGAGCTTGTGGCCGCGTTCCAGCGCTCCCGATATCCACTGGAAACCGATATCATAGCTGGCGCCGTCTCCGCCCACTGCCAGGAACTTGATCTCTTTGTCAGCCGGGATTTTGCCGGAGCGCTTGAGCGCCTTGTATGCCGCTTCCACGCCAGAGATGGTCGTTGCCGAGTTCTCAAACGCAGAGTGAATCCAGGGTACCTGCCAGGCCGTCGTTGGATAGACCGTCGTTGATACCTCCAGGCAGCCGGTGGCCGTCGAGATAACTACAGGTCCTTCGATTGCATGCAGGATCATTCGCATAATTGTCGGCTCCCCGCACCCGCCACAAAGGCGGTGGCCGGGAGCGAGTCGCTCCTCATTATTGACAATATCTTTTAAATTGATACGAATTCTATCCGTCATTTTATTCTCCTCGTCACTCGCGCAATCCGAGATAGCGAACCATCGCACCGCGCTGACCTTCGTTGGCGATCTGCTGCAGGTCGGTGAAAACAGAGGTGATCTGGTCAGGCAGGATATCGCGGCCGCCAAGGCCAAAGATATAATCAACGATGTTCAAACCGGTGATACCTTCGTTGTACAGGGCAGCAGTGATATCGGTAAAGAGCGGTCCCTGGCCTGCCGGCGCACCGAACGAGATGGCACGGTCGAGGACAGCTACAGCTTTGCAGCCTTTGATAGCCTCCACAATATACTTAGCAGGGAAGGGGCGGTATAGACGCGGCTTGACGATGCCGACCTTGACTCCTTGGGCGCGAAGCCCGCGCGCCACGGCGCGGCTTGTCCCGCCAGTAGAACTGAGCACTACAATACAATACTCGGCGTCATCCATTTCCCAGGTATCGAGCACTGGTTGAGGACGACCGGAGAGCTTGGTATATTCTGAAAAGACGTCTTCGATTATCGGCAGGGCGGAATTGATTACTTCGCTCTGCTGACGTTTGTGTTCAAAGTAATAGTCAGTAAAATCCCAGGCGCCAAAAGTAACGGGTTCATCAGTATTCAGGAGGGCGTAGCGAGGCTTGTATTCGCCCACAAACTGCTTAACGACCTCATCCGGCAGGATGCCGACGCGCTCGACGCCATGGCCGGTGATGAATCCATCCTGACAGCTCATCACGGGCGTTAATATGTCCGGATGCTCGGCGATGCGCATGGCCTGAAGGGTATTGTCATAGGCCTCCTGGCCAGTCTCGGCATAAATCTGGATCCAGCCGGAATCGCGCGCCCCCATGGCATCCGAATGGTCACAGTGAATATTCAAAGGGCTCGAAAGAGCGCGGTTTACTACCGTCAGCACTATTGGCAAACGCATCCCGGCAGCGATATAGAGCATCTCCCACATCAAAGCAAGCCCATTGGCCGCGGTAGCTGTCATAACGCGCGCACCGGCTGCAGAAGAACCGACGCAAGCGCTCATGGCGGCGTGTTCGCTCTCGACTGGGATGAACTCTGTATTTACAATGCCATCAGCGACATATTGTGAAAAGTTCTGAACCACCGCTGTTTGTGGTGTAATCGGGTAAGCAGCTACCACATCAGGGTTAATCTGGCGCATTGCCTGGGAGACTGCAGTTGCCCCATCAAGAGGCAGGAATTTGCTCTCTACCATTTTTCCTCCACCTTACTCCCCACCCTCGCTGGACTCAGGGACCATCTGAATGACCTTGCCTAACTCACCAGTGACACTGTGGGGCTTTTTGATATTGACGGGACACTGTTCGGCGCAAATGCCGCAGCCTTTGCAGTGGTCATAATCAAAGCTATCGACTTTACCATCTACAATCGGAATCGCTGCATCAGGGCACATTATCCAGCAAATAAGACACTGAGTGCACTGCGCCTGGTCGCGCACGGGGCGCATCGTACGCCAGGTGCCGGTGATATAGGTTACCGAAATGCCTGGATCCAGCACAATACCACCCGGATTCACTTCACTCCAAGGGCGATCAAGTCTGGGAGCTGTGTACTCCTTCATGAGTCCTCCACGCTTAATATTCTCACTAGCCAACGGGCGCTAGCCTTGTACACATTCGTCATAACAGCGCTGCAGAGCGCGCAAATTCGCTTCCACAACTTCAGGCCGCAGCTTGCCCGAAAGCTTCTCCTGCGTCAACTCAATGGTAGCCTTGATATTGATCATCCCCGTTGCCTTGGCGATGACCGAAAGCATCATCGTGCTGGGAATATCGCGCTTGAGTTCTTCCATCGCTACCTTGGAGGCATCGATGCACCAGACCGTACCCTTTGTGAACTTGAGCTGCTTGCGGATTTTCTCAGGCGACTCGACCGTGTTGACGATCAAGATTCCATTCGGTTTCAATCCTTCAGTCACATCCACCACCGAGAGAAGGTTGGGATTGACGACGATTACTACGTCTGGTTCGAGGATGGGACAATGATACTCAATCGGTTGATCTGACAAGCGCGTATAGGACTTGATGGGGGCGCCCATACGTTCGGCGCCATATTCGGGGAATGATTGAAAATACTTGCCTTCATGCATTGCGGATTCGCCGAGCAATTCACCCGCTGTCACCACACCCTGCCCAGCACGGCCGTGCCAACGGATTTCGGTCATCTGGCTCATCGCCTATACCTCCATGTACTTTTCTGTTTTGACGGGTTTGATTCCGTCTTTAACTTACTATTAGGCCTTGCAATTTATAAAAACATGGATATGAAGCAGCTATGTAATTATACTTGTTTCAGACAAGAAATGATAAAGCTAAACGACCTCCTTGTCAAAAGGAGGTCGTTTAAACACCAGCTATATCGCAATTAGCTCAGAGTTCGTCGTCGCTTTCTTCCTCGAATTCTTCTTCCTCTTCAGCCTCGTATTCATCATCGATACTGTGCTCTTCTTCGAGGGATTCTTCGTCGGCCATTTGAATCCGACGCCGTCGGATTCCTTGCTCCAGCTTATTGGCGCAGTTCACGCACAAAGTGGTCTCCGGCACTATCTCCAGTCTCTCGGATGGGATTGGGCTGCCGCAGTTCTCGCAGATACCATAAGTGCCCTTGGATGCCACAGCGATGGCATGCTCGATATTGTGCAGCTTATCTTCCAGGCTTTGGATGAGAGACAGCGTTTTGCCACGCTCATAGATATCCGCAGCCACGTCCACAGAGTCATCGTCCGGCGCCGAAGCAGGCTCGATCTCAGCCTGAAGCTGTTCGTTAAGAGCGGCTATCTCTTCCAGAGTCGCTCTACGAAGGCGTCTCAGTTCAACGACTGTCTGGGTTCCTTTAGCCATTACAACATCCTCCTATATTTAGTATTGAATGATAGAGAAAGCGTTGTAATCGCCCAGCTTACTCATCCCTCTAAGCGCAAGTAATTCGACGAGGAACGCTACGCCCACTACCTTAGCGTTCAGGCGTTCAACCAGTTCGATGGCCGCCTTAGCTGACCCGCCCGTCGCCAACAAGTCATCTACTACCAATACACGTTCACCAGCCTGGATAGCGTCCGTGTGAATCTCAAGTATATTTGTGCCGTACTCTAGGTCATATTCGACGCGAATAGTTGCGCCAGGGAGTTTGCCGGGCTTGCGTACTGGCACAAAACCTGCGTTTAGCTGATATGCCAATGGCGCGCCTAAGATAAACCCGCGAGATTCAATAGCAACAATCGTATCAATCTGGAGGCCTTTGACTCGCGCATACATCGCATCTACTGCTTCATGAAATGCTCCGGGATTTTGGAACAAAGTGGTCAAATCTTTGAACAGGATCCCCTTTTTGGGGAAATCAGGAATATCTCGGATGCAGGCCGCGAGGTCCATTCATTATCCTTTCGTATAATGTGCGCTTATTTCGATAAGAGCAAAAGGGAGCGCACCTGCTGCACGCTCCTGATTCAATCATTATATAAACTATACTTTGCATGTCAAAAAAATAAGCACAGCAAGCCTTCATCAGCAACCCATTTAGCCAGTAAATCTATGCGACGAGGGTGTTGAAAAAGAGGTTCTGTCCTTATACTTGCCCACTGGGGAACAGGAAGCGTCATTCCGGCGCAGGCCGGAATCCAGTATTAATCTGACATATAATTGAATATATCATATAATAACAATAATAAAAACAAGACTCAAATGGATTCCTGCTTGCGCGGGAATGATATGCAAGTTCGCAAGTCGGTCTTTTCAGACGCTATGGTGTCTCCAACTGGATACTTTTTCCACACCTCTATGCGACTGGTCTTTCTTCTGACCTAATTTTGTGCTATACTACAATACAATGTCTAGCGGGTTTATCCTATGCTGGCAAAAAGGGTGTCTGTGTCCCATGGCGACTTTTTTTGCTCGGTTCGATTCATGCCTATCACATAGCCTCAAAGTTGGGGGCTTTTGGGTGTTTTTTTGCCTGATGCTAGCAGGCTGCCAAAGTATGACACCTACCTCCGCCACACCACTGCCCAACCAAACTGAAATCCCAACGGCGATGCCTACCGCGGCTGCTACGCCGAGCGTATCGGCCATTGACCCCCTGGTGCAGGTTACTCTTAATTTCTGGTTGCCTCCAGAATTAGCCGAGACAGCAAGCACTGACGGGTATATAGCCCAGATCAACCAGCGGTTCAGCAAGGAATACCCAAACCTGATTCTACATCAACTACCAAAAGCGCTGCATGGGCCTGGGGGAATAACCAACCTGCTGCTCACCGCCAAGGCCGCAGCGCCGGCGCAGCTTCCGGACGTTGTGCTGGTGGATGCCGCTGAGTTGGCTCCGCTGGAAGAAGCTGGCTTAACGCATTCTCCAGATGGGTACATCACCACCGAGTTTTGGGATACTATATATCCCGTGATGCGTACGGCGGTCATATCTAGCGGCGCCCATATTGCGATTCCCTTTGTGACGGATTTAGTATTGTTGGTTTATGATAGCTCGATGGTTAGTTCACCACCGGCGGGCTGGACAAATCTCACCGATGCCTCCGCGAGCTACCTCTTTCCTGCAGCTAAAGGGGATGGTTCCTCGGCTGACACATTTATCCTGCACTATTTATCATTGGGAGGGAAACTCACTACAAATAATGGGGAGCTGACACTGGATACTCAGATTGCCAGCCAAGTCCTGCGCACCTATCGTACTTATATGGAATTAGGCGCGCTTCCTGAGTCTATACGTGAAGTGGCAACCTATGAAGAGTGCTGGGAGATGTATGCCGCTGGCGAAGCGGCAATGACGAACGTCCTGTATTCCAAGTATGACGCAAATCGTCCCAACTTAATCCGGTCGCAATATGCTGCCGTACCTCACATGGGCAGCGAATCGGCCACCCTGGCGCGCGGTTACGCCTGGGTTATCATAACAGATGACCCCGAGAAACAAGAGCTGGCGATTCGTTATATCGAGATGGCCATGCAGCCAGATGCGCTGGCAGAGTGGGCTGCCTTGCAGCATCTATTGCCATCGCGTCTTGGCAGCCTGGATAAGGTAATCAGCGACGGCACTTACCGCGCCTTTATAGAATCGTTGTTATATTCCGCATACCCATATCCCAATCTAGAATCTTATGCCAGAATACAAGATAGCATCAGCCAGGCTATCGAGGATGTGTTAGCTGGCATCGAAACCCCGGAACGCGCTGCTGCTAGCATATCCGAAGCGATATCCAGCTTAAGGTAGAGTCCGATGGAAGCCAAACAACACAGCCAGATGTTTGCAGATAATACCTCGAATCTAGATGATGACACGCGCTCCAGGTTATCCGAATTGGGGCCCGTCGATATCGTGATTGGCATTCCCAGCCACCGCAATGGGCGCACCATCAGCGAGGTTTTGCGGGCGATAGGCCGGGGCGTGAGTGAGTCCTTTCCTGCTAGGCAGGTACTGCTATTTAATGCAGATGGCGGCTCTTCCGATAATACCACCCACCTGGTTATGGATACCCTGATGCCCGAAAACGTGGTGAAAATGATAGCCACCTATATCGGCACGATGGGCAGGGGCACTGCTGTACGCGCCATTTTTGAAGCTAGTGCGATTACCAAGGCTAAAGCGTGCCTTGTCCTAGATGCTCGTATCCCTGGCATAAAGCCGGAGTGGGTTAATAAACTCGTCAAGCCAGTTCTGGAAGGCTACGAGTTGGCAATTGGCGCAAATGAACGCAGCCCGTATGCTGCGGCCTTTAACGACAACGTCGTTTACCCGTTTGTGAACGCTTTTCTCAACGCAGACCTGCGCAACCCGCTGCCTTCGGAAATGTGTTTATCCGGCGCATACGCCGCCGAATTAATCAGCCAGGATGTATGGGAAACTGACGTGGCCAAGTTCGGCGTGAATATGTGGGTGGTGCTGGAGGCGCTCATCATGCAGAGGCGCATCATCCAGATCGAGCTGGGCTATCGCGGCGACCCAAGCGGTGAACCCGGTGCGATGGCTGACCCGCGGTTATTGCATGTCATCAGCACCTTGTTCCGTTTCCTAACGACTTACCACCGTCTTTGGGCTGCTGCGGCACCGCAGCAGCATATTCCAGTTGTCAGCTCCGAACTAAAGCCGAAGAATATGGGCTGCCCCGAGTGCGTGCCATCATTAATCGCTGCACTTAAAGAAGGCTCACGGGTATATCACCGCGAGTGGAAGCAGACGCTTACCGCCAAGGACATCGCAACTATCAAAGGACTGTGCGAACTGCAGCCCAAAGAGTTTGAGTTTCCGCTGGGGCTGTGGACGCGCGTCCTGCTCCGCTTTGCATTTGTTTACAACTGCGGGGAAGGTGATCCCGACAAGATCGCCGAGGCCTTTTTGCCGCTGTATTATGGGCGCGCTGCTGCTTTTATCCAGGATACACTGGCATTAGCGCCTGCGGAGCGCGAGCATGAAGTGGAGCGCATCGCCATGTCGATGGCTGAAGCCAAGCCGGCGTTTGTTGCGCTCTGGCAGGAGCGTCCTTTTTGGCTGGACCCCGCCTGGTTTTAACAGCTCATAATAGAACAAACA
>JAJFUJ010000156.1 GCA_021372475.1 Chloroflexota bacterium | reverse complement strand
GAGCCCGGTAAGGGAGAGATAAGTCATAGCGGCTCCGAACAGGATTATATGCTTCATCGGGATATACCATTCGCCACTGATGCTGTAAAAATACCACTATTTCTGGCTGCTGTCAATAAGGTCACCATTTAGTCGACGTGTCAGACAAGGAGTATAGTAGGTAAATGCCGGTTAGTGTCGGTTCATTTGGAGGGAGTGGAATGGCTAGTTCAAACGCCAACGAGTTCACCAAGTTAGCCTGGAACCAAAATGCCGAGTTCTGGGATAACCGCATGGGCGAAGGGAACGACTTTGTCAACATTCTATGCTGGCCCAACCTGGAGCGGCTGCTGGGCGTTCACAAAGGTATGCGGGTTTTGGATATCGCCTGTGGAAACGGCTTGACCTCGCGCCGTCTGGCAGCGCTGGGCGCACAGGTAACGGCTTTTGATTTTAGTAGTGAAATGATTGCGTTTGCCAAGACGCGCAGTGCCGCTATAGAAGGGGATATAGACTACCGCGTTCTGGATGCAACCGATGAATGCGCTTTACTGACCCTGGGGGAGCATGCGTTCGATGCCGCCTTGAGCAATATGGCGCTTTTTGATATGGCTGAAATCGAACCGCTTTTTCGATCACTGCGCCGCTTACTCAAGCCCGGCGGGCCGTTTGTCTTCTCTGTCATGCATCCCTGTTTCAATAGCCCTCATGTAGCACACACTGCGGAAAAGGAAGATCGCGAGGGCACGATTGTCACTACCTATTACATGAAAATCTACAATTATATCGCGCCTTCCACCAACCGTGCCGTGGCAATTGAGGGCCAGCCTCAGGCGCAACTGGTATTCCACCGCCCGCTGCAGGTGCTGCTCGGGGCCGGCTTTAATGCCGGATTTACGATGGACGCGTTGATAGAACCTGCTTTCCCGGAAGGGCATCCGCTGGGTAGGGCCTTGCTCGGGTGGAACGGCCACTACCACGAGTTTCCGCCGGTGCTTATTTGCCGGATGCGTGTTCCAGGCTGAGCGATGCAGGGCAAGTCGGTTAACCCGCCGCCAAGCGATCCCCAGGATGACTTGCCGATGAAAACCAACTTGCTTATCATCCAGATAGAGCCAGAGATGGCAGGAGGAAGATATGTCCTATCTCGCAGGAATTGATATTGGCACGACCGGCGCTCGCACTTTGATTATCGATGAGCTGGGCAATGTTGTCGGCAGCGCCACCAGCGATTACCCGATGTATACGCCTCAACCACTTTGGGCTGAACAGGATCCTGAGGATTGGTGGCAGGCGATCATCCTGGCAACCCGCGCTGCCATCGAGCAGGCGCAGATTGCTCCGAGCGCCATTACCGCGGTCGGGCTCAGCGGCCAGATGCACGGGATGGTGCTACTGGATGAACATGGCGCTGTTGTGCGCCCCTGCATTATGTGGAATGACCAGCGCACCGCCCAGGAGTGCGCATGGATTATGGATACCATGGGCCGGGAGCGCTTTACGGCCATCACGCTCAACCCGGCGCTGCCAGGATTCACCGCTCCCAAGTTAATTTGGATGCGTACGCACGAGCCGGCCAACTATGCTCGCGCGAGGCATCTGCTGCTGCCCAAAGATTATATCCGCTACCGTCTGACGGGAGAGTTCGCTACCGAAGTATCGGATGCTTCCGGCACGGTGTTGCTGGATGTCAGAAGGCGCGCCTGGAGTTCTAAAGTGCTGGACGCGCTGGAGATACCCTCCTCCTGGATGCCGCGCTGTGTAGAATCCCCAGAAGTCACGGGTATTATCAGCGCTGAAGCTGCAGAGTTAACCGGATTGCCAGCCGGCCTGCCGGTGGTAGGCGGCGGCGGCGACCAGGCAGCCAGCGCCGTCGGTACGGGGATTGTGGAACCTGGCCTGGTCTCGGTAACTCTGGGAACCTCAGGAGTGGTGTTTGCCTACGCCGACCAACCCGCTCGTGAGCCGCAAGGGCGTTTGCACACATTCTGCCATGCCGTGCCCGGCAAATGGCATATGATGGGGGTGGCGCTTTCATCCGGCGGCTCGCTGCGTTGGTTCCGCGATACACTCGGGCAGCCTGAAAAGATGGTGGCTGGGTTGTCGCGGGTAGATCCCTACGAGATTCTGACGGCCGAAGCCGCTACAGCTCCAGCAGGTTGCGAAGGATTGATCTATACGCCGTATCTTTCAGGCGAGCGCTCGCCGTACCCCGACCCTAATGTGCGCGGAACCTTTTTCGGATTGACCCTGCGGCACGACAAACGCCATCTGGTGCGCGCAGTCCTGGAGGGTGTAGCCTATTCACTGCGCGATTCGCTCGAACTGTTTCGTGAGTTAGGTATCCCTATCCGCGAGGTGCGCGCTGGCGGCGGTGGTGCGCGCAGCCTGGTATGGCGGCAAATCCTGGCGGATGTATTCGGCATCGAACTGACCACGGTCAATGTGACCGACAGCACGGCTTTCGGCGCTGCGTTGTTGGCCGGCGTTGGCAGCGGTGTGTATACTGATGTGCCGGAAGCGTGCGCAGCGACTATACGCATCGTTGACCGCACACAGCCAATTGCTGCCGTTCAGGCGGCATACAACAGTTACTATCAGGTCTATCACTCCCTATATTCTGCTCTCAAACCTGCTTATGACCAGCTTGCAAAGATAAACGAATCATAAATCTGCTTCTCGGAGGAACTCGCGATGTTACAAATAGGGATTATTGGCTCAGGCAGCATCGCGCGGAACGCCCATATGCCGGGCTACCGCGCACAAAAAGATGCAGAGGTCGTCGCCGTGTGCGATGTGGTCCCCGGGCGCGCAGCAGCTTTCGCGCAGGAGTTTGGCATTCCGCGAGCATATGACAGCTATCAGGAAATGCTGGCCAAGGAAAGCCTGGATGCCGTCTCGGTATGCACGCCTAACTTTGCCCACCATGATACGGCCATCGCGGCGCTAAACGCTGGGTTGCACGTATTGTGCGAAAAGCCGATCGCGATGAACGCCACCGAAGCGCGCGAGATGGTCGCAGCGGCTCACCGCGCCAACAAGACGCTGCAAATCGGCTTACACTGGCGTTTTACCAGCGAAGCGCAACTTCTCAGGCGCATGATTGTCGCCGGCGAACTGGGCGAGATCTATTACGGCGAGGCGACCTGTTTGCGGCGACGCGGTATCCCGAGCTGGGGTGTCTTTACCCAAAAAGAGCTGCAAGGGGGCGGAGCGCTGATTGATATCGGGGTGCACACCCTCGACCATACGATGTGGCTGATGGGCAATCCCCGCCCGGTTAGTGTGCTGGGCGCTACGTACTGCAAGTTTGGCAAGCGTAACGATGTAGTCAACCCGTGGGGTAAGTGGGATACGGCCAAGTTTAATGTGGACGATATGGGCATCGGCATGGTGCGCTTCGAGAATGGCGCCACACTGGTGCTGCGCGCCAGTTGGGCAGCCAATATCGAGAAAGAGTTCTCCGAGACGCGCGTCCTCGGCACCGAGGGCGGCGCTTCCATGCAACCGCTCAAGATATATAAAGAGATGCACCAGACGCTGGTTGACATCACGCCCGCTTATCTGCCGGGAGTAAAACCGCACATCGAGGAAATCACTCACTTTTTAGCCTGTGTGCGCGGCGAGTGTCCATGCCTTGTAGTACCCGAACAGGTCGTCGATGTGCAGACCGTGCTTGACGCAGTGTATCAGTCCTCCGAAACCGGCCATGAGGTGGTTTTATAAATGGAGCAAAAGAAGATGCAGGTACGCATTGGAGTCATCGGGCTGGGAATGGGACGCTACCATCTGAAGGAATATCAAAGCAATCCTTCGGTTAGCATTGTCGCTATCTGCGACCAAAACGAGCCATTGTTGGCCGAGTATCAAACGCTTTATCCTCAGGCTAAAGCATATACCAGCTATGAGGAGCTGCTGGCCGCCGGCGGATTGGACGGTGTGAGCGTGGCTCTGCCGAACTTTTTGCATGCCCAGGTGACCATCGCTGCGTTGCGCGCCGGCTGTAACGTATTATGCGAGAAACCGATGGCGCTCAACGCCGCTCAGGCAGCAGAGATGCTCAGAACCTCCCAAGAGACGGACAAAAAGTTGATGATTCATTTCAACTACCGCTTTAGCCCGCCTTCGCGCTTTCTGAAACGTTATGTGGATGAGGGACATCTCGGCCAAATCTATTATGCCAAGACGCACTGGCTGCGCGCCAACGGCATTCCCAAGCTCGGAGGCTGGTTCGGCATTAAGGAACTCTCAGGCGGCGGACCATTGATTGACCTAGGCGTACATCGCCTGGACCTGGCTATGTGGCTGATGGGTTATCCCAAAGCAAAAGCGGTTAGCGCCTATACATCCGGATTGCTCGGCGCGCGCATCGCCAGAGATGCCGGGGCCAAGTACGATTGTGAAGACCTGACGGCTGCCTTGATTCGCCTGGAGAACGGCACCGTCATCAACCTCGAGGTCAGCTTTGCCGGCGGAACGGATAAAGACCAGGATATGGTCACCGGCATCTACGGCACCAACGGCGCGGCGATTCAGCGCAACCGCGGCGAGGGATACGAATTCGAAGCCGTTGCGCTGCAGAACATAGCAGGGGCATTGAGCCAGGTTAATCCCAAGTACTTTGAGCGCTGCCCGTCTGCCATCGAACACTTTGTGAATTGTATCATCAAAGACTGCCAGCCTGAAGCGAGCGCCGAAAATGGATTGGAGATGATGCGCATCATCGATGCAATTTATCGTTCGGCAGCCGAGGGGCGTGAAGTAACCGTCTAGTTATAAATAGTTATAAATGCCAGGAGCCTGGCCTTCCGACCAGGCTCCTGGATAGATATACCAACGCTAGATATTGCTGAGAGCAGTGGCCTGCTCGAGGCTCTGCCCAATCGCATCCACCAACTTGTTCTCATCCTCCGCGCTTATCTGAGGAACACTTACCGCCTGGCTGGCCTGCAGCAGCCGTAAACGCTCCAGGCGTCGCGAACGGCTAGTAACAGTCAGCGCCTGAGCAGGTGCGTAGACTACTTCTAGATTTGTTTCGCTTATACCCGATCGCTGCACCAAGTCCAGTAGCGTCTCATGAAGCCGCGGTTCTTCTTCCAACGGAACGAGAACCAGCCGATGCACGCCGGACTCGGCCACCTTAACCAACCTGGCAAGGAACTCGTGTTGTTCCCCCAGGTAAGCGTAGCCGATATGCACTTCGGGCAAGGTAGCGGACAACCGATG
>JAJFUJ010000148.1 GCA_021372475.1 Chloroflexota bacterium | reverse complement strand
TGGGTTGTAGTCAGTGCCAGGGTGCCCCAGAACTCGTCGGTGGCAGTGAGGTCGTCGACCGTGAAGTAAATCCCGCGCAAACTGCCGGTATCGCGGAAGGTGTTGCGGTTGCCGTGCCCGACGGTAGCCAGGCCAGCATTGCCGATAAAATTGCGCAGGCTGAAGGCTACGGCAGCCTGCACGGGCAGCGGACCGCGGTTGGTGAGCTGGTAGCGCAAGATAGCTACGGGCATCCCGCTGCGCTCCGGGTCGGCGGGAATAAAGGGATTGAACGCCTGCAGGCGCACCTTAAGCGGGACGTCCTGGTCACTCAGTAGCACCTGGCCAAAGGGGTAAGCTGCCTCAAAGCTGCAATCGCGCATGCGTGGTATGCCATGGAATGCTGCGGTAGAGCCGAACGGTCCCTCATACGGCGCCGGCAGGACGCCCTCCAGGGCGCGGCAGACCGGCTTTTGTCCCTCAGCCCTGGCATACAGCAGCACCAGCGACTGCCCGTTGGTTCCCTTAGCGGGACGATCGTAGAGTTCCCAATCCTGCAATTGGCCGCGGCCGCCCAGCGAGACAGTGCCGGTGCCGATGCCGCCCAGGGGCAGCGCGATGCGGTTGAGATATTCCCCGGTATAACGCTTGAGCACAGGCCAGTCGGTCATGGTTAGCGGGCTCCTTGATAATAGCTGTATTCATCCAATGCGGAGAAGAGGGTTACCAGATTCTCCCAGGGGATGTCAGGTTCAACGCCGTTGCCTGGCGAAGCGATCCAACCGCCGCCGGGCATCAAGCCCGCGCACTGGCGGCGAATGTGGTCGCGCAATTCATCGGGCGCACCGCGCATCAGCACGCCCTGGCAGCCGATGGTGCCCTCCAGGGTGAGTTGCCTGCCGAAGCGCCGTTTGATCTCGAATACGTCCATCGACTCGGGCTGCACCGTCACCAGCGAGGATACGCCAATCTCGATCAAATCCGGGATGACCGGCAGGTACCAGCCGTCCGAGTGGTAACGCACATGAATACCCGGATTGACACGGTGAACAGCGGCAATCAACCGGCTAAAGTAGGGCTTAACCCAGGCACGCCACATCGCAGGCGACATAATCATGCTCTGCTGTGTGCCGATATCGTCCGAGAGCGAAAGCATATCTACACCGGCCTCGGCCAGGCGCACCGCCATGGCGATGCGAATCGCGGTTACGCGCTCCAACAGGGCGCGGGCAAACTCGGGATTTTCATAGAAATCGACAAATAGCTGCTCGCGCGAGCGCAGCAGCCAGGCGGATTGAAAGATCCAGCCGGCGCCGCCACAGACGGCCTGTCCGCTCTGCTTGAGCTGCCGGACCTGCGCTTCCAGATGGCTGTGGCGCCACTCGTTCATATAGTCGGGAAAGGGATAATCCGCCAGATCGGCCGGCGTAGAAGCGTGCGCCAGCGGGGCAATCGGCGCAGAAAAGTGTAGGAAATGCGCCGGGCGGGTGGCGACGCCCCACTCGGGCGGGTAATCGCCATGTTCCCAATCGAGCAACCATTCGCCTTGCAGTCGCTGGTAATAGCGGCCAAAACGCGCGCGCAGGTCGGGCAGGGGGGCGGGCGGCAGGAAGCCTATCGAGGCGATGTCCCAATCCCAGTATACAGACGGGTCCACCTGCCCGGTGCGCCGGTAGAACTCTGCAACGACACCTTCCATCAGAGCTGCATAACGGGGCGCCCGATCCGCTTCCTGGTGATTTAGGGTGCGCAATACCCGCTCACGTGAATCCATTGTTGCTCCTTAAGCGAACCACCTAAGCTGAAGCGAGTGTAGCCGAGTTAGATTTACATCGCAAGCCCGCTTCGAAAGAATAACGGCTTGACAAACAAGTTTCTGATGATATGATAGTAAACGTAAATCACTCAGGTGCCCTTTGGCCCGGATGCCGAGGGCAGCAATTGGCGAAGCCGGTTAGTCCGGCGCTGTGCCGCAACTGTAGGTCGCAAGACGAGTCAGGTCGCCAGCCTGAGCACAAAATCCGCAGCCTTCGAGCTAAGGGCGATGGGATGGGTGAACGCTTGCCCCCCAGCCTGGGGGTTTTCTTTTTTTACCCATCCGGCCGCAAAGGAGGAATATAAGCCAAAATACGTTCGGTCTAGGCTCATCTTATATACATCGGAGGGTATTATGCATACCAAAGCACTAACCGGCAGCCGTCGGCTGCTCTCTTTGATTCTCGTTCTGACATTATGCAGTACGCTGCTCCCGACCACGGCGCTCGCGCAGCCGCCGGATGCCTACAGCCGCATGCAGGCTGTCGAACGTTCCTTGAGCTGGATTCTCACGCAGCAAGCCGTGGATGGTTCATTTGGTGGCACGCCTTCAGCGACAATCGAGGTGGTTTTTGCGGCCACAGCCGCCGAGCGCGACCTGGCGACATGGCATGCAGCCGGCAGCGCCAGCGCGATGGACTATCTGGCCGCCAACGCGCAGGGCTACACGACGGACGTCGGCAGCACCGGCAAGCTCCTGGCGGCTGTGGCGGCCGCTGATATGGACCCGCGCGATTTTGGTGGGCTCGATCTGGTCGAGGTGTTGCAGACGCAGTTGGCGGCTTTACAGCCCGGGAATGAAACGGCCATCGGCCAGGCTTGGGCAGCGCTCGGTTTGGCTGCAGCCGGCGAGGTCATCCCGGGCAAAGTCATCAACACACTGACCGCCATGCAGCAGAGCGACGGCGGTTGGGAGTGGGGATCCGGATTCGGTACCGATTCCAACACCAGTGCAGTTGTGCTGCAGGCGTTAGCCGCTGCTGGAATGCAGCCGGACGACGCAGCCTTCGCCAAAGGCTTGGGCTACATGCAGGCGCAGGTGAGCCCCAAAGGCGGTTTTACCTATTCCACCGTGTGGGGCACTGACCCGGATGCCAACTCGACCGCGGTGAGCATCCAGGCGCTCCTGGCTGGTGGCGAGGATCTCGAGGATACCAGATGGCGTACAACCGATGCTGACCCGATGGCAGTGCTGTTAAGTTGGCAGCTTGCAAGCGGCGCTTTCGAGTGGCAGCCCGGGCAGGGCGCCAATCTGCTCGCGACGGCGCAGGCTGTGCCGGCACTGTTAGGCAAAACGCTGCCGCTCGAGGGCGCATACACTGCTGCGCAAGCGGCGCTGCACGCGCTCAAAGCAATGCAGCAGCCCGACGGCAGCTTTGCCGGCGCCTTCGGCAACCTCGGCCCAAGCACGCAGGCATTGCTGGCTATCGCAGCCGCGGATGAGGATCCGGATGCATGGGTGGGCGCTAATGGCGCCTCGCTGCTGGATTATTTAGGCGGCCAGGCCGCTTCGATAACCGATGTGGGCGCGGCCGGACGGCTGGTCACCGGCCTGGTGCTGGCCGGCATCAACCCATATACGGTAAGCGCCGACCTTGTACCGATGATAAAGCAGGCATATTCTGCAGAGACCGGGCTCTATGATGTGAACCAGAATACCTGGAACCAGGCGCTAGCCATCTGGGGGCTGATCTCGGTAGGCGATCAAGTACCGCAGCCCGCCATTAACTGGCTGCTGGCCAATCAGAACGCTGATGGCGGTTGGGGTTGGGCAGCCGGCCAAACCAGCGACTCAAACTCGACGGCCATCGTCATGCAGGCGCTGACCGCCCTGGGCTATACGGCGGATAGCAAGGTGCTCACGAATGCCGTCACCTATTTACGCACCCAGCAGGTCGCGGACGGCGGGTTTGCCTACGCTACCAGCCTGGGCACACAATCGGATGCCAGCTCGACGGCGGCTGCCCTGCAAGGGCTGCTCAGCGCGGGCATCGACACATCTACAGGTTTTGGCTGGGCCAAGCCTGCGTCAACTCCGGCGACACCTCTGCGCAGCCTGCTGGCGCTGCAGACCGCGGACGGCTCCTTTGCGTGGCAACCCGGATTGGAAGGCGATCTGCTCTCCACAGTGCAAGCTATCCCTGCTCTGCTCAAGACGGTAATTCCCCCCCGGATTGCCGATCGCGCTACTGCCAGCATCCCACTCGAGTTGAATAGCAGCAGCGCCAACACGCTGCAGGGTTCGAGCGCGGGCGCCTTTGTTTATTACACGTTCATCACTCCAGCGGATGCGGCTGACATCACGATCTCCCTGAGCGGGCTGCCCGGCGATCTACTGGCCTCACAAGGACTGGGATTCGCTGTATATGGCTCTGGCGGTTTGGTGGCAGAAGGCCATGCGCTGGCTGGTACGGCCAACGCTACCTTTACCAGCACCTCTGAGCAGATGCTCACCATTCAGGTGTACAACTACTTGCCGAACTTGAATATACGGTATAATCTTGCTGTTACTGCCAGATAACTGCTGACAATACCGCCCCGGAGATCGATGAACCGGGGCGGTAAGGAGCTAATAATGAAGAGACCGACTCAGTATAAACGTATAGGGAGCACGATCATCATGCTGTTGGCCGTGCTGGTTTTGGCAGCCAGCGGGTATGGCGTTCCGCACGCAGCGGCGCAAGGCGCCAACCATGCTTCGCTGATTGTAGTTTTTGGCCCGGGCGATGTTTTTAGCTCATGTGTAACCTTTACCGAGTCGGAGATAAGCGGTATCGAATTGGCCGAACGCGCCGGGCTGACCCTCGTCTCACAGCAAGTAGCGGGCGTCGGCGAAGCGGTGTGTAAAATCGAGGAGATTGGCTGCAACTACCCGGGTGAACAGTGCTTTTGCAAATGCCTGGGCACTCCCTGTAACTATTGGAGCTATTGGATTTGGGAAGGCGGCGCATGGGTCTATGCGGGACGCGGCGCCGGCCAGAATATGGTAAAATCAGGTGATATCAATGCCTGGGTGTGGGGCGACGGCCAGTCTGAGCCTCCGGCCGTTACCGCCGGAGGAGTGTGCGATGGTGCAGGATTGCAGCAATCCGCAACCAATACGCCGCAGCAGCCTACCGTGGATTACGGCTACAATCCTTACCCTGAAGGCACCCAAGCGGCTGGAGAGCCGTCTAGTGTTCCTGCAGACGCTGCGACGCCAGAACCCAGCCTCACGCCGGAGGGTTACCCAGGGGCAACTATCGCTGAACCCACAGCCACCAGCGAGTCTGACCTCTCTCGTATGACATTACAACCGGGCGCGGCAGCCTCCGCCACAGCGCAGCAGGGCACAGCAGCCCCTACTATGCAGCAACAAGCCGCGACTGCTGCGGCTGCACAAGCCACATCAACACCCTTGGCACAGGTAGCGACCGCTACTCCGGACCGCTCCGCTAGTATTGTTGCGCGCGCCGCAAGCGCTGCGGCTGCGACGGGTACACCCCAGGTTGCGCCGGAAGCCGCAGAAAAACGCAGTTACTGGGCATTTCTCGGCATAACGCTTGTGCTAGTTATAGGGATTGGCTATGTGCTGCTGCTCCGTCGCCAGCGCGCCAGAAACAAACAAGAATAGAAAGCAATATATTCATTATCGTTAGGCGGCGCAGCAGAGCCTACCTTCCTTTCGTAAGTACAAAGGAGCATGATGCGATACTGGCATAACCAGCAGCAGGATGACGGCGCCATTCACACTTTTGGCAATGGGGAAATGTTAGCTTTCTCTTGCGGGCCGAACTTGACCGCCTTGAGCGGACCGCCCTATACAGCCCCAAGTGCTCTGACAATGACGCTCTGCTGTGAAGATCCTATCAGCGACAGCGCTGTGCGCGAGCCAGGCGCGGCCATGTGGGGCCATAGGCTAGAACTTTCGCCCAATGGTCTGCAGCCCACCTTAGCGGCGCAGATCACAGAGTTCATGCTGCCCGACCAGCCGGTATATCTGCGCCACATGGAATCGCTGGTGCCGCTGCGCTGGATCTTGCGCTTCAATGCCGCGAGCGAGGTGGTGCAGTGCCGCAACATGGAGCAAAGTTGGCTGGGTGTCCTGCGCCCTGGCCAGCGCATTATGTTCTATGATGACACCGCCTGGCACTACCATTGGGTGCTGCTGCGCGGCGCTTGTCAGGCGGAGCTGGGTGCGAAGAACGAACTTGCCGTTCGTATTCTGCCGGGGATCTCGACCCTCGCCATCGTGGGAGCAGCGCAGCTCGGTGCCGGCAAGCTGCTGGCGGAAGAAATGCAGACAGCCCGTATAGAACCGCTGCTCGAACGGTCGCGCCATTTTTGGGTGGATTTCACCGCCCGCCGACAAAGCCATATGCCGGTCAAGTCGATTGAGGACCGGGATGCAATACAGGCGCTTGACGATGCAGCGGTGCTGCTCAAAACAGCCCAATCGAGCGACGGCGGGTTGATCGCCGGACCGTCGTATCCTTTTGCTTATCTGCGCGACGGCTACGGAGCATCGCGCGGGCTGCTGGCTTCGGGGATGCTCGACGAGGCCTGCCAGGCGATTGCCTTCCGCAAGCGCAAATTCGACCTGTTCGGCTCGCTGCAGACGGCCGAAAGCCTGGGGCACGACCGCATCCGTCACATCCACGAGAACGATGATGTCGAGACCACCTCGTATATGCTCCTGCAAGTGCGAGATTACACAAATGTCAGCGGCGATAATGAACTCGGCCGTTCGCTGTGGCCGCTGCTGCAGGCGTGTTGGAACGCGCCGCTGAGACATCTGGCGGATGGCATGTTGCCTTTTAATGGCGATGAAACGTATGTCGCCGGAGGCTTTTTCCCCAGGCGTGGACTCACCCACGGCTCGGCTGACAGCACCCTGGCGCTGATAGAGGCCGGGCGCTGGTTGATTCCCTGGGCGCGTGGGCAGCGTTTATGGAGCGCTGCACAGGCCGACCAGGCAAGTGAGGTATTGGCGCAGGCGCGTGCCGCTTACCGGCGCCACTTTTATGCCGGCGATCGCATTTGGGCGAACGAGCCGGCGCGTGAGGAGCTCATCCAGCTCCCCCGCTTCAGGCATGGAGTATGCGCTAACTGCGCCACCCAGCGGTTTGGCTGGCTGGAGCGGACTGCCAGCGGACACTATCTTTGCCCTATCTGCTTTAACACAGTTGAGCTGCCGGAGCAAAAGCTCGGGCGGCTTGAGGTGATGTCGGTATCGTTGTTGCCGGCTTACCTCGGCTCGGATATCCTGATGCTCGACGAAACCTATGCTGTGGTAGAGCGTGTGCTTTCCCTGGCAGAGACGGACGGCGCCATCCCCTCGGTGGCCGGCTATCCCGGTTTTGTGGGTTACGACCCGGCGTTAGTATCGATGAACCTAACGGCAATCAAGCATCCAGCCCAGGACGCGGCTTACCGGCAACTGCTGGCACAGCGCGACCGCAGCGGGGTATGGGTTGAGTATTATGAACGTAGCGGACAACCCAAGCAGCACTGCTGCCGGGCTCGCCCATGGGAGACAGGGATGAGTGTCGATGCTGTTGTGCGCTACTGGGCAGCCGGGCATATATAATTGAATGTTGTTGAGCCAAGCACTGGTTAAAGGCGTGGCAACCACAATTTGTCAGGGGTTGAGATGGTAAAGAATACCGATCGTGTTAGGGCCGCAGTGGCTGCTAATGACGCTACCCGCTCTGGTGATGAGCACTTCCTCAGGAGCGGCCAGGCGCTTAACTTCGGACGCGAGGTATTCCGCATCCTCCTGGGAGGACGTGTGGGTAACAAACACGCGCCTGCGATCAAGCTTGGACAGATTATCGGCTAATGCTTTGAGCAGCGACTCAAAAGCGCGCTGACGGGTGCCGCGCGGTTTATCGTGGACGTTCAGCGTGCCGTCGGGCTGCACCTTGATAACTGGATGGATTTTCAACATCGAGCCAACGATATTTTGCATTGCGTTGCAGCGGCCACCCTTGTACAGATATTCGAGCGTATCGATCATAAAAGAACTGTACATATTAGGCACCCAGGACTTAATTTCGTCAGCGACCGCCTCGACTTTCATCCCGGCGCTGCGCAGCTCGGACGCGTGTATCGGCAACTGCCCGATACCGGTAGAGAGGTTCAGCGAATCGATGATAATGACTCGACCTTGCGGTAGCATCTCCGCCGCGAGCACGGCATTTTGGTATGAGGCCGACAGATGCGAGGATATGGTGATGCACAACACCTGATCGTCGCCTTCAAACGCTTTGTTGTATTCGGCAACGGTTGGCGCAGCGGTCTTGGGGAGTTCGCCGGTTTCCTGCACCAGTTGGAATACCTTAAATTGATCTATTTCGACAAAATCAAGATACACCTTGTTGGCGATGGATACTGACATCGGCACCAGCGTAATATCGTAGCGGTCCAAGAGTTCCTGTGAAAGGTCACAACAACTATCTGTTACGATTTTCATTATTCTTCCTTGTGTACCTCAATAAAATAATACAACCAGAACCAGTGGATGAACTACTACCTCTGGAATGTAACTTAGCTCTTGCGGAAAAAGCGGATTACCAGCCCGCGGCGCGGCGAGAACAGGAATGCCAGGATAAACAACAGGGTGCAAATCAACACAATGGCGGAACCCGAAGCTATATTTACATAATAAGATAAATACAAACCGGCAACGGCGGAAAACGCGCCGCAGGCCGCGGAAACCATCATCATCGCCGGCAGGCGGCGGGTGAGCAATTGAGCGGTTGCTGCCGGGGTAATGAGCAGTGCCGTAACCAACCCAACACCGACGGTCTGCAGCGAGATTACAATCGTAACTGCGATAAGCACCAGCATCAAGTTTTGCAGCAGGTTCACAGGATAATGCAGAGTTGAGGCAAGAACCGGATCGAAAGAGACTACCATGAACTCTTTATAGAGCAAGAAGATTGCTAACAAGATGACTATACCCAGAACAGCGGTAAGAACCAGGTCACCGCTGCTTACGCCGAGCAAATTGCCAAACATGATATGGGTGAGGTCGCTGGCATAACTCTGCATCGAACTGATTAAGGCGACGCCCAGCGAAAGGGCTGCGGAGAATATGATGCCAATAGCCGTATCTTCCTTGATGGCCCCGCCACGGCTGAAAAAGCCGATGCCGAGCGCTACCGCTATTGACGCCACTAATCCCCCCGCCAGCAGATTGCCGTTGACCATATAGGCCACGGCAACGCCGGGCAGAATTGCATGCGCCATCGCATCGCCCAGGAATGCCATCGAGCGCAGCACGATATAGCAGCCGATTACCGCGCAAATGACGCCAACCAACAGGGCGGCCAACAATCCGCGCTGCATAAAGCCGTAGGTAAGAGGAGTGGTAATGAAATCCAGCATAGTAATTGCTCTCGCTATGTACGTGTCTTGATGTCTAGAGGTTGGATGGCCTGCTGGTTGTGTCCGCCACAGCACTGGTCGATCACCAGGTTAGCTCCCACTTCAAAAACCTGCGCGCCGAATGCCTGGCGGATGGTTTCGCTGGTAAACACCTCTTCGGAATGCCCATACGCAATGAGTCGGTGGTTAAGCAGCAGGGTCTTCTCAAAACGCGTTGCAGCCATATTGAGATCGTGCGTGGCCACGAGCACCGTAACCGAGCGCTGCCTAAGCTGAGTGAGTACATCCAGAATTGTCTCTTGCGTCGAGACATCGACGCCTGTAAAAGGTTCGTCCATCAATAGGATGTGTGGCTCTTGCGCAAGCGCGCGCGCCAGAAAAACGCGCTGCTGTTGCCCGCCCGAGAGTTCACCGATGGATATATCCGCCAGGTTGGCGATGCCGAGTTGGTCCAAAGCAGCGGCGATTGCCTTCATATCCCTGGCGCCGGGGCGACGCAGCCACCCCAGCCTGCCGTATCGACTCATCATAACGACATCGTTTACCGTAACGGGAAAGCGCCAGTCAATCTCTTCGCGCTGCGGAATATAGGCAACACAATTGTTATGGCTCCCCAGCGGCCTTCCATGGATGAGTATCTGTCCCTGGCGCAGTGGCAGCAGCCCCACCAGGGCTTTGAAGAGGGTCGATTTGCCGGCGCCGTTAGGCCCAACGACGGCCACCTGCGCGCCATGCTCAATCGTAACAGTAATATCATCGAGAGCCGGCTGCCCATTATAACTTACCCCAACGCGGCTTAACTCGATGCGCGCATCGTCGGTTGCTTCGCTGCAGTCTGATTTTCGAGTGTGCATCATTGCAATTTACCTTTAGGCTGCCTGCCGATTGATAGACAGTGCTATTATAGACGAAAATACGTGCAAGCGCAGACTAATGCCTGCAGTACCGACATCAACACCTGCTCAAGGGTATATATGAGAACATCTCTCAGCCGGCGAGACCGCGTTTATATGTAAAAAATATACCCAGGAGATAGACGAGCACGATGAGTACTGCATCGGCATGAGCGAAACGCACCCGCCGCCGGTTTATTGTATTGCTTAATAAGGCAAGGCTGGACAAAATGAGTGAAAGAATGCCGACCAGGCCAAAAACTGGGCTGATATCCGATAAAAAGAGCCCTTTGGTATAAAAGAAATCGGAAATACCCAGCGAAAAAACATTGAACATGATGCTGCCAAACAGGTTCCCAACTGCCAAGTCATATGCCTGCAAGCGAATGGCGACGATGCAGGTTACTAGTTCAGGAAGCGATGTGATGATACTCACTAACGTGGTTCCGATAAAACCTGTACTGAGGCCGGTTATTTTGGCTATCTCAATTGCGCTCTGCACCATACGAGGCGTAACGAATACCAATAATAAAGCCGAGAACACAAAACCTATTATCCCAGAAAGCAGCGAAGGTACCTTGGCGTCGACTAGCTCTTCTTCACTGAGCCCGGTGCCCACACTGTGCAGGTGCAATACATAGACCGCACCGATATATATGATAAGCAGACACAGACTATCTAGTCCAATCCAACCGATTTTGTAGGGGAGGTTGGCTTGCACAAAGAACACAGCGCAAGCGGAGAGAAGTACACAAAAAGTGGCAGTCAGAATGTGCTTGCCTACAACACGCTGTAGTATATTAGCGCGCCAATAGAGTAGATCAATAATCCCCAAGAGTGCGATATTGAACATATTGCTGCCAAAGATGTTCCCAGCAGCCAAGTCCGGAACTGTGTTTTGAATCGAGGAGAGCATTGTCAGTAGCTCAGGCAGAGATGTCCCGAAAGCTAACAACAGGGTACCGACGAATAAGCGGCTCAGACCAGTACGGATTGCGATAACATCCGCATGCTCAGCTAATTTTACTGCGGCAAGCACAAGCAGCCCAGAGCTGATTAAGAATACTAGATAGACCATCGTCTAATCCTGCTTCTTGAGTTGCTTATCGCTGATCCCCTTGGTGAAACCTAATGACCAGCTAGCAAATATGCCTGTATGTGGCAAGGTGAAATCGCCGATTATCTTTTCTGCCGCTGATAAGCAGGTTTGGATAGCCGCCTCATCCGGAACGACCGACAGTAAAGTGTAGTTATCCTCGGTGTAACCCTCAACTTGTTGCTCGAAAGCAAATCGCTGAGGAATCTTGAGTTGGGATATTAGGTGGCGCTGCATTCCTTGAGAGGGAAGGATAGTAGCACCCCTTATGCCGGCATGCCGCCAGGCAGCCAGCACATCCGGCATCAAGCTAGCGTCGTCAATCACGCACATCACCATATACATATTTCCTCCTGAATCACACATGCTCTAGTCCAGCTAGGAGAACCTTCGTATCGCTAAGTTCCTGCACAGAGAGAGGACGCGGATAATTATACATTACACCTCCAGGCCTTTCGTTATAGTAGGGCCGGTTGCAATCGGGACATCCCGAGGTGCGAAAGGCGGCGCCGTCACCGAGGTAACTTATCAGCTTATCGATGCCTATCCCGAAACCGGTTAGTCGCCCGACAGCATCAAAAGTGAATTGGCCAGAAGGGATGCCACACTCGTAAACCAAATGACGCGCAGTCTGCAGGCGACGGTAGGAAGCGAGAGCAGGCGGCTGCCGGTTGGCCAGCGGTGTGCCGGCAACCGGGGTAAATGCGAACAGCCCAACACCGATGCCATGCTCGTGCAGCCACTGCAGCCGATCAACAAACTCGCGTTCCGTTTCGCCGAGGCCGACAATCAAGTGGGTGCTCAGCCTGCCCGGGAAGCGTGCCGCAGCGCGCTCAAGCTGCTCGGTGAGCTTATTCCAGTCGCTGCCGCGCACTTGCCGGTAAACCGGCTCGCAGGCTGCGTCCAGCGCCAAGGTCACTTTGTCGGCGCCAGCCGCCAGCAGCTCGCTGATCTCATCGTCTGCGTTTACGGCGAGGGAGCAGCAGACGGGCACATCGCTGAAGTGCTTGAGCAGCCTGACCGCATCCAGGGTGAGCGTAAATGAAGAGCGGTTCTGCGTCACCTGCAAACAAACCCGCTTAATCGAGCCGGCCGCTACAGCCTCAGCTATGGCTCTGGCAACCTGTATGGCTGGGAAAGGCGGCCAAATGACCCGCGACAGCGCTGCGCCAGGCGCGGTGCTGCCGTGTGCCTGAGCGCAGTAAGTGCAGTTACGCAGGCAGCGTTCGCCCAGCATGATATAAGCCGTCGTGGGAGCAGTCTCCATACGCAGGGTAGCCAGCCCCAGTACGGCGGCTGAACCGGATGATACGCGCCACGTACCAGCCGCAGCCCCATCATTATCTAGTTCAGCGCGCAGCATTCGGCACCGTACCTCACTTCGAGCCCCAATTGTTCAGCCAGGAGGATGCTGGGGCGCAGCGGGTTGACAACGACGTTAAAGCCGCTGCGAATCGCCAATTCATCACATGCCTGGCGATAGTCGCCATGTGGGCGCATACAGCCGAGGTATAGCCGCGCCTGAGGCAGGCGCAGGCGCGCTGCGCTGAAGACCTCCAGCACATCGACAAGCGCCGGCGGCGGACAATCGGCATAGGCCGTCCCTGGCGTAGGGATGAGCACCAGCAACACGACATCCTGCACCTGGCGCTGCGCCAGCGCGTCCAGCGCTATCAACTCGCCTGAAAGCTTGCCGGCGCGCAGCCCAACCGTTATATGTGCGACTGTGGGCACATACGCACGCAGCATATCAAAAGTGCGCAGGTAATCCGCGAAGGTTACATTTAGGCCGTAGACCTCGCGGGCGGTCTCTTGATCGCCCACAATATCGAACGATACCAGGTCAACTAGAGATGCAATCTGACGGATCTCGCTCTCGTCTAAAAAGCCTACATGCCAGTTCAAACGCTGGCCGCGCTTTTTGAGCTGGGCAATACGCGCAAGCTGCGCCGGATTTACAGGTACGCGGCCGGACGAATCGCAGCCGCCGGAAATCAGCACACTAGGAGCCGATGCATCTGCGGTTTCATCCAGGGTGTGCATATGTTGAAGATAAACGCCATTGCAATGAGCACAGCGCAGCGCACAGGCTCCCGCCGTCAGGCTGACGGGCAGCGTATCTGTAGGGCGATCGAAACGAATCACCGGCTCATGATTGGACTGACGCACCTGCCAGCAACGGTCAAGTATTGCCGACGAGTCAGTCAGTACCTCAAGTAACTCAAGGAAACTATCCGCCATATCGATTATTGGTTTATGCCCTCATTTGTTTACTAGATGCTTGAGTATAGACGGCCGGAGACGGGGAGTCAAAGTATCGCTAATATCCTTGTGGATATCCATATGATTGTGTTATGATACCAAGCGATAGCAACACCCCAAGGAGGAATTGTATGAGCGATAAGTTCTGCACGAATTGTGGCGGTAAAGTAGAGCCAAACGATAAGTTTTGTAATAACTGCGGTCAGGCATTGACCACCCAATCCACCGCATCTCCGTCAGCGGCTTTTGTACCGCCTCCGGCAGAGACTGCTCAGGGAGCATTTACGCCGCCGCCGGCAGCGCCGGTTACCAATACGAGCCAGCCGGCAGTTTCGGCGTTCGTACCACCGCCAAGCGGAGCGCAGGATGCCTCTACGCTGCCTCCC
>JAJFUJ010000144.1 GCA_021372475.1 Chloroflexota bacterium | reverse complement strand
GACCAAGCCTACAAACAAGTTGTATCTTGGTTCGTCAATCCACACCTCCTGAGAAGCTTATAGTGACAAGCTAAAACGACAGCATCACCAGAGGCCCCCAGCCAGCTTCAGCATCGAAGCCATTTGCTTAACAGAAGACTAGACTCATTCTACTATACATAGGCTTTCAAGTCAACGGCCGGGCAAACAATTGTTATGCATGCTGAGGAGCGTAGCTTTTGACACTACCCATCCTGCTTACACGATCGCCTAACGCAAGGCCATGCAGTGAGACATAGGTTCGACTTGTTAGCGCAATACCGGATTCGAGGGTTTGCGCAGCGCATGCACGCTGCTGCTCGCCATACCCCCTCCTGGAAGGCTCCAGGAAGGGGTATGCATAGGTAACCTTGATTTCCAGTCCTAACCTACTTGTACTTGGCGTCGTAGGCTGCCTGGTAGATTTGCAGGTATTTATCCAAGCCATTGGTCTTGAGGTCGGACAGGTATTGATCCCAACCGGTATTGATATCCACCTGACCGGTCACAAACGATGCAAACATCTGGTCAACATAGGTAGTAAGCGCGGTGGATAAAGTGCCCAACTCCTGGGATTGCTCGGAGGTAAAGGCCAAGGGTGGAACCTGCATATCTGGCTTTCCGTATGGCGCGTAGATATCCCTGCTCCACTGGTATAAACTCCTCTCCAAAGGATCATCCGGATTGAACTCCTGCCACTCGAGGCGGAACTTGGAATCGCGGAATGTAGGCGCTGCCTGTTGCCAAGTGACATTCTGCTCTTCCTCAGACCAAACTACTAGAACATTGTAGCGCGGCTCGCCAGTGCCCGTTATCGATTCTGCTCCTGGTTCGGACTCTACCCACTCGATGCCAGGACGCCCATATACGGAGCGCATGGTAGCTTCGTAGGAGTACATCAGGTCAGCCAAACGGTAGGCAGCTTCGGGATTCTTGCAGTCTTTGGTGATAATGAATGCCCCTGTGCTGCCGAACCCGTAAGGGTTTTCTGGGATCTGCTGCAAGCCGGATGGGCCTTTCAAGGGGCCAACCGGGACATACTCTTGCCAGCGATTGCTCGGCCCCATCCAGTCCAGGAACATCCCCGGCCAACCGGCCTGAGTAAAGCCCATCACGGCAACTTCCGGATTCTCACCGAGGGCCTTGTGCTGAGTCATGTCGTTGGTAAAGACTTGAGGATCGATCAAGCCTTCATTATAAAGCTTGTTCAGGTAGATGAGTCCCTCTTTCCAACCCGGCTGAGCGTAAGCGGCTTTGACTTCGCCATCCTCAATGTACATGTGGTTGCTGTCAGTCGCCAGGCTCGAGTTCAGTACAAATGAGTTCATGATGAACTGATCAAGCGCCGCATGCCATGAACCAGTCTGCGCGCCGGACCACGGAACTTCATCAGCTATGCCGTTGCCATTGGGATCCTGCTCTTTAAATGCCTTAAGCACCGTGTACAACTCATCCGTGGTTGTGGGAACCTCCAAGCCCAATTTATCCAGCCAGGGTTTGTAGATCCACGCCTTCTGCGAGAGGTTGCAGTGATAGCAATCGTTGATGTGGGGCAGCGAGTACATCTTGCCATCCGCCAGACTGAAAACATCCTTAATCTGCGGGAACTCTTCCATAACCGTCTTGAACTCATCGCCGTATTTCTCGATTAAATCGTCCACAGGGACGATCAAGCCTTGGTCAGCCAGGGTCTGCTGTTGATCAAGCGGGATACTAAAGTTCATGATGATATCCGGGAGCTTCCCACTGGCAAGCACCAGGTTCAGCTTCTGCCTGTTTTCGGCTTGAGCCATAGGGGCGATATCGAATTCAAGATGGATGTTTGTCTTTTCTTCCAGCCACTTGGTGAATTCGTTGTCCACATAATCCGAGACGCCGTTTGTTTGCACCAACAAGACGGTTAAGGTGATTTTATCATTAACGATCGGAAACTGACCGGCGGGATTTACTGCGGCGGCAGATGTAGCCGGTGCCGCTGTGGCGGCCGAAGTTGCGGCCGAGGTCGCGGCCGGTTTCTCTCCACCAGCCGGCACTGCGGTGGCGGCTGGCGCACATGCAGAAAGAATGAACGCGAGGCTAATCAAGATGCAGACTATCGTATACGGGCGTTGCCTTCTCATTGAATTCCTCCTAATACATATGAAAGATACTCGACAGCAAATAAAACCATCATCCAAAGCCAGATTGTCATGTATGCCAGACAATCACGTTTACACGATGGCGTCCACGCCGACGTGCTCAAAAATCACAGCATTTCATCCCTAGGTTCAATAGTAACCTCCTTTGGTTATACAAACCTTCGAATAAACTGCCGAACTCTATAACTCCATACAACTCAAGCTGTTGTCTTGCAAGACCACCTCCTTTGCCTCACAACTATTGCGACTGCGTTATTTGGGCTCTACTCTCAATCATGGGCAGTGCCCTCTCCTGGATAGGGGATGATGAAATCAGCCCTTGATTGCACCAATCATTAATCCCTTCACGAAATGCTTCTGAACGAAGGGATAGATGATCAATACCGGAGCAGATGAGACGACAATTAAAGCGTACTTGAGCAGATCGCGCATACCGGCCTTGGCAGCCATCGTCTTGACATCTTGTAGCAGGTTAATATCGACCGTGTTAGCTATTAGAATGTCGCGCAGGACTAACTGCAGCGGGAAAAGATCTTTATCCGCCAGGAAGATGAGCGCAGAAAAGTATTCATTCCAGTGCCCCACCGCATAGAATAGGCACAGGACGGCGATGATCGGCGTCGAAAGCGGCAGGACAATTCGGAAGAGATATTGTATATCGTTGCACCCATCCAGTTGGGCCGCTTCCAATAATTCCGGCGGCAGCGAACTGCGAAAGAAGGAAATCGTGATGATCATATTCCAGACGGAGAGCGCCTGCGGGATGATCAGCGCCCAACGGGTGTTATATAGCCCCAGTTGGTTGACTGTGATATAGAACGGGATTAAGCCGCCGCTAAACATCATCGAAAATACAAAGAGGAACATCAAGGGATTTCTGCCATACAAGTCTTTGCGTGATAATGGATAAGCCGCCAGGATTGTCATGGTCACATTGACCAAGGTGCCCACCACAGTATAGAAAATCGAGTTCAGGTACCCCGTCCAAATCCGCGAATACTCAAAGATCTTTACGTAGGCTTTCGTAGTAAAACCTACCGGCCAAAGCCACACCTGGCCTGAGCTCACGGCAACCGGGTCACTAAAGGAGGCGCTGACGACATAGACTAGTGGATAAAGAACCGCCAAGAGGATTAGCAAGAGAAAGGTATTGTTGAGTATCGTAAACACGCGGTCGCCGCTGGATTCGCGGATGTGGCGGCGAGGCCGGAGAAGCGAGGTTTTGCTTGCCATCTCTCTCTATCCCCTTACCATAATGAGTATTCCGTCAGTTTTTTCATCAGGTAATTTGCAACGATCAGCAATACCAAACCGACGACAGAGTTAAAGAGGCCAATTGCGGATGCGTAGGAGTAGTTGGTAATCCCGCCAATCAGGCCGATTTTATAGACATACGTGCTAATCACCTCGGAAGTCGCCGTATTCAGGGGATTTTGCATCAGGTAGACCTTCTCAAAGCCCACGTTAATGATCTGCCCCATGTTGAGAATCAACAGCGTTACCGCGGTCGGCATGATGCCCGGCAGGTCAATGTGCCAGATACGTTGCAGCCTGGTGGCGCCATCTACTACCGCCGCCTCGTGCAACGCAGGATCAATCGTGGAAAGGGCTGCCAGGTAGATGACGGTGTTAAACCCCATGTACTGCCAGACGCCGGACCACACATAAATGCTAGGGAACAGATTAGCTTCTCCCATAAAATGCTTGGGGGTCTTTCCGAGAGCTTGCAGCAGGATATTGATGGGCCCATGCCGCAAATCGAGAAACTGCAAAAGCATGCCGACCATAACGACGGTAGAGATGAAATAAGGCGCATAGCTGACCAATTGCACGGTTTTCTTGAACAAACCGTCGCGTAACTGGTTCAGACTGAGCGCCAAAATAATCGGGATCGGGAAACCCACGGCCAGCGAGTAAAGCGAAAGGCCAAGCGTGTTAGTCATTAGGCTCGAAAACATGGGCGATTCAAAGAAGCGGTGAAAGTTCTCCAATCCAACCCACTCGGCCTTCCACATGCTGTCCCCGGGCAGAAAATTGCGGAAGGCTATTTGCGCCCCATACATAGGGTAATATTGGAATACAATCAGCCAGGCCAGTGGTAGAGCCAGGAGCAGGTAAAGCTGCCAGCTTCGCCGAATCCGGCGCCGGAAGATTGCCCAGGTCTTTCCTTTTGCTTGACTATGGGTGAGAACCAACGGACCTATTTTTTCGCTCATCAATCTCCGATTCTCTAACAAAATGACCACATGATGTAGCGTTTTATATGCAGAGAACACAATGTATGAATATATTACAGGGCTGGACTTGCTTTTGACCGGGGAATCTGCCAGCGCGAAACGGTGCGAGCGACATGCCCGCAGAATACCTATAGTCGGATCACTTATCTACTAGTTCGCCCCCTTTCATTCCTATAAAACTGCTAAAACACATTAATAAATAAAATTAAACCAAATATGATATTATAAAAATACAATACGATAACTAGTAAGCTGTAAGCTATATAATTTTATCATGGCATACGATGATAGTCAATGAAAATGAAATAATAATTAAAACAAAAGTTTATCATAAAAATATAGTAAAATAGATAATAATTATTTATATAATAGTAAAAATGAATCAGATTTTCCTCCTGAGGCCTGCAATGGGCCCCGTTTGCCTGTCTTGTCGGCCGAACCCCCGTGCGCCCGCCGAAATATTGATCGTGCGGTCTGGCCTTTTTGCCTATCATGCAGGCCGGGTTCAGGCGTTCCCGCTCGCTCGACGAGGGAGTTGATCTGCTGCGTTCTGTACACCTTACTGCAGCAGACATTATGGATGAAAAAACAGGAGAGGGATCTCCCTCTCCTGCAGATTACGGCGGACAATGCTTATCCTAGATGGAAGGCTGGCAATCCCACTGGGTCAGGTCCCAGTTGCCATCCTCAGCATACTGTATAGCGGCCGCGCGGATCGTATCTGGCACGGCCTCTTTGGCTGCGGCATCCGCATTGGCCATGAATGTATCCAGGTCCTCCTCACCAAGGAGATACAAGGTATTCTCACGCTTAAATGTATCCGTATATCTTGATTCCTTGTAGCTAAACCAATACAAAGGCAGCGCATCCCATGTATGCAATTCATCGAGATTCGCCTTATTCATATTGGCAATTTCGGGCAGTGTGACCGCTTCTCTTTGCGCGGGAATCATCATCGGCACTTCGTTGACGACCATTTCGTTGTTTTGGGGAGTCGTGATATACATCAACCAATCGACGCACTCATCGACATTGTTTTTCTGAATACACTTGTGATTGATGCCGTAGGAAACACCGCCGAAGCTTGCACCCAACTTGGGCAGGATAGGCGGATCAGCGGCTAACGGCGTCGTGGCCTTTGTCAAGGCCGGAATTTGGAATGAGCTGAACTCGAACTTGCGGCGGTCGTCCTGCATGATGGCGCCTATCTGCCAGGTGCCGCTCCAATACATTGCTAGTTGGTTATTCAAGAACAGCTCATAAGATCCGCCCCATCCGGCCTCTTCGCTGGCAAATCCTTCTGGCATATACTGTGTGAGGTCTTTGACAATCTCAAACAGTGTGCGTGTGGCGGGTTCATCGAAGGCTTTCCAGTCGTGGCACAGGTACTGCATCACGACCTCTTCCTGGTTGACATAGCCTTCCTGGAAGCGCATCTCGACATTCTGATGGTAGTTCAGTACATCAAACTTGGGGATTAGATCCCAGAATAACATATCGCATAAGGTAAACTGCCACCAACTGTCGACGATATACCCGCTGTCCATGCCGAAAGCAAAATAACCCGCTTCCTTGAGCTTTTTACACCAGGTTATCATGCTGTCCCAATCTTTAGGCATACCCAGATCCTGGTCAAGTTCATTCTGCAAATCGATACCGGCAGATTTGAACATATCCACATTGCAGTAGACACCGATACCGACTTTGTCCATGGGGACACCGCCCCATTGGCCTTTGGGGCTGAAGGTGGTCTCGAATGAGGGCTTGAAGGTTGTTTTCCAGGCAGCAGCATTCTCAGGCGTGTACTTGTTCGGCAGCTCGAGGTAATCATTGAGCGGTACGACCTTGCCTTCATCCGCCATCTGGTTCAGGGTTCCCAGCCAAATCCAGAAGACATCCGGTCCGGTTCCGGCAATCATCTGAGTCTGAATCCACTCGGTATAAGTTACGCCTGACGGCGCTTGAAAGAAGGTTACCTTAATACCAGGGTGCATTTCCACCCACTCGCCCGCTAACTTCGTCAAGGCTTCACGTTTTGGCGATTTTGGGTCGGGATTCGGTTGAGCCGAGGTGGGAGTGTAGCTCTGGGCATAGAACTCGATTTCTCCCTGGAAGCCCGTTTGTTTGGGTGCCTCTGTAGCTTTGGGCGCCTCCGTGGCCTTGGGCGCTGCGGTGGCCTGCGGGGCTTCGGTGGCTTGCGGGGCTGCAGTGGGTGCAGCGGTGGGCTGGCATGCAGCCGTGATAGCGGCTGTTCCGGCCAGCGCTGAGAGTCTAAGGAAATCACGACGGTTAATCTTGGCGTTCATAATACCCCCATTGTTCCTGTTCGATGTGTTAGGAATGTGTGATATCCCATCGATACAGAGCTAGAACTTACCTCTTGACCGCGAGATACTGCCAGCGCGAAACGGTGCGAGCGGCATTGCTCGCAAAATACGCAAGCCGGCTCATTTGCATACCCACTCACCTCCCTGAATGTGTATAGATTGATAGGAATTTGATAACACACAAAATTATGCTATATAGCAAATTACAAGAGCATAATATGATAACTATCTAATTCCAATCATGATTATTCTATCATTCTATATGTTGCGAGTCAATGAAATATAAAATAATGTTTATAATAAAATACAATATATTAACGATATAAAATAGATTAATACAAAATTAAATAGAATATATCTTCTCCCTGATGCCAGGCTGTCACGCCCGCTTGCAACTCTGACCAGCGGCCCTTATGGTAAGCTCAGGATGATACCGGGAGGTGCAAGTCGATGGCTGCGCCGCAACAAAACAAGAGAGGGGTCATCCCCCTCTCCT
>JAJFUJ010000143.1 GCA_021372475.1 Chloroflexota bacterium | reverse complement strand
CCTACTGCCCTTATCTGGCTCTAAACACCATCACATATTCGTGCTTGTACACATAAAACCCGCCGGCAAGCGCCCGATAACGCCACAATTCCTGCTGGTTGCGCTTGCCGCGCGTCTCCTCAAAGTTCTTGGCGATAATCGCCTTAAGCTGGAACGGCCTCTTTAGCACTTCGTTCATGCAGTAAAAACCTAACGGGATCCATTCGCCGCCGGCATATTTATCACCGATGACCACGCACAGATAACGGCGCTTCTCCAGGCAGGGGGTAACGTTATCGAGCGTCTCGCCGAACATCGCCAGGAACTGCTCGAGCGTTGCGGCATTGGATAGGTCGCGCGCGTCACTGGAAAACTTGATGATGTCGTAATACGGCGGATGCAGCATTACCAACTGCACTCTATCTATCCCGTTTTTATGCAGGATATCCTGCACGATGGCGGTCCTGTTATCGCCGGTCACGATATCCGCTACGGTGTTGTAGCGGTTGGGTTCCGCGTTCACCAGCTCGCCGGCCCGTGCGGCCACCTGGGGGTTCAGCTCAATCCCAATGCAATTGCGCCCCAGGCGGCGCCCTTCGATGAGCGTCGTCCCGCTGCCCATGAACGCGTCAAGCACCCAGTCGTTGCGTTTCGTATAGCGCACCATCATCTGATGCGGGATCTGCGGCACATAGTTGCCCCAATATTCGGCGATGTGCGCGCCTGAGTTATCCCTTCTGGGGATGACCCACAGGCTGTCGCTGATGACCTCGTCGTACTCTTTCCAACGCAGCAGGTTGATATCATTGATGCCGTTGGTTTTGACCTCCACGATGCCGCGCAGCAGACGTTTCGCATAGTAAACCGCCCGTTCCAATGTCCTGGATTCCTGTATCTGCGCCAGTTCGGCGAGGATATAGCTGCGGTCGAGTGAGATGGTGCCCTCATCGGCAGGAGCCTCTGGCGGCGCCGGTTCCTCAGTCTGAGCCGCAGTGATATCCTTTGCCAACTCGTCGATGTGCTGCTTGAGCAGTTCCAGGCTGTCATCACAGAGGAACTGTGTGAGTCGTTCGACCAGGTGAACCTGGCTAGCTATCGCTTTGCGGGGCCGCCCGTCCGCGTCTTTTGATTGCGGCGTCAGGTTTCGGTGTGTATGCGTCATCGTCTTTGTTTCTCACCCACAGCAGCGGCAAGCGCAGCTTACAGGGAAACTGGTATCTCTGCGGTTCACCCAACGAAGCCATTGTAGCACGCCCGGCCGCTGATTCCCAGTGCGGCAGGAGCAGCGACAAGCAAGGCATCTTCGTCGGCTGTATTTTCCTATCACAGTTCAGGTTACTGCTGTTTGCTCTGGCTGGAGCGGCCGCGTATGGCGTGTCTTTGGCCGATCGCCTTATTGCTCGCCCAGCACCCGCTCATCGGGGAAGCGCGTGGTCGGGTAGCAGAACTGCATCTGGCGGAACTTCCAACCGCCGGCTTCGCGCGTCAGCATGGCGCTAAAACGCAGCGGCCAGACGAAATTCTCCCCGCGTCGCAGCTCGTAGAGGACCTCGGCGCATTCCAGCATAATGCGCAGCAAACGCTCCTCCGCGGGGCGCTCCGCCGTTTTCAGCGCGCCGAGGTTGTCGAGGTAATGTTGATATCCCTGTTCGGCCACACGGGGCTGGCTGACGATGCCGGTAGTCGAGAGCCATGCGGCAGCGCCGCGGCTGCTGATGCGCGCACCCTCGACATCCAGCCGCAGGTCGCCCCAGGTCAGCCAGTCGCTCTCGACCAGCTCGCGCACGGCCTGTCGGCTGCGGCACCATTCGCCCGCGCTTGGCGCCACCGCGGCGGTGCCGATGACCTCTACCAGTGGGTCAGGCGCGAACAGCTCCATAAAAGAATCCAACTGTGCGGTATCGCGGCGGGTGTAGCCTTCCTGGAAGCGCTGCAGCATGGCGCGTACAGCTACAATCGTTTCGGTATCATCGGCCATGCTGCTCTCCTTGTTCAGCCTCATTGCACCTTATCTACCCATGGATTCAGATTGTCGCCGTTCAGCTTGGCCGTATCGTGGCCGGCTGTGGGTTGCGCCGGCTGAGCGGTCGGCTGTACCGGCTGCGTCGGTTGGGCCGGCTGCGGGGGCCAGATCTGGGTTGAACGCTGCCCCTGGGTGTGATCGGTCACGTATTTGATGCCCAGCGCCACCAGCACCAGACGCAGCAGGCCGCCCAGACAGCCAAAGTGCATATGGTAACCGTGACGACGGAAAGGGGAAAAGAAGGGAAACATCACGCACCTCCTGTTCCAATATACTACGCAGGTGTGGTGTGCTGGTTGCGCGAGCAGGGCTACATCCCCTGCACTGCCGGCGCGCACGGCCAGCGGGTGAGATCCCAGGTGCCCTCAGGATTGTATTGCACGGCGTTGATAGCCACCAGATCCGAGAGTTCAAGCTGCGCCGCCTCGTTGGCCTTGGCCATAAAGCTGTCCAGCGGTCCTTCCTCCTGCAGGTAAATCATCAACTCGCGCTGAAAGGTATCGCTGAACTTGCCGGTAGACAGCCCATACCACCCCACCGGCGCAGGCCAGGTGTGAATCTCGTCGCGCACCTCGGCCAGCCTACCGCCAAAGAGCCCGGCTATATCAGCCTGCAGCGCAGCGCCGCGCCCGGCAGGCAGCAGTGTCGGCACCTCGTTGACGATGCGCGCATCGTTTTCTACGGTGGTCAAGAAGCGCAGCAGGTCAACGCATTCCTCTGTGTTACCGCGCTTGAGCGCCGCGCCATTGATGCCCAAGGCGCTATCGAAGCCGCCTACATCGCGCGGCTCTAGCGCTGGCTGGCTGGCGAAGGGCGTCGTCTCGTCCGTCACGGGCGGCAGCCAGAAGGATGTCCACTCAAAGCTCTTGCCGGTATCGCCGGTAATTTCGCGTATGCGCCAGCAGCCGTCCCACAGCAGCGCTAGTTGCCCCTGCAAAAAGTACTCCCAACTCGCGCTCATGATGTTTTGGTTCTGGTAGCCCACTGGCAGATACTGGGTAAAATCTTTGACGAGTTCGAACAAGGCGCGCACGGCCGGCTCATCGAAGGGCATCCAGCCGCAGGCCGTCTGCGCCAGAATTTCTTCCTGGCTGACGACCCCTTCCTGCCCCGGCAGGTTGCCGTGGTAGTTGAGCACATCAAAGCGCTCGGTTAACGGCCACATAAACTGGTCTGCCAGCACGCTCTGCAGCCAGCCACCCTGCACCGTAGCCGCCATGCTAAAGGGCATTATATCCAACGCTTTCAGACGCGCGCACCAATCGCTGAGCTCAGCCCAGCTCGCAGGAGCGCCGGTCGAGAGTTCGATGCCTGCCTGTTCGATCAGGCTGCGGTTGGCATAGATGCCGGTGGCGGTTCTATCCAACGGGACGCCGCCGTATACCCCCTTGGCGCCGGCGCTGGCCGTGAATGGGTCGCAAAAGTAATAGCTCCACGACCAGGAAGATACAGGATTATATGGGTTACCTTGGGCTAGGTAGTCATTAAGCGGCACAACATCCTCGCGCGCGGCCAAGCTGTTCAGAAAACTGAGCGAGGCATTGAAAATATCTGGCCCTTCGCCAATCAGGATCTGCGAGTTGATCCAGCTCTCAACGGGCAGCATCGAGGGCGCCTCAACGTAGCGCAAATTGATGTTGGGATGCAGGTCCATCCAGTCCTGTGCGAGTTCGGCCAACGCCTCGCGCGGTGCCATCCCGCTGCCGCCTCCCTGGCGCGCCGAATTGGGGATATACGTGCCGGCGTAAAAGGTAATTTCGCCGGTAAATTGCCCCGGCGCTGGCGTGGGGGCGTTCGGGTCGAGGGTTGGCGCGGCAGTGGGCCTGGGCGCGCAGGCCGCCAGCAGGGCGCCGGCGGCGGCCAGGCCAGCCAAACGGATGAACGTGCGGCGGGTGAGGGGTGTGGATGGCGACATCGCTGGAACTCCCTATGTATTCGATACCCTGTCAGTATAGCATATATCGAGCACCGTTTCTTGCTGCCCTTCTGCGACGCTTGACACAAGCGCAGGATGAGTTGAATATCCTATTCGTGCTGTGCTTAGTAGGAGGTAACAATGCCCGACCGCACTGTCATCCCGCTCGATGCCGCCCGCACCAAACAGGCCGGTGCGCTCCTGGCGCGCGCCTTTGACGGTGACCCCACCTATGTGATGGTCATACCGGACGCCCTCAAGCGCACCGAGTTGCTGACCTGGCTCTTTACAGGTGTGGTGCGCCACGCGCTGCGCCGCGGCACGGTGCATACCACCTCGGAGATGGAGGGTCTGGCTTGCTGGCTGCCGCCCGCTAATGTGCACATGACCTTTTGGGATACTGCGCGCGCCGGCCTGCTGCCGACCCCCCTGGT
>JAJFUJ010000141.1 GCA_021372475.1 Chloroflexota bacterium | reverse complement strand
GATCGTCAGTAGCGCGATCGCTGTATATACGATGATCAAGAGTTGGGAGAATATCCTGCTGATTTATACTGCTTTAGGATGGAGCAGATGGGGCACGAATGCCGTTTCCAACTTTTCGATTATCATCCTGGGCATCATCTGTCTGGTGCTGGTATTAATCGTTCAGCATTATTATGAGGAAGGTTTAAAAAAAGGACATCTACCGAAGCATATCCTTAGAGTAACCCTCATTGAAGCTGTGGTTCTTGTTGTTGTATTTATCATTCGCTTTGTGGCGATTTAACGTTATATTGAGTTAAGCAACAAGCCAAACAACGCCGTCGCGATTTCGCGGCCAAGTGAACGGGGCATAGCTTATACCCCATAAGTGCTTAGTGCCGTGGGCGCCCAACAGATAGCAAGATATTGCACCGATAAACTTTAGCCAATAACCCCAACGAATTTCACGGTAGTTAAGAGAAAGAACATGCCCTCCAACGCTCGGTGGCGCCTTGCCTGGAACCATTTCAAGCGACTCAGGTTGATTTTTACCTCTTGCCTGGCCAAACTGGTCTCCCTATTCCGATGTGGTAATCCTGCCCTACTGAGCCGCAGGAATATAGCACGGGGTATCTCCTCGGCGATGATACACTGCGGCCCGATATGCCCTCACCGCATATGTCGCACGAGCTATCCTCGATATCTTCGAAAGGACGAGATGCTGGGCTGCAGTCTGCCACTTCCCTTTATAAACGAGTACCTTTGCAAACATCCTGCCCCCCCTTGTTCAGGGGAGCTATTGTAACTCTAGAAAAATTCCAAAATATGTGATCTAGGGTATTGACATGCTCATGATTGTCGGTTATACTTGGAGCAATATTGGTCATACCATTGTACCATAATATGAGCTAATATATGGGTAATTCATCACAGTTTAACTCTCTGCAACACTATAAACTGGGCGACCAAATCAGTCGTCAGTTGTTATGGGCTATTGCCGACGGGCGCTACAGCCCGGGCGATCGCTTGCCGGCCGAGCGTGATCTTGCTCAAATGTTCAGCGCTAGCAGGGTTGTTGTGCGCGAAGCTATTGGGCAGCTAAATGCTCGCGGAATTGTGTCGGTGCAGCAGGGGATTGGTACAACCGTTAACCCGATTAACAAGTGGAACTCACTGGATCCTGAGGTGTTCTTTTTACTCCATATCGACCAGGCGTTTAAGCAACTAATCGAGGTGCGGCGGATCATAGAACCCGAGTCGGCTTACCTAGCCGCACAACGCGTCACGGATGAGCAGTTGCTCAAGCTGCGACCGCTTTCAGTACTCTCTTTGGAAGACACACAGGAGCAACATGTAGAACGCGATACGGAATTTCACCTGGAAATCGCACGCGCGGCCCAAAATGACTTATTGCTAGTTATTTTTTCCTCTATAAGCAATTTACTCAGGGAGAGCCGCAGGTATACCTACTCCGTTTCCAGCGAAATCCCCAAGGGAAACAGATGTCACCAGGAGATACTTGCGGCAATCGAATTACGTGATGCAGAGGGAGCACGTCGGGCTATGAATGGCCATCTTGACCAAACAGAGGATGTGCTCGAAAAATGGCGTATAGAGCATAAAACTAACCTTACAGTAGAATAATGGCAATCACTAGCATATGTGCGGAGAAAAAAGAAGCGATTTTCTGGTGATATAGCGACCATTTATTTATCATGCAACCCTTTTGCGCGTATTCTCGGGGAGGGGATGTAATGAGTTGGGGAGCGCGTCATTACTCATCTTGCCACCGATGCAAGGCAGGAAGTGGGTACTTTTCTGTAAATGCTTTATCAAACCAGATAAGATCATATCCCTTTGTTACCCCGGCCGTAGATCACCCCCAGTTAGCGAGCTACTCCATAAATAGAGCATCCCTTTCATCCGCCAGACTCTCACTATATTGCCTCAAGTGTAGCCACCCGGATCGCCTGACTGTTCCGCTGCCTCCTCGGTACATCTTACGATACTTGCCTGTGTCGTTGCGCAAGCATAAATATGACTGCAGGAAGTTATGCATAGATGGAAAAGGTTGGGAACATACCCAGTTTTATCACTATCCCGCTTAGTGCCCGCCGATGCACCTTTACAAAATTCGCATAGCAAAGCTGAAGTGCGCGAAGAGCGATAATGGTGAAAATTAACGTAAAGGCCAAGTGGCCATTAGGAAAGCAGGTATATTTTGGTGAACTTGGTTGAGGTAAAGGACCTGGTAGTGAGGTTTCGTACGGATGAAGGCATTGTTAGTGCCGTCAATGGCGTAAGCTTTGATATTGCCGTTGGCAAGACAATGGGTCTGGTAGGAGAGAGTGGCTGTGGCAAGAGCGTAACCGCCGACGCCATAATGAGCATTTTGCCCGATAACGGTTGGATTGAGAACGGCTCCATTATCTACAACAGCCTTCACGAGGGCTCATTTAATGTGGCGGAGCTGGGCAAAAAAGATAAAAAGTTAGAGCTTGTACACGGCAAAGAAATGGCAATGATATTTCAGGAGCCGTCAACATCCTTTTGTCCGGTCTATACAATAGGCAACCAGATAATCGAGGCCATAGCCCTGCATACAAATATACCTAAAGACGAGCAGAGAGAATACTGCATCGAATTGCTGCATAAAGTGAGGATTTCAAATCCCGAACAGCGGATAGATGAATATCCTTATCAACTAAGCGGCGGTATGCGGCAGAGAGCGATGATTGCCATGGCATTGGCCGGGAGTCCCAGGTTGCTCATAGCAGACGAGCCTACAACTTCGCTGGACGTAACCGTTCAAGCGCAGATCCTGAATCTGCTGCTTGATCTGCAGCAGGAATTGGGGATGTCGATGCTCATGATTAACCACAATATCGGCATTATCGCAGAGACCACAGATATGGTCGGCGTAATGTACCTGGGCAAAATCGTGGAACTCGCCCCCACGAAAGAGCTTTTGGCCAATCCTATGCATCCTTACACAAGGGATTTGTTTCGTTCAATTCTTCAGGTCACAGACCAAAAGGGTAGGAAGCTTGCTTTTATAGAGGGCAGCGTGCCCGATGCATACAATATCCCCAAAGGATGTGCTTATCACCCACGTTGTGGGCAAGCTATTGATGGCTTGTGCGATACCGAGCTGCCAGTTAATTGTGATATATCAGATACTCATCGGGTAAGCTGCCACCTATATAATAAGAGAGCACAATAAGATGATAGCCCCGATATTAAAAGTTAAGGGTTTGCAGAAATACTTTCCAATCGAAAAGGGATTCGTAAAACATACGGTAGGCAATGTAAAAGCCGTCGATGGAATCGATTTCGAGATCAACGATATGGAAACAGTAGGCCTGGTGGGCGAAAGTGGATGCGGAAAGAGCACAACGGGTAACTGCATTGTCAGACTGCTCGATCCTACGGCTGGCGAGATATCATTCAGAACCAGCGAGGACCAATATATAGACCTGGCTACGATCAAACTTAGCGAGATGAAACCTTATCGTTCGCAGATTCAGATGATATTTCAGGACCCGTATGCTTCGCTCAACCCCAGGATGACTATACGCGATATCATCGCCGAACCAATCAAAATATTTTCAAAACATAACTCTGCTGAACTAGATGACATGGTGGCTGAGCTGATGCGCAGGGTGGGGCTGCGCCCCGAGTACATGGTCAGGTATCCGCATGCTTTTAGCGGTGGGCAGCGGCAACGCGTTGGCATCGCCCGTGCTCTGGCTTTGCATCCGCGATTTGTCATTTGCGATGAGTCAATCTCGTCACTGGATGTATCTGTACAAGCCCAGATACTGGGATTGCTTGAGGATCTAAAAGAAGAGTTTCACATGAGCTATCTTTTCATCGCCCATGATTTGAGTGCTGTAAAACATATCAGCGACAGGGTGGCTGTTATGTATGTAGGTAAAATTTTTGAGGTAGCGGAAACCAATGAGCTTTTCGAGCACCCATTGCATCCTTATACTGAAGCCCTCTTGTTATCGGTCCCCAGGCTTGTGGCCGACAAGTCGGTTCGCAAGGAGACTATTGCCGGGGAAGTGGCTAGCCCGACACACCCACCGAGCGGCTGCTCTTTCCACCCGCGCTGTAAATATGCCACTGCCGAATGTGCTTTATCAGATCAGCACCTGTTTTCTGTCAAAACGGGAGGGTCTATTCACCTAACAGCATGCATCCATTACGACAAGCTTCATTTGAGAGGAATTTAGTTGTGTGTTTCAACTATAGTCAATGGGAGGAAAAGTATCGATAACTAGCGAAAGGTATCTACCAAATAAACAGGCCGAATCTCTTTAGTGGGTTTAGGAGGAAAAGTGAGTAAGCAACGTTTCTCTCGTCGCCAGTTTCTACAGATGAGTGGTGGGTTTGTTGCAGCAGCTATCCTAACGAGTTGTGGTGGGCAAGCAACAAGTCCAACCACTGCACCTACAGAAGCTGCAACCAAAGCATCGGGAGCGACCGCCGCCCCAACAAGCGAAGCGACAACTGCCGTGGCTTCCAAATACAAAGAGTCACCGCTTCTTGCCGCAAAGGTTGCCGCTGGGGAACTGCCCCCCGTCGATGAGCGTCTGCCAGAAAATCCGCTGCTTGTAACTCCACATGAAAGTGTGGGCAAGTATGGCGGTCAGTGGCGTCAATCCGTTGTCCTTGGAACTAAAGGTCACGCAGTAGCCAGTATCGGTTATTATTCTGGCATTAACCTTGTAGTATACAAGGAAGACTTGACCGAGATCGTTCCGAACATTGCGGAGAGTGTGGAGATTAGCGAAGATGCAAAAACCTACACTATCAAGCTCAGGAAAGGCCTCCGGTGGAATGATGGTGAGCCGCTAACGACCGAGGATGTTGAATTCTGGTGGAAGGATGTTTCTACTAACCTGGAATTAAACCCGGGTCAGACAGAAAACGAAGGTGTAACCCTTAATATTCTTGATGATAGCACCTATGAAATCGTGTATCCTGAACCAAGACCACTTCAACTTGCTGCCATGGCGGAATACGGAGGGAGCCGTCAGTTTCTACCCAAGCACTATCTGAAGCAATTTCATCCCACCTATACGGATGCCGACGCACTTACTAAAGCGTATACGGATGCGGGTTTCGATGACTGGACCAAGTATTTTGCAGACCGTAACGATTACTACACCAATCCTGAGCTTCCCATGATGTGCCCATGGGTACTAACCACACAAGGTGCAGCTGCGACACAGCTAACATTTGAGAGGAATCCATACTTCTTTGCTGTCGATACAGATGGCAATCAACTGCCTTATATGGATAGCTGTATCATCAATATTGTTGAGAGCCAAGACATTGTCAAGATGAAGGCGATCAGTGGCGAATTCGAGGTTGCAGTGGCAAGTATCCAGGAGGTGTTCACCGACTATCCGCTATACGCTGAGAACGCCGACGCTGGAGACTACAAGCTGTTCCTGTGCGATTTCGCTGAACCAAATGGTATGAATATTCATCTTAACCAGGCAATCCAGGATCCAGTAAGGCGGGCCATCATGGAAAAGGCCGACTTCCGCAAGGCGATGGCACTGGCCATTAACAGACCAGAGATAATCGCGACCAACTGGACTGTTGGACCTTATGCCTCGACCCCCAGGAACTTTGGACCATATCCGGCCTCACCTTACTTTGACGAGGAACTTGTCTCGGAATACACGGATTATGATCCAAGTACCGCCAACTCGATGTTAGACGCGTTGGGCCTGGATAAGAAAAATGCTGACGGGATGCGCCTGCTGCCCGATGGCAACGTATTTAGTATTGTCATTGATGTCCCGAACTATGCCTCGCAATGGATAGACATCGGCACCATGCTGGCTGAGAACTGGAAAGCCGTCGGCATCAATTGCAGCGCCCGTTCCATTGATCCCTCGCTCTGGGGCCAACGTATGACCGCGAATGAATGGGATGCCTCGATCTTTACCGGTGGCGGTGGGTTTGCTGTGTTGAGCAAGACCGAAATCCGGTGCTATACCGGCTACGATGGGATAGGGCAATGGCCAGTTTGGTTCCAGAGTGGCAACCATATCTGGAGACTTTCCGAAGGCAAGGAAGGTATTGAGCCTTCGGCAGCTATCAAGAGGCTGTGGGAGCTTGGTTCTGCTATCGTGATCGAGCCTGATGAAGATAAGCAACTGACAATGATTAAAGAGGTGCTCCAGTTGCACAAGGATAACCTTTGGATCCTTGGCATCGGCACGCGTTTACCGGCAATCTATCTCGTCAAGAACTATGTTAAGAACGTCCCGCCGCTGAATGTTGACTGGGCTTATGGTGAAACAGGCCATGGCCGACCCGAGCAGTATTTCATCGATAAAACTGCTTAGGTAGCACCTGCATTGCGCCAAGCCGAAGCGCTTTATTGCTTTGGCTTGGCGCAATATTGAAGGGAGATTTATTGTGTT
>JAJFUJ010000139.1 GCA_021372475.1 Chloroflexota bacterium | reverse complement strand
GGTGATACGAGCGGAGAGGGTACACCCGGTCCCATACCGAACCCGGCAGTTAAGCTCTCCAGCGCCGATGGTACTTCCCTGGTAACGGGGCGGGAGAGTAGGTCATCGCCAAGTGACCTCTTGTGCTCTCTATGTATTATTGACAGAGTTTCTTTTATATAGTATTATTAGAGATACCCTAGCGGGGTATACAGCGTCTGTCGATAGGAGTAAGTATGGAAACGAAAACGCAGGTAAAGGTAATCGTTCTAGGTAACAGCGAAGGTGAGATCTGTCGGGGAGGTTGAGGGCCGAAGCGGTCTTCGGAGGAGACCACCGAGATCACCAAGGGCTTGCTTGACCGGTTGTATGGCGACAAGGTGAGCATCGAATATTATGATATGTCTATGCCAGAGGATGCTGCCAAACAAACTGAACTACTCTCTCGAGTGCCCGGGAACCGTCAGTTTTTCCCGATGGTTTTCATCGATGGAGAGTTAAAATCGGTCGGCAGCGCGGAATATCAACAAATACTGTATCTCGTTCGTGAAGTGATCAATAACTAGATTAAACACAATAAAGCGGCTCGGTCTATTACGGATACGAGCCGCTTTTACATATTTATGTAGTCTCGTCCGCAACCCCTTCGCCAGTATCCGCAGGGTTGGTCGCGGGCTTGGCATCCTGGAGTTCATTTCCCTCTTTATTCTTACTCTCCAAAAGTTTCTGGTACTCGGCTAGCCGCGCGTCTACTTGGGCATAAACCGAGCCCTCAGGATACTTACCAGAACTATCAGTTTCTCCGGCGGGAATCCCGGTGAGGATTTCGATGCCTTCTTCGATAGTCGAAACGGAATATATGTGGAAGCGGCCATCCCTGACGGCCTGCACAATATCCTCGCGCAGCATCAAGTGGCGTACATTGGAGGAAGGGATCATCACGCCTTGGGTATTGGAGAGCCCCGCACTCACGCACAGGTCGTAGAATCCCTCGATTTTAGCGTTCACGCCGCCAATGGCTTGCACTTGCCCAAACTGGTTGACTGAACCGGTCACAGCCAAGTCCTGGCGAATGGGCACATGAGCAAGGCTGGAAAGGATGGCGTATAGCTCGGTGGAGGACGCACTATCTCCCTCTACACCAGAATACATCTGTTCAAAAGATAGAGTAGCAGACATAGACAGCGCATGCTGCTGTGCAAAGCGGCCTGATAAGTAGGCAGCTAAAATCAACTGACCTTTATCATGGATCGGCCCGCTCATCTTTACTTCTCGGTCGATGCTGACAACTCCGCTGCGGCCGATAAATGTTTTGGCTGTCACCCGCGAAGGGATCCCAAACTCGTATCCGGCAGCCTGGACCACCGACAATCCGTTTATCTGGCCGACAGCATTTCCTTCAGTCCGAATAAGGATAATCCCATCTTGGATCGACTCCCTGTACCTTTCAGCGACATAAGCGCGCCGAAGGACCCGTTCTTGGATGGTAGCGCGCACGTCCTCAATCTGAACAAGCTCGTGCTGTGCTTTCTGCGCCCAGAAGGATGATTCGCGCACCAGGTCGGCGACCTGAGCGAGGCGCGTACTAACACGTCCTTGGTCCTCAACTAGCCTCGATGCTTCGTCGATAACCTGCCCAACAGCCTCAGGAGTAAAGTGCCGTAAAGCTTCCTGTTTGCACAAGGTGCCGATGAACTGGGCATAATTTTGGGCTGTCTGAGCATCCCTGGGAATTTGTGAAACAAATTGAGCCTTTACCTTGAAAAGCTCACGAAAATCATCGTCGTAGGTGAATAACAGATCATAAAGCTGTTCATCACCAATTATAACGACTTTAATATCTAGCGGAATCGGTTCAGGCTCCAGTGAGGCGCTGGCTACCAGGCCGTAGAACGATGCCATCTCTTCTATTTTAACCTGGCGGCTGCGAATAGCGCGCTTCAAAGCCTCCCAGGCGAGCGTGTTGCTGAGCAAATTCTTGGCTTCAACGATCAGATAACCGCCGTTCGCGCGGTGCAGCGCTCCGGCACGGATCTGGGTATAGTCGGTTACCATGGTGCCGAACTCGGCCGTATGCTCTATGCGGCCAATCAGGTTGCTATAAGTTGGATTGTCCTCAACTACGATGGGAGCACAACGGCAAGTGTCTATCTCTGCCAAGACATTGACCTGATAGCGAGTCAGGAATTCATCTCGAGGGGCTGAAGGACCAAAAATCGTTGGTTTCTGGTCGTCCGGACCAACGATCAGATTATCGGCGTTTTCTACGGCGTCATTACGGACGGCAGCCAGATACTCTAACACCGAAGGTTGGCTTTTGAACTTATCACGCAATTCCTCGAGCGACTGATCAATGACAAAGCCGGCTATGTCATGGGTGACTTTATCGATTGCCTGACGTCCCTCGCGATCAATTTGCCTGGTTAAGCGCATCGTTTTATCGAATTGCTCTTGCAGTTCCGGACGGTAAGCCTCAAACTTTGCCTTTACTTCGGGATCGAGTTTATCGTAATCCTCGCCCGATAGCACCTGTCCTTGCAGCACAGGTGCTATCGCCATCCCTGCTTGTGACCGAATCAAAGAGAACCCGCGTTGGGCAAGATAGGTATCCAGCTCCTGTATAAGTGCTGCCTGTTTGCGCTGCAGCTCAAGGACAATTTCACGCCGGCGCTGCTCGTATACCTCACCCTCAAAGGCGCGTGGGATATCGCGCCTTAGCTGTTCGACAAGCTCGGCCATCTCATTCTTAAAGGTAACGGCTTGCCCAGGCGGCAAGCTAAGGGCATGAGGATGTCTGGGATCGGCAAAGTTATTCACATAGCACCAATCAGCAGGCGCTGGCCTCTGGCTGGCGCGTTGGTTCAGAAATTGCTTCACAGTCGTCGTCCGTCCAGAACCGGCCGGCCCAACTGCGTAAATGTTGTAGCCAGGCGCGTCGATATCCACGCCAAAATCAATAGCGCGCACAGCCCGATCCTGCCCGATGATTTTATCAAGCGGGGTTAGCTCGGCTGTACTCGTAAACGCAAACTGGGTGCTATCGGTAACAACTCTTAACTGCTCTGGCGCGAGTTCCAGTTTGTATTTTCCCATAAAGATATCCTTTTTAGGGATTAAGCTATCAATTGTATTATATCTTCAACCCAAAGCGCGTCAATGGTTCCTAGTGGCTGCCTAAATATCGTAAGGCAGCTACGATACGCTCATCAAGCGCTGCCACCTCATTGGGTACCTGACTTAATGCTTCTTGTGCTTCAGCGGATGTATATCCCAAGGCCAGGAGCGCAGAAATGGCGTCATCATTCGGCTGGGAGCCTGAGAAGTTTGAATTCTGGAGATAGTTGAATGTTATTTTTTCGTTCAAGTCGACAATCAGGCGTTGAGCTGTCTTTTTGCCGATACCCGGAACTTTGGCCAGCGCAGCTAAATCGCCGCGGGTTAGTGCGTCGCGTAGGGCCTCTGGTGAGAACACCGAAATGACAGCCAATGCGGTCCTAGGGCCTATTCCCGGGACAGTCAGCAGTGTTTTAAAAATCTCCAGTTCCTCATGCGTGTAAAAGCCATATAGAGAAACATCGTTCTCTCGTAATTGCAGAAAAGTATAAAGCAGTAAGGTTTCACCGCGTTCCGGTGGCCTGCGGTTTTGCGATGTTGGTATATTTACCAGGTAGCCTACGCCGCCAACGTCCAATACCATCCTGGAAGCTTCAACCCATTGAACAATCCCGTGCAAGCTGGCTATCACTTATACCCCCTGCTGGTCGATAATCTGGTCCCAACGCGAAGCATGATGATAGCATATCGCGATTGCCAAGGCATCAGCGGCATCGTCTGGGTGGATAATTTCATCGATTCCCAATAACAGCGAAACCATACGCTGCACCTGGATCTTATCCGCCTGACCATAACCGGTTATAGCCTGTTTGATTTGCATCGGCGTATATTCATGGGTGGGCAGGTGGTTCTGCGCCGCTGCTAACAAGATGACCCCACGGGCTTGGCCAACTGCCATAGCTGTTCGCGAGTTATTCCCAAAAAAGAGCTGCTCGATTGCGACTACATCGGGCGAAAACGATACCAGCAGCTCTGTGAGCTGCTGGTGCAAATCATATAAGCGTAAGGCTAATTCCTGTGCGGGTTGAGTGGTTATTACGCCATAGCAAATGGGTTTCAAGTTCTGGTCGTCATTATCGACCAGCCCGTACCCAGTCGTACCTAACCCCGGGTCTAGCCCAAGCACGCGCATATCTTAGGCCGCTTCGGCCTCATACTTAGCGGCCAGGTCATCGGTGATATCCAGGTTGGTGTAAACGTGCTGGACATCTTCAAGCTCCTCAAGAGCATCGATCAGCTTCATCGTCTGTATAGCATCTTTATCATCCAGCGTCATGGTTGATTGTGGAACCCAGACCATCTCTGCCGTGCCGATAGTATACTTGGCTGCCAGCGCTTCTTGCACGGTTTTGAAATCACGCTGGTTAGTGTAGATCGAAACTACATCTTTACCGGTCTCTACATCCTCAGCGCCTGCATCAATAGCGACGAGGGCGATTTCGTCCGCGTCTTCATCGCCCGGATCGATCTCGATATATCCTTTACGGCTGAACATCCAGGCGACACTGCCATCAGCACCTAAATTGCCACCGTGTCGGCTGAAACCACGGCGCACGTCAGAAACGGTACGGTTCTTGTTGTCGCTCAAAGTTTCGACGATAAAGGCCGTCCCATTTGGGCCATAACCTTCATAAAGCGCCTCGATTAACTCCACACCGCTACCCGCCGCACCCGAACCGCGTTTGATGGCGCGCTCGATGTTTTCTTTAGGCATATTGGCCTGCCGAGCTTTTTCCAGAACCAATCTTAGTCGAAAGTTTGCTTCAGGGTCAGGGCCGCCTTCACGTACAGCGACGACGATTTCATGACCTATTTTAGTAAACAATTGCCCACGCTTGGCATCCGCAGCACCCTTGGAGCGCTTGATGGTCGCCCATTTGCTGTGCCCAGACATAATTCCCTCCTCCGATAGCAAACCTCAGGTGCATGAAATTATAATCTGCCGACTCGTTTTCTCCAAGACTATTTTAAGAGTCTGACTCGGAATCAATCGTGCTCGCATCGTCAATTTCATCCGTACTCTCCGGCCTTACCTCAGTCTGGGCGTCGGGGAGGACGGTGCGCGACCTTCCGCCAACTTCAGGCGGGCCAACCACTCCAATCTCCTGTAGCTGGTCAATCAGGCGGGCCGCCCGCGGATATCCGATGCGCATCTGGCGCTGCAGAAAAGAAGCCGAAGCCTGATTATGCTCGCGGACGAGCGTGGCGGCTTGGTCGAGCAGCGCATCGTCCGCATCGCCTTCATCAGCGGACATCCCTTCCCAAGGGGCAACCTGTTCCTCAGGCTGCAACATTTGCTGTACTTTGACATGGCGCCAGAAAGCTACAAGCGCTTCGAGTTCCTTGTCGAAGACATAACATCCCTGGATTCGCTCAAGTTTGGGCGAATCAGGAGCCATAAAGAGCATATCGCCACGTCCAAGCAGTTTCTCTGCGCCAGGTGCATCCAGAATGACCCGTGAATCGACTTGCGACGTAACCAGGAAGCTGATGCGGGCGGGGAAATTCGCCTTAATCAGGCCGGTTACCACGTCCACCGAAGGGCGCTGGGTGGCGATTACCAGATGAATGCCGGTAGCCCGAGCCATCTGGGCGATGCGGCAGAGCGTCTGTTCTACGTCATCCGGTGCGGCCAGCATCATGTCCGCCAGCTCGTCGATGATGACTACGATCATCGGCAGCGTTTCGAGCTCCTGGGTGGCGGCGAGTTTGTTATAAGAGGTAATATCGCGCACGCCAAGCGAGGCAAAGGTGGTATAGCGACGCTCCATTTCGCGGGTTACCCAGCGCAGAGCGATGATAACCTTCTCGGTATCCACGACCACCGGAGCGATGAGGTGCGGGATGCCGTTATAATTAGTGAGTTCAACTCGCTTGGGATCTACCAACAGCAGCTTGACCTGCTCAGGTTGGTTAAAGAACAACAGCGAAGCGATTATTGCATTCAGGCAAGCGCTCTTGCCGGAGCCAGTAGCGCCCGCTACAAGCAAGTGCGGCATCGCAGCTAAATCCGTGACAACCGCCTGGCCGGAAACATCCCGCCCCAGCGCTATGCGCAGAATTCCTTTAGCTTTGGCGAATTGTTCGCTTTCCAGAACGCTGCGTAAACCGACTAGAGCTTTGGTGCCATTCGGCACTTCTATGCCTACTACACCCCTGCCTGGGACCGGGGCTTCGATGCGAATGGGGGCTGCTGCTAAAGCTAATGCTAAATCATTCGAGAGCGCTAGGATTTTGCTTACCCGCACTTTGAGCTGCTGTACGTTGCCATAGCGGTCGGGACGTTCGGTATAGCCCGGCTCTACGCCAAACTGGGTAACAACTGGTCCCCGATGCCACTCGACCACGGACGCCGGTATGCCGAACGATTTTAAGGTTTTCTCAATCGTTTCAGCCCGTGCGCGGGCATCGCGGTCATCAGTATCCACTCCCTGGTCTGGCGAGAGCAGATCCAGGGATGGCAAGCCTTTAGCCGCGGCCGGGCGTGGTTTGGCTGCAGGCCTATTTACCTTGAGCTCGGGCGGTTCGGGTCCTGGTCTAGGCTGGTTGGGACTCTTGAGCGGCGTGGGTTTATGGGTAATCGGGGGCTGCGGCTGCGAAACATCAGTAAACGGCTTTACGCTGACGGTTGTCCGAGTAACTGATGGTAAAAATAGTGTTTTCAACTGCTGCACTAGCTGTTTAAGCCAGTTATATACATTCGCTGCAGCTTTCTGAAAAAAGGCTGCAGTATCCCGCCAACTCGCGCCGATTGCCAACAGTACACTCAGAATGATGGCGATGGCCAATAAGACCAGGCTTGCCGCACGGCCAAACAGGGGATTTATTAGTTGCCAGATTAGCCAACCAATATGTCCACCACCTCTGCCGGAACGTGCAAGCGCAAGTGGATCGCCCTTGGAGGCTATATGCAGAAATCCGGTGAAACATAGAAATGTCAGGCTCCAACCCAGAACAGACTGCCAGCGCGGATGGAACCGCGGTTCAACAGATTCCCAGGCAAGTAAAGCAATAGAGGCTGAGAGCCAGAGCAAGGCCATGACGAAGGCGCCGAAACCGCCAAATATCTGCCGTAATGCGGCGGCCCACCCATCGCCAAGTAAGCCCTGGCCTGAAAACAGCAGAGCGATAAGGGTGATGACGCTGATTATCATTAGCGTAACAGCCCAAAACTCGCGCTGTTTGAAAATGGAAGGCGATTTAGAATGCGTCGTCTTCCTGGCTTTGGTTCTGCGAGGAGCTTTTGTGCCCATTCAGGTTCCTTCAGGGATGCTACTATTGGGCTTGCTTGATACTTAGGCCAAGACGGTTATTGGCGCTATCGATGCGTACAATGCGCACTTTGATCTGTTCACCCAAGTGTACTACTTCACTTGGGTGGTGTATCTCCTTGTCGGCGAGTTCGGAAATGTGCACCAAGCCCTCAAGGCCGTCTTCAATCTGAGCAAAGGCGCCGAAATCGACAATGTTCGTTACTAGAGCAATTACGTCCTGGCCAACTGCGTATTTTGTATCCACGATTGACCAGGGATTGGGATGCAGGCGTTTGAGGCTCAAGGCAACGCGATGATGGGCGCGATCAACATCGATGACATAAACCTGTACTTGCTGACCGATTGCTAAAAGTTCACGCGGGTGAGTAATCCTCCGCCACGAAAGCTCAGAGAGATGAACTAAGCCGTCAATACCGCCCAAATCGATGAAAGCGCCAAAATCGCACAAGTTGCTGACCTGCCCGCTGCGCGTTTCACCAGGCTTTATCTGTGATAAAAGTAATTCACCATCATGCGGACCCCAAGAGGTGGCTCGTTCAGAAAAGACCAACCGATTGCGTTCCTTATCCAATTCGATTATCTTAAGGGCTAGTTCTTTGCCAACCCAGCCGGCAAGCACTTCGGCACGAGGTTCGTCGCATTCGAAAACCGTTATGTCACGGAGCTGTGAGGCAGGCACAAAGCCCTGCAATTCCTGCCAACGGACCAATAATCCGCCGCGGTTCCAGCCGGTTACAATACTGCTAACAACCTCACCTCGGTTAAAAATGTCGGCAGCTCGCAGCCATGCCTTCTCCAGGTTTGGGGTTAATGCGCGAGCAGGGATGGGGTGTTCTTCATCGTTATAATTCACCGAGGCCGCTGCCAGTAGCTGATAACGGCGAGTGGCTTCATCGATAAAACGGGCCATATCGTTCAGATTACAACCCATTGCTATTCTAGACTATCCCTCCATGAACACATTTCTCCAAGGTCTTTCGTCTCCTATTATATAACCACCCCGGAAGGTGTCAACGGCCGAGGGTGTGGAAAAAGTATCCAGTTGGAGACACCATAGTGTCTGAAAAGACCAACTTGAACTCGCATAGCATTCCCGCGCAAGCAGGGATCCATTTGAGTCTTGCTTTTATTACTGTTATTATATGATATGTTCCATTATATGTCAGATTAATACTGGAGGGGCTGTCCAAAAAGCAGATAGCCCTAAAGCCTATTCCCACTTATGTACTCAGTTTCGTTATTATTGGAAGGTAAACTTCCACGCAACTATCATTTTCCGCGTTATTTTGGCAAGTATGCCCTACAATCAGTTGTCTAAAAAGGAAAATTGTTACTTTTCGGACAGCCCCTGACGCTTCCTGTTCCCAGTGGGCAAGTATAAGGACAGAACCTCTTTTTCAACACCCTCAACGGCCTTGACATTCGCCTGAGCTTGTGGCACATTGGAAAGCGCTCGATAGCGGTTGACGCTAGAACTTCCCCAGAGGTGGCTGATGACCCAGTATCGCATCGCGTTGGTCCCTGGTGATGGGATCGGCATCGAGACAATCAATGAAGCTGTTCAGGTGCTCAACCTTGCCAGCCAGTTGCATGGCGGATTCTCCCTAAAATACCAAAGCTTCCCATGGGGATGTGATTATTACCTCAAGCACGGGATAATGATGCCCGCGGATGGTTTGACAATCCTAGCTGATTACGAGGCTATTTTCTTTGGCGCGGTCGGCTATCCGACAGTGCCGGATCATATCTCTTTGTGGGGTTTGTTACTGCCGATTCGGCAGCAGTTCGACCAGTATATCAACCTTCGCCCGGTCAAGTTGCTCAAGGGCATTCCTGGTCCGCTGCGCAAAGGTAGCGAAGCTATCGACTTTGTCTGCATCCGTGAAAATACCGAGGGCGAATACAGCGGTGTGGGCGGTCGCGTGCACCGCGGCACTGGGGAGGAAGTAGCCGTTCAAACTGCGGTTTTCACGCGGGCTGGCGTAGAACGTGTATTGCGTTATGCCTTTGAGTTAGCTTTGCGCCGTCCGCGGCACGAGCTGGTCAGCGCGACAAAATCGAATGCGCTTCAGTACAGCATGGTGTTTTGGGATGAGGTATTTTTGCAGCTAAGCCGAGAATATCCAACGGTTAACTGCCGTCAATATCATGTAGATGCTCTTGCGGCAAAGTTTATCACGGCCCCTGAATCGCTGGATGTTGTTGTGGCATCGAATCTCTTCGGCGATATCCTGACAGACCTTGGCGGTGCGCTACAGGGCAGCCTTGGCATTCCGCCCAGCGCTAACATAAACCCAACCAGGCGCTATCCTTCTCTTTTCGAGCCGGTTCATGGCTCGGCTCCGGATATTGCAGGCAAGGGGATCGCCAACCCAATTGCCGCTATATGGGCAGGAGCCATGATGCTTGAGCATTTGGGACAGGTTGAGACCGCGGCTAACATTTTGAAAGCGATTGAGCTGGTCACTGAGCAGGGCGCCACACTTACCCCGGATCTCGGCGGCACAGCCACAACACGCCAGGTAGGTGAGGTAATTCGCCTAACTTTACAACATATACTTGAATAAAATACGGACGATGCATGCCTGACAATACCACAATAGGCCGGAGATGGCCTACGACTTCGCTGTCTGACCGCTTGTTCAAGACAGGAAGAACATTCAGCGGAATCCCCCCCAATGAACGCATCCTCTATCTGGAAGTAGCTTTCCAATCGGTTCTTGCTGCCGGCTCCCTTGCTTACCTGAGTGTATTTTTGACACGCCTCGGGGCCAGTACCTGGCTGATAACCGCTTTTAGTTCCTTGCCGGCATTAGTGAATATCGTCTTTGCTATACCGGTTGGCATATACGTTCAAAAGCAGACAAATCTCGTTAGCACTGCCAACTGGGGCAGGTTTATCTACAGGCTAACCACCGGGCTGTACGCTTTCCTCCCGTTATTCTCTCCACAAGCCGCTGCCGTCATACTCGTATCATCATATGCCATGATTGCGCTCCCCAGCCTGGTTAGCAATGTAGCCGTCACGACTATTCTAGGGCGGGCTACCAGCGCAGAGCGAAGGCCACTTATGCTGAGTGTCCGCTTGGCCGTCAACGGGTTGGTGGCCAGTATTGTTGGTTTTCTCTCTGGAAGATGGTTGAGTGGCACGCCATATCCGTTTAATTACCAGGCATTATTTATATCAGGATTTGTGGCGGGCTTAATCAGCATTTATATATTTTCCAAGCTTCATATCAAAGGTGATAATCCCCAGACGGCGAAGGGATCTTATTCTCTTCGCGCTCTTTTCAATACTATCAACGAAGCTCCCCAGTTTCGGCGCTGGTCATGGGTAACTCTTCTATTCCGCACGGCCATAGCAGCTCCTCAGGCGTTGTATGTTATTTACAAAGTGCGTGTTATAGGGGCATCGGATGCCTGGATTGGTGTGCTCATCCTGGTGGAGAACGGTTTGAGTGTTTTGATTTATCTTTTGCTCGGGCGATTTTGTAACCGTCCCGTGTTCAAAAAGTATCTGTGGGTAACCCTGCTTGGAACGGCGTTATACCCCATAACTACTGCCTTAGCGCATACACCGGAGATGCTGGTCGTACCCGCTATTTGTTCAGCCGTATTCAGTGCTACGATGAACATATTTATCAGCAATACCCTCTACAAGGTGCTCCCGCAAGGGCAGCAGGCGACTTGCATTGCCGCAGATACACTATTGGCCAACGGCGCCGCATTTATTGGCCCGATGCTTGGGACGCTGCTTTCGGACAGCCTGGGGATTGTTAACGCTTTCTACATTATCGCTGTTTTCAGAGGGGTAACTGCGCTGTTCTTTCGTGTGTTTCGCGTAGGCACGGATTAGTTTTGAGTGAATACACAAAACAAGCGAGTCATGTAAGCCGACTCGCTTGTTTTATATTAACAACCAGACTAGTTCTTTAACCAGGCAACTACTTTAGCGGATACCTGAGCAGGGGTGAAGCCGAGCTTTTCAGCCAATACCTCAGCCGGGGCTGAGTGTCCGTAATCTTCCTGAGTGATGAACAAGGCATCGCTGCCGACGACGCGGTCCCATCCTTGCCGGATACCTGCCTCGATGACCACACGCTTGCTGCCTGGCGTGATGACTGCCCTACGATATGCCTCATCCTGGCGCAGGAAGGTCTCTACCGAAGGCATCGAGACCACGCGAGCGGCCAACCCCAATGCTTCAACCGCTGATTTAGCGGCAACCGCAAGCTGCAGCTCTGAACCTGTTCCGACTAATACCACGTCTGGAGCACGGCCGGCGGTTTCGCTGACTACATACCCCCCGCGATTAAAGGCTTCAAAACTAAACTCCTTATCGCGCTGGATGACCGGTAGATTCTGGCGGGATAGAATCAAAGCTGTTGGCCCGTTGTGGTGGCGGAGGGCAAAAGCCCAGGCAGCCGCAACTTCTGCGCCGTCAGCCGGGCGGATAACCGTCATCCTTGGGATAGCGCGCAGGGATGCAATCTGCTCAATTGGCTCATGGGTGGGGCCGTCTTCGCCGACGAAAATGCTGTCATGGGTAAAGATAAAAATTGACTGGATGCCCATGATGCTGGCCAGACGCAGGGTTGGGCGCATATAATCAGCAAAGACAAGGAAGGTGGCGCCGTATGGGATGAATCCTCCGTATAAAGCTATACCGTTGACTATGCCTCCCATGCCATGCTCGCGCACGCCAAAATGCAGGTTGCGGCCGCTACGGCAGGCTGCGCTAAAATCCTGCTCCTTTTTCATCAAGGTTGAGGTGGAAGGTGCAAGGTCAGCCGACCCTCCGACAACGCCGGGCACGAGAGCCGCGATTTTCTGAATCATATCTCCACTGATGCGGCGTGTAGCTGCCGGTTTCTCGGAAAGCGTGCTCAACAGCTCCTGTTCCAGATTGTCCGGAAGCTGTTTGTTTAAGGAAGCCTGGCGTTGCGCGGCTAGTTCCGGATTCGCCTTAGCCCATGCTGCCCAAGTCTGCTGCCATTTGGTATATTCTACCTTCAGTTCAGCTACGCGTTCCTTAAAGAGCTGGCGAACTGCGTCCGGCACGTAGAAAGCCGGTTCATCAGGCCAGCCGAGGTTCTTCTTAGTGGCCTGAACTTCGGCTGCACCTAGCGGCGCGCCATGCGCCTCGGCGGTATCCACTTTGTTGGGGCTGCCCATGGCGATATGCGTGCGGGCGATGATAAGCGACGGACGCTCAGTATCCTGCTGCGCTGCTTCAATGGCTCGAGCAGCAGCTTCGCAGTCGTGGCCGTCGATGTAGAGCACCTGCCACCCGTAAGCCTCAAAGCGCTTGCCGCGCTCCTCGGTAAAGGCGAGGTCGGTCGAGCCTTCGATAGAGATTCTATTATCATCATAAAAATAGATGATATTGCCCAGTTTCAGGTGGCCGGCCAGGGAGGCAGCCTCGGAAGCCACCCCCTCCATCAAGTCGCCGTCACTTACGATGCCATAGATATAGTGGTCTACAATGGTATGCTCAGCCGTATTGTAGCGGGCAGCGGACATCTTGGCGGCGATTGCCATCCCCACGCCATTTGAAAATCCGGCTCCCAGTGGGCCGGTGGTGGTTTCGACGCCCGGCGTTACACCGTATTCGGGGTGGCCCGGCGTTTTGCTCTCCCACTGCCTGAAGCGCTGCAGCTCAGCAAGCGGCAAATCAAAGCCAGCGAGGTGCAATAAGGTGTACAGCAGCATCGACCCATGACCTGCCGAAAGGATAAAACGATCGCGGTTTGGCCACGCGGGGTCCTGCGGGTTGAAACGCAGATAGCGCGACCAAAGCGTGAAGGCATAATTGGCTGCGCCCATCGGCAAGCCAGGGTGCCCGGAATTGGCTTTTTCAACGCCGTCAACTGCCATCATACGAATCGTATTAACTGCCAGGCGGCTTGTCTCTGAACTCGGAATCTTTGACATAAAGCAGCTCCTAACCCTGCATAGTTTTGGTAAACTTATTTTAGCCTAACGACTTGGATAGACCAAACGCAGGTAGTTACTGACCGTGTTCGCCAATGATACCTTCATCATTGCTCGCCTCGACCGTATGTCCTGGTAGAACGGTTAGGAAGCGCTTTGCATCCCAGCGGCCTTCGAGCAAGTCGCGGATGAGCAGCAGGCTGCCGGCCATTTCCACATAGTTCCAGCCGCGCCGGTCAGCAGTCTCGCGCGCCTGGGCTGAGAGGTCGGGGAAGGTTGCTTCACAAGTGCGTATATAGACGGCTCGGTTATAGTGCTGGGTCCAAGCGCCCATCACTTCCATCAAATAATCGGCATTATCTTTGCCGTATTTTTCGACATACTCCTGATATACCTCATCCATGTTCCCACTGACGGAGGCTCCCAGTGCCACTACGTCGCCGGCCGCTCCACCGCGCTCGATATAATCGGGCGTGTACCAGTAGGTGCCCGGGTTTGCGCGGGCTTCCTTTCCATAAGTTTCGGCGGACCCCAGAAATAGGGTGATGCAGTCATGGGCGCGCGGGATGATGACTGGGGTATGAGTCGCACGAATTCCACTGATCGAGTTACCGCACAGGCCGTATCCAAGCAATATGGCATCATAGTTGCCTGGTTCTATGTGGTTGATGCGTTCGCTCAGCTCTTGATTGAGGTTAGTAGGAATGTTGTGCAAGCCTTTTTTCAACAGTTCGATATCGATGATATGAGGCGAAAAGGCAGCGCAATAGTAAGCTAATCTGGCAAAGACATCGCAGGCAATCAACTTATAATGCATTGTTCATGCTCCAGTTTCAGGTTATCCACATGCTATTCGTACTTGTGGATAATGCGGATAAAATCACTCGGCAGGTAAATTCGTGTCATCCAAAGATATAATCAAGGTTTGAAGTACCTGCGCAAGCTCATCGGGCAGGCCGTCAGCAATAGTAGCGCCGCGCTCGCCTGCCAAAATGCGCCGTATAGCAGCCGCAAAATCGTGCAACGTTTGCGGCGCCTCTTTACTTTCCAGCATCTGGATGAAATTCTCGGTCGCAGTAATCGCCTGAGCGTCACCTTGCTGAGCTGCCTTAACCGCGGAGATAAACTGCTCGACAGAGAAACCGGAAGGCGTCTGGTTCGTTTTAGGGATTCCTGGCGCTTCTGCCAAGATTGCCGGATGTTCGATGCCATCGAGCAGGCGCTTGATGACTACAGCCTCACCAATCCCGAGCGGCTCATATAGCGCGCTCCCGCGTTCACCCCCTAGGATGCGCCAGATGGTGTTGAAGAGTTCGGGATTGTTAATCTCTGCTTCCATTTTATCCAGATTGGCTAGCGTCTCTTCATCAAGCGTTTCGCCATTGCAAGCGGCCGCCAATTTCCGCAAAATCGGACGCCAGCGCATCAGGATAGGCTCAGCCTGCGGCGCCTCGGTAAAGCTCTCACGCGTGCGACGGCGCCACATCAAAGCACGTTCTGAATCGCCTTCTGCCGTGGCAATGCGTTCCAGCAGGTCGAATATCGCCCAGGGCTGAGCGCCTGGCCCTGCCCCTTCAACCAGAGCTCTTGCAGCTTCAGCATGGATACGAGCGCTAGCAGCTTGTCCATTATTAAGGAGCAATTCGCTTAACAAGACTTCGGTAGATGCCTGACCTGGTTTGAAATGGTGATCTTGGTAGATACCTAATGCCAAAATATAGTTGGCCTCCGCCTCATTTGGGCGTTCTTTCTGTGTGCAAATCGTACCTAGCCGAACCAGAATGTCCGCCTCAAGCAGCTTATTGGATGCTTGTCGGGCTAGCTCCAGTGCCTGGTTTAATTGCTGAATCGCGTCGTCGGCCCTTTCCCGCTGCACGCTGAGCATTGCCAAATGACGCCAGGCTTCAGCTTGCCCCTCCGGATTTGCGGCAGCCTGATAGTAATCCAGAGCTTGTGAGGCGTAGCGCTGCGACAGCTCGTGATCTTGGTGTTGCTGGGTAATTAACGCCAAACGGTAATTGAGCTTCCCTAAAGCTTCTTTATCGTCGAGATCGGCAGCGACGAGCAATCCTCGTTCGGCTATCTTTTTCGCCTGATCTATCTCACGGGCAGTAAGCAGCAGATCGGTAAGGTCGAGTAGTAGTTCGAGCATCTCTGTACGAGCGTCAGTTTGGTTTGTGAGTTGATCGAACATCGTGAGGGCGCGCAACATGGCCGCAAGCGCCACCGGTAGTTTGTTATTCACTACCAAGGCTTTACCGAGCAGGTGATTCGCTCGGGCCCGGTCAAACTTGGCATCATCTCCTTTGTAGGCGAGCTGGTCGTCTTTTTCGATACGCTGGCACATTGGCTGCAGGATAGCAACTGCCTGCTGCCCTTTGCCAGCATCGAGCAATTTTTGGACCTGCTCCAGCATAAACAACACGCCATTTCGCGCCAATGGACCGTCCTTGGGCAAAGCGGCCTGCATTAGCGAACGAACGACTTCACCGACGAACTCGATTTCCCTCTGCAATCCGAACTTGTCCATGGCATAACTCAGTGCCTGGCTGTACTCTTGGATATAGGTGAGCTGCTGGCTGGAGGCAAGTAAAGCAAACGCGCGGCGGAAATTGGGCATCTCAATCCAAAGCAGTTGAAGCAATTCTCTGTTGGAACGCTTTTCCTGCTCGTGGATCCATTTTAAAAGGCCGAGATAACTGGCACAGTACCATGCATTTAGCTGTAGCCGCGCTTCACGCGCGAGGTGGCGCTGAGTAAAGTGCAGCAGGGCTGGGTGTAAATGCAGATACGGGATCGCCAAAGGTGCAACCTGTTCTTGATATATTAGCCCGCATTGGGTGGTCAGTAATAGAAAGCGGCGCCAGGACTCGGCATCCTTCGCTTCAACCTGGTTGACGAGCCGTTCCATTCCACCGGTCAAGAATATCCCCAAACCATAGAGCGATTCTCTGGATTCAACTGATAAGGTTTGCCAGATCGCGCTCAGAGCCATTTCGTGGGCTTGCTGCCCGCTCCAAATGCCGGAAGTGGTCGACCCCGGCAGCACCTGCTCAATCATCGTGTAGAGGTCAACGGGTGTGAAGTGGTGCAAGAGAGCGGCCAACGCTTGGATCGCAATGGGCTGATTGTAACTGAGCTTGAGCACTCGGTCGGCATCTTCGGCCGCAAGTGCGGGAGGGCTGACCGCTTGAAGCAGCTCGCGTGCGTCGGCATCCGTAAGAGGCCCGAGTTCCGGCAGCGACAGGCTCGCAGGGAAGCTATTAAATCCCGGCAACGGCTTATCCGAGATAATTAACAGCTTGCACCCAGCTCCGGAGAGCTGGACCCCGAATTGCAGCAAGGTTCGCAGCTCTGACTCTACTACAGGCGCGTCGCCTTCGGGCAGCAGCGCCTCGAGATGATCCCAGAGGATGAGTGTAGAGGAGTCTGCGAGGCATTGCTTTAGTTGAGCGGTGTTATCGACATGAGGATCGACCTTTTGCGGCAGAACGGCGTAAAGCTCCCATAGGGCAGCATCCACACCACCTCCCCCAGCAAAATTGCTGTAGACAACTTGCCTAAAGACCCCCTGGGCAGCCAGGTTGCGAGCAGCCTGAGCGGCCAAAGCGGTTTTTCCATTGCCTTCCGACCCAGTTATGCTTATCAGCGCAGTGCTGCTGTCGGCCGCCAGAGCTTGTTCAAGAGCATGCAATTCTCCAATCCGACCGACAAAGCCACGTATGGGAGGCCGTGGCAGACTGCTGGACGCCTGCCTCTGCAAGGTATTCTCATCCTCGGGTTTGGCTGCGGTATCGCGTGAAGGCATTGGCGTGGTATTCGCTGTCACTAACACCCCCTTGGGCATTTGCTGCAATGCAAAACAGATTACAATTATATGGCCGCACGATGAACAAGCAAGTTTCAGTCTGATATAGTGTTTGGTTTATTGTATAATAACAACTGCAGATTCTACGAGAGGCATACGGATGATACCAATTGGCGATGACACCCCACGCAGAAGGCCCACAGTTGTCAACTGGATATTGATCGCGCTAAATGTCATTGTATGGCTATACGAGGCACTGCTCTCAGGGCCCGCCTTGAACCGGTTTATTTCCACAGCCGCGCTAATCCCTGCGCGCATCACCGTTAGTCCGGACTTGCCTTCGGTATTCACCTTACTCAGCGCGATGTTTATGCACGCCAGTTGGCAGCATATTATCGGCAATATGCTTTACCTGGCGATTTTTGGTGATAATATCGAGGATCATCTCGGGCATGTTGCATATCTCCTTTTCTACCTGGCTGGCGGGGTTATCGCTTCGTTGGTTCAGGTAGCAGTAGATCCTTCCTCTGAAGTGCCCATCCTGGGCGCCAGCGGCGCCATAGCTTCCGTGTTGGGCGCTTATCTGGTGCTCTTCCCGCGCCAACGCGTTAAGGGGATTATCGTAATTCTGGGCTTTATCAGGATAACAACATTGCCGGCGCTGTTGGTATTGGGCTTCTGGTTTATCCTGCAATTATTTAACGGAGCGGCTTCGGTGGTTACGAGTGCCAGTGGGGGGACTGCCTGGTTCGCCCATGTCGGCGGTTTTGTATATGGTCTGCTGATTGGGCTGGTCACGCGTAGAAAACAGCACGACCAGCCTTCTCCTTATTTTGTGCCCCGTTGATAGAATTCAGGCTTTGGCCTCCTGCGCCTCGCGCGCTTTGCGTGAGATACGATTCCACAGGCCCGATAAACCCATTGCCTTGCGCATCAGCAAGACGGTCTCTTCGCCCTCATGGGATGCACGCTGGGTTCCTTCGTATATCACCTGTTCAACTAATCCCTTCTGGGCTTCGAATGTGGCCCGGCGCTCGCGAATCGGATCCATAAAGGTATTCAGTGCGCGCGTAAGCTTGTCTTTTACCTCGACATCACCCACTTTACCTTGGCGGTAGCGCGCTTTAAGGTCCTCAACCTCGGCAAGGTTAGGGTTAAAGGCATCGTGGTAGGCAAAGACCGGGTTCCCCTCTACCTGACCCGGAATATCTGCGCTGATACGGTTAGGGTCAGTGTACATACCAGTCACCTTACGAGTGACAGTTTTGGCATCGTCGGATAAAAAGATGGCATTACCCAGGCTCTTGGACATTTTAGCCTGGCCGTCGGTGCCGATAAGGGATGGCACCTCGCCAACCATCACTTCCGGCAGGGGAAATACCTCACCGTACAGATAGTTAAAACGCCGCGCAATCTCGCGTGCAACCTCAACATGCGCCTCGTTATCTCTGCCCACGGGCACCAGGTTGGCGCGCGGCATCAGGATATCGGCCGCCTGCAGCACTGGGTAACCGACCAAACCGAACGGCAGGGTTTCATCATTCAGGTTAGCCGCCCGCGCCATATCCTTGATGCTGGGCACGCGCTGCAGCCTGGGCAGCGTTACCAGCATTTCAAAGAAGAGGTTCATCTCATAGACGGCGGGCGCAGCGGACTGTAGATAGATGACGCTGCGCGCCGGATCGATTCCCACCGATAGGTAATCCAGCACAACGTCATGGACGTTTTGGCGCAGTGCTTCAATATGCTCCTTTTCAGGGCGGGTTGTCAGAGTATGCAGGTCCGCCACAATAAAAAAACAATCGTATTCATCCTGCAGCCTAACGCGATTAGCCAGGCTACCTACATAGTGTCCCAGATGGAGTTTGCCAGTAGGCCTGTCTCCAGTCAATATGCGCTTACGTTCCATATTGCTCCTTCACGGCTAAATAAAAACCTCCCGCCCTGTTGTGTATAACAGGGACGAGAGGTTATCTCGCGGTGCCACCCTGATTAAGAACGATTTATGCCGATCGTTCTTCCCTCAATATGTGATAACGAGTATCATCCCGGCCGAGGCTTATCACCTCAGCAGTTCACCGGCCCATTTCCCAGCCTTTTGGCGGCTTCTATTGCAGCCAGGTAGAAGCTCTCTGAACGCTGTGTGCTGGATACTATTCCGGATCCTCACTTTTCTGCAGTCTATCACCAGCAGCGCTGTATGTCAAAGCAGCGCCGAGGCTACTTTAGTAATCGCCTCAACCACCTGATCCGCATCCTGGGCGGTGAAGAATTGATCGATAAACATCATAACGGCGCGCTCCAGATACCCCAGCGACTGCGGACATTGCTCGCGTGTATAGTTGCGCACGCTTCCCTTATAATAAGGGCTCATCCACGGCATTCGCCGAATTTCAGCTTTACCGCTTGTCATAAACGGCCAGTTCGCATAGATGTGGCGGTCGGGAATGGTGTTGTCGTATATAGTACCACAACGGATATTCTCGGCGTTTAAGGCTGCAGAGAGCCTCTTTGCCAAGTCGGGCGTGGGGGCAAAGAATACAAAGGCAATGCCGCAATCACCCTCCGGATCTGGCACGTCTTGCAAAGCTAATCCCTTGATGTCCTTAACTCCCTGGGTGATGCGCTTTTTAGTGGCGCGGAACGTAGACAGCAGCGAGTCCAGCCGGCCGCACTGTGTCAGTACCAATGAAGCGGCCAGCTCAGAGATGCGGTAGTTTTCCCCCGAGACTGCATAATCGTGTTGGGTCTTGTCGACGCTTGGCCAGAATCCGATGGCGCAGTCGTGCTGCATTCGTCCGCGGTAATAGACATCCTGGTCATCAGTGACAAAAATGCCGCCTTCGCCGGAGGTGATTATTTTATACTGCTGGAAGCTAAAGCAGCCAACCTTGCCCATCGAGCCGAGGTATTTACCGCGGTAGCTTCCGCCATTGGCCTGGGCGACATCCTCAATAACCGGGATGCCATGCTTTTCCGAAATCGCCATAATTTCTGCCATGCGGGCAGGTATACCGCGCATATGCACCGGCACAATCGCCTTTGTGTAGGGGGTGATTTTTTTCTCGACATCGCTCGGATCGATGTTGAGTGAATTATCGATTTCAGCAATGACTGGCACAGCACCGGCAGCGATGACGGCAGCGGCCGTCGCCACATAGGTGTGTGCGGGGATGATTACCTCATCGCCAGGGCCTAAATCCAAGCCGTACATTGCGCAAATGAGCGCCGCCGTTCCGCCGTTAACAGCGAGCGCATGCTGCCGACCAAGTCTGGCCTTATACCAGGCTTCCACTTGGGCGGCCTCAGACTCCTGCTCATCACCCAGGAAGCGAAACAGGCGCTTCTTTTTAAGTACGTTCGTAACGGCGTTGATTTCGGTTTGATCTATCGCGGCAGACCCATGGAAACCGCCTTGTAGCGGAGCAGAACGAACGGGTATGCCCCCATCAATCGCAAGTTTGACCATCCAGAACCTCCCTGATATCAATCTGAGTGTGCATCGATATTGTGGACAGCTCGATCGAGTGCAGCAATAAATGCGGGGGTTGTGCCGCAGCAACCCGACAAGAGCTGTGCTCCCAGAGCAATAAAGCTCTTGGCGTATACGCCCATTTGCTCAGGGCCAACGTCCCAAATAGTATGCCCGCCTTCTCCAAGCTGGGGGATGCCCGCGTTGGATTGCGCTGCGAGGAACAGACTAGTTGCCGGGCGCATAGCGCGCAAGGCAGCTTCAATCGCTGCTGGTCCCTCTCCGCAGTTCGCGCCGACTATATCGGCCCCTTCTTCCTGCAGACGTCGCGCAGCATCCGCAGCACGCAAGCCCATCAACGTCCTGCCGCGCGTGTTAAAAGCAAAAGTGCACCATACCGGCAGATGAGTATAGCGCTTGGCCATGCGTACGGCTGCGCAAGCCTCCTCAACATCCTGATGGGTCTCCATCTTGAGAAAGTCCACTCCGGTTTCCGCGAATACCTCCATCTGCTGGCGGTAATCTGTTTCGAGCTCGTCAATGGTCAGCGAACCCAGCGGCTCCAGTAGCTGGCCGGTCGGCCCGATAGAGGCCCCTACCCAAACCTGACTTGCGGCGGCCTCGAGCGCGATTCTAGCGCCGGCGCGCGCCAGCTCCAGACGGCGTTTCTCGATCCCAGCTTCCCGCATCATCGGTATATTGCAGTTCAATGTGTTGGTGGTTATGAACTGGGCTCCTGCCGCAATATAGTCGAGGTGAACCTGCTTTATTACTTGGGGGTTTTCTATATTCCACAATTCGGGCAACACGCCAGCCGGCAATCCCTGTTTTTGCAGGGTGGTGCCCATAGCCCCATCGCCAACGATGATATCACCATTTTGTAATGCTTGAATCAAGCTTGCCTTCATTATACGCCTTCGGTGGAAAATGAATGCTGGATTAGTATGTATGATTTTACTCCAACTAGCGCGGCTGCCAAGTAGCGGTCTCCTGAAAGTCGTTTTAGGCAAAACTACGGCAATATTCAGGCAAGCTTTGTGAGGGAGTCCGTTAGTAGGGAGAAAGTAAATCTGTCTATTGAGAACGAAAATCCGACTAACGGAACAAGTGTCCGTCAATCGGATTTAGGCTACTGTGCGCCCGGGGCGGGTCGAACGCCCAATAGGCGGATTCGTAGTATATTATTAAGAAACGAATCAAGATATCTTATGCGGGTCTAGTTCTGCATAATCACTGGTTGAGCGGTGGAGAATCAAAATGACTGAAAAGATGCCATGGTTCAGAGAGGCTTATCTGGACAGCATTTCCAGCCGATGCTGGGCGTATACACCTTACGATCAAGGTTGGGATCGTTGTCCGGAATTGCAATGCGATAAAGCCCTACGGTGCCTCTTCGAGCAGGAAAAGCGCCTGGAACCTGTACCTCGCTGGGCACAGGATATCGTGGAAAGATCAATCAATTTCCCTCCTTTCTGTCCGCACTGGGCGTTCCCTTCCCCGTATCTGGATGTTCTGGATGCTATTGGTAAACAAACTCCACAAACGTTCGTGCATGGCTGCTATACCGCGAGTAGAGAGCGGAAAGAACGCATGCTAGATTATGTCTTCTGTCTGGACGCCTGGCTCGCAGGGGCTGTACCTCGACAGGCGGCTCTTGAACTCTCCATGCGCGGCAATGCGGATATCAACTGGCAGCAGGTATGTGCAGCTCTATGGGAAGTGCTCGGGGAGCGGTCAGAGCTCAAGGAGCTTTTACTTCGCAGGATAGTCCACCGGCAGCGCTGGTGGATCAAGTCGCTCGTTTGGGATGACGATCACAGGAACCTCTATTGTCGCGATCAGTTCTTGGGCGACACGCAGTGCGGCGGCGGAAACGAGCAGGGGCACTATGGCAATCCTAGATTCTATGATCCATATTTTGCGGAGCTGCAAGTCCCAGAGGTTCAACAAATCGAGAGACGCCTGTCTGAGATATGTCCGGATTGGTCATGGTTTCAGAGTTTCATACATGATTCGTGGCTTTGCGCACCCAAGGCTTTCCGTTTTATTGAACGGCTGCTTTGGTGCGTAGGCAAGGAGAAAAGGGCCGTATCCCTGCCCAGCCACCCGCTGGAGAACGGAGACATTGTCCCGGGCTTTTTGCAATGTGAGGATACCTACTCGAGTATTGCGGGGGGTAAGGAATGGGTGCGTGATTTTATTGTAGGAATGCGCCTTTGGGTTAGCGGATGCCGGCCTAACAGCGCGTTGATATGTGATGTTTACCAACGCCTTGCAGAACGAACTCCCATAAAATTGTGGCTGGTAGGACTCTACTTGAGAAAGATAGAGTTACTTGATCCATTCGGGGCTGTCGAACTAACATAAGCAGAGAACCTGCTAAAAAGAAACAGCATTCGCTATTGCATCATAAAGCGGTCATTTGCTAATCTAAAGCCGATAATAGTAGGAATCTTGATACCACTATCGGCTTTTGCAATATCTGTGCGCCCGGGGCGGGTCGAACGCCCAACAGACGGATTCGTAGTCCGGTCCTCTATCCATTGAGGTACGGGCGCAATAATCAAATAATAGTACGATGCACAGCAAACATCAAATCCCTAACAATGGCGGGGAGGCAGGGATTCGAACCCTGGGTAGAGCTTAAAGGCCCTACAACCGCTTAGCAGGCGGCCCCGATCGACCACTCCGGCACCTCCCCTAGTGCACGCCAAACCAACCAAGGCGGAGGGAGAGGGATTCGAACCCCCGGATCTTGCGATCAACGGTTTTCAAGACCGCCGCATTAAACCGCTCTGCCATCCCTCCATCACACCTAGATGGCCCTCTCCGTCCAGCTTGCAGAGTATAGCAGAGAGGGCCATTACTGTCAATCTCACGGGCACTACAGGTGCTCAATCACCTCTTGTCCCCCCATATACGGGCGCAGTGCTTCAGGGATAACGATGCTGCCATCCTGCCGTTGGTTATTTTCGATGACGGCAATAAGCACACGCGGCAAGCCCAAACCCGAGCCGTTGAGCGTGTGCACCCATTGTGGTTTACCGCCGTCAGTCGGGCGATAGCGGATATTGGCGCGCCGAGCCTGGAAATCCTTAAAATTGCTGCACGACGAGACCTCCAGCCACTCTTTGCAGCCAGCCGCCCAGATTTCAACATCGTACTTGACCGCCGCCGAGAACGAAAGGTCGCCCGTACACATCTGCACAAGCCGATGCGGTAAGCCTAGGCGTCGGCAGATATCCTCGGCATTATCGATCAGGCTGAACAACTCGTCCATGGAGGTCTCAGGCTTGACGAACTTGACCATCTCGACCTTATCGAATTGATGGCCGCGTTTGATGCCGCGTGTATCGCGTCCGGCAGACATCTTTTCGCGGCGGAAACATGCGGTGTACGCACAATAATTGAGCGGAAGTTGCCCTTCATCAAGGATCTCACCACGGTGCATATTCGTCACCGGCACCTCGGCAGTCGGGATCAGCCACAAGTCATCCTCAGTATCCATATACAGGTTATCAGCAAATTTCGGGAGCTGGGCGGTGCCATACAAACATTCACGGCGTACGAGATAAGGGGGATAAATCTCTGTATATCCTTGATATCGAGTATGTACATCGAGCATAAAAGATATCAGCGCTCGCTGCAATTGGGCGCCTGCGCCCTTGAGTAGGTAAAAACGGGTGCCCGAGATTTTGACCCCGCGCTCGAAATCCAGAATGCCCAGCGCCTCTCCAATATCCCAGTGCGGCAGTGGTTCGAATGGGAATACAGGCAGATCCGTGTCCTGGTGCACAATAATATTATGGCTTTCACCAGGCCCGAGTGGGACACTCTTATCAGGCAGATTGGGGACATGCAGCAGCGCATCATCCAGGCGCTGCTGCACCGGTTCCAGCTCATTTTCTAGAGCCTTGATTTTATCGCCCACCTGGCGCATAGCTTCGGCCATGCTCTGGCGGATATCTTTATCGCGGATGGTTGGCATTTCCTTGGACACGCGGTTGCGCTCAGCCCGCAGCACCTCTACTTCAGATAGAATTGCGCGCCTGCGTTCATCCATCTCGATGATAACATCCAGTGGTGCGTCGGTATTCAGGTCGCGCAGTGCCTGCCTGACCTCATCTAGATGCTCGCGGATGTAGTTCAGTTCAATCATCATGCTCCTTTCATAACGCAAAAACGCTTCTCGTTAGGACGAGAAGCGTTTGCTTTCGTGGTGCCACCTAAGTGCGCCGGGTTTACACGCCGGCCTCGTATTATGCTCGGTAACGGAAGCTCCCGGGAGCACTCATCGTGCCCGGCTCCGAGGTGGAATTCGCTCTACTTGGTTAGCCGCCCTTGCATCAACGGCGGCTCGCTGAATAAGCAAGCAGAGTTACTTGTCCTCATCAACGCCTTATAACTATATAATAATAGGAACCCTGGGTTTGTCAACCGTTGGTTACGAGGGCATTGAAAAAGGAGGTCTGTTCTTATACTTGCCCATTAGGAAACAGGAAGCGTCATTCCGGCGCAGGCCTGAATCCAGTATCAATCTGATATATAGTGGGGTATATCATATAATAACAAGACTCGGATGGATTCCTGTTTGCGTGGGAATGCTATGCGAGTTCGCAACCCTGTCATTTCAGATACTCGGGGGGTCTCCATTGGGATACTTTTTCCACACCCTCGATTACGTAGAATGTACGGCCTATGTTATACTGGCTTTACGTATGAGAAAATCAGATTCCAACTCCGAACAGATGCCTATGGAAGTGCTAGTCCGCAGGCATTATGACCAGGCTTTGCGAGGTGCGCGCACGCGGCGCTTCCGCGAACGGTTAACAGGCCGCAGCAGCGGTCTGGTTCCCTTTAGCTATTTGCAGCGCGTGGTTGAGATGACCCACCAACGTTACCGCGGAATTCAGGCTGTGCCCATCGCGCAGATCATCGGCAGCCTTGACCGCAGCGGTGATTTTGACCGCATTTTCGCCCCCACCCAACAGCATTCCAGTTCCAAATGGATGAGCGTTGATAGCGCCAATATCCGCGGAGTGTACCTCCCGCCAATTAAGCTCTATAAAGTGGGCGAGGCCTATTTTGTTGTGGACGGGCATCACCGCGTGTCGGTTGCCAGACACCAGGGGCAGACATATATCGATGCGGAAGTGATCGAGGTTGAGAGCCGCGTGCCCGTCACTGCCGAGCTAACCATGGAGGACTTGGACCTGCTCGGTCCCTACAGCGATTTCATCAAGGCAACCAGACTGGATGAACTTCGTCCGGGTGCCAATATCCGCGCAACTAGGCCGGATTCCTACGCGCGGCTGCTCGATCATATCTATGTACATAGATACTTTATCGACCAGAAACGCGCCCAACCCAGCAGTTGGGGAGAAGCTGTTATCGACTGGTATGACAACACCTATCTGCCCTTCGTCAAAGCCATTCGTAAGAAGCACCTTAATCGCGATTTCCCAAGCCAAACAGAAACTGATCTTTACCTGTGGGTTATCGATCATGCTTACTATCTATCCAAGAGGTATCAACACAATATCACGCCCGAACAGGCTGCGCTCGACTTTGTATCCCGTTTTAGCCGCCGACCGCAAAGGGTCCTGGAACGGTTCTGGGTCAACCTCCTGGATAGGCTGGCTCCCAGCCAATTAGAGGCAGGCCCGCGCGCAGGTACGTGGAGGGAAGAGAGACTGGATCAAGAGACTGTAACCAGCCTGTTCCGCGACATCTTGGTGGCGGTAAGCGGCGCAGAAACCGGATGGCTGGCACTCAGCCAGGCCGGAGAGATTGCGCGCCGCGAGAGCGGCGTATTGCACGGGCTGCACGTGCTGCTGAACGATACCCCCGAAGCACACAAGCAAGGTGAAATGATCCTCCAGGAGTTTGCCTTCCGCTGCCAGGGGATGGGCATTCCATTTACTACCAGTCTTGAGGTTGGCGATATCGAGCAACGCATCATTGAGAAGGCTCACTGGTCGGATTTGATTGTTATTAACCAGCGCAAAGTGCATGGCCAATGGGCTGATGTCCCTCTCGGCACTATTTTCCATGGTGTTGCTGAAAAAGCCGCACGGCCAATCCTGGCTGTGCCCGGCACTTTGACCCGAGCCCCTCAAAAGCTATTACTGGCTTATGACGGCAGCCCCAAGTCGCGTGAAGCGCTCTTTGTTATGCGCGAACTCATCTCGCGCTGGCGGCTGGAGGGCGTCATTTTAACCGTAGCCGGCCAGCGCACCTCCCGTGAGATGCTGGATGCTGCATGGCAATATGTAGGACATTCGGCCAAAACGACAATTGAATCACGGTTCGAGTCCGGCCAGCCGCATGAAGTTATCCTAAGTATCATGCGCGAGGAAAACGCCAGCATACTCATTATGGGCGGATATGGATACAAGCCCTTGTTGAAAGCATTTCTCGGCAGTACAGTGGATCTCGTCCTGCGCGAAGCATGGTTCCCTGTGTTAATTTGTCGCTAGAGGTTAGCCGTGAAACTACATTGGGCTGCCTCCCGATGGCTGTTGATAGTGTTGACTGTTGCCCTGACCTTGCCACATGTTGTCCGCGCTGACGACCCTTTGGCTGAGCAAGCTGAGAGGTTTATCTTACCGTGGGCCACTGGCGACCAATATTCGATTACCTGGGGACCGGACGACCATTGGGCATCCAATGCGAACCTTGGGTTTGCGGTCGATTTTGCATTACCTGAAGGCACCCCGCTATACGCTCCGGCAGATGGCGAAGCAATATACCTGGTTGATACGCGCCCGTCTTTATACGGTTTAGGCAACTACATCGACTTGACCTGCGGCGATTGGAAAATCCGTATGGCGCATTTGCGTGATGCAATTACCGAGACCAGGCAGGTTACTCAAGGCGAGTTCCTGGGTTATTCAGGCACATCCGGTGCACACGAGCCGCATTTACACTTGGAGCTTTATGTGCGGCGCGACGGAAGCTGGTCGGCGGCACAAGCGAGTGACTTGATCTCATTTTTTGGAATCCCCCTGGAAAACCTTGCCGAAGGGACGGTTGTCACGAACGAAAAACCTTTTTCCAAGGTTACCTGGGCAGCCACACCTGCCATCTCAATGATCAACGTGAAATTTGCTCGTTCCATAGCCCTGACGTTACCGTTGCGTAATAACGAGGCCAGTCCGCTTCAACTGAAGCTGATTCAGGTATTTCTAGTAGATCCGGACGGCAAGCTGCGTCAGGTGAATTACAGCGGGGATTGGTTGATTGCGGCCGACGACACTTGTACGGTGAATCTGGATTACTTGCCTGATAAGGCAGGCGCGTGGACTATCCAGCAGTTTTCACTGGTCAGCGAACAGAGCGTATCTAAGCTGCCGGCAGCGCTGAGTTGGCAGGTTGCCCCTTCGCCAGTCGCAATAGTCGGGGTATCCAGCGCTGCTGTTTCAGAAATGGGTGCGCACGCGTCACTAGAATTATGGCTAATTAATAACTCGGACACCGACTTAGCCTACCAGCAGCTCCGGCTGGTCGGCACGCAGCCAGACGGAGCGGAATGGTATGCTGCGACAGACCCTGTTCTTTTGGCAGCCCATCAACTCACATGCTTGTATCTAGAAACATCTGCTGTGACCCAGGTGGGCGAATGGAAACTTGAGCATCTAGATGGCGTAACAGACGTGGGCGAGGTAAGCCTTGGGACGATTGAACACTCATTTACTGTCGAGGGGGCGCAGCTCGTCGTGGAGAATATTGGTATCCGCCAGAACAAAATGATATACATCACCCTGCGCAATATCGGTTCCAGCACGGCTAATGCAGACTGGTTCGAAGTCCTGTTGCAAAATCAGAATAACGATACCTTGAGTTCTGTCGTCGCGGGGCCTATCCTGTCACTTGCTCCTGGCAAATCTATAACGTTGCCGATTCCACTTCCCGCAGATACTCCCGCTAACTATCGCTGCATCTCAGGCGGTTATTGGCTCGAAGGACAGTATTACCCTGTCATACTGTAACAACACATGCTGCATAATCCTGGAAAATGCGAAGGCGGCTGCACAAGAGAAGGCAAAAGTATTGCGCCATTAAAGGTACCGGAATGGCTCAATAAATGAGCAGGATATAGAAACCAGCCATAACGAACTCACTCATCTTTCGGTGGACCGACATGCTCTTGAATAAGCTCCAGCAGCCAGGGTAATTCGTCGATGGTGCCGGGTTCCAGGCGAATAACAGACGGCTCACTATTCTCATCCTGGTATCCAACAAGCTCATAAGCCTGCGGAGGTAAATGCCAGACCAGGCGTTCACGCGATATCGTGCGCCTGAGTGAGAGGACTCGATTAATCCAACGCCTTTTAGGTAAAAGGGAAATGCGGTGAAAGGATTCGACTTGCGCCCACATGAACTGCTGATTACCCCAGCGAGATTGCTTCGAGATAAAAGCATCTGTAACTGTGATTTCCTCGCTGCGCAACGTATTCCAAGTGTATAAACCAATCCCTATTGGAAGAAGGAACAACGAGATATACAACCAGTTCCAACGACTGATAAATATCCTGTTAATTGATGCGCTAAAACCCGTGCTTAGCGTTGATAAAATGAAAAATATTGCAAATACAGATACACTGAGCAAGACAAGCACCATAAAATAGTGCCCTCCCTGACCGCCGAAGGTCTCTCGCTCAGGTACAGGCTCTCCACAATGTGGACAATGGGCCCCCCCATCCACATGAATTTTGCATTCCGGGCACAACATTCCATACTCCGTTGAGTGTAAAAGATATATTGATGGGTGATATTAGCGCTTAGCTGGCTGCCGGTCAATTAGCACGTTTGACAAGCATGACTCCAGCTTTATGCTTCATTCATTAATAAATAGCATCATGTTGAAAGGAGCCGAGTGGCCCTATTTAGCCTTATTGGACATCCTCACAGGCGATATAACCCTCTAACTGATGAATGGATTCTAGTCTCGCCGCACCGCGCCAGGCGTCCATGGCAGGGGCAGCGTGAGAAACCGAATATAGAATCACGCCCAGAATATGACGCGGATTGTTATCTCTGCCCAGGCAATCGCCGCGCGGGAGGAGCTGTCAATCCGCAATATCAGGCAACCTTTGTCTTTGACAACGACTTTATGGCATTACTACCAGATACCCCGCATGGTGAAGTGCGGGAAGATGACCTGTTGATTGCCAAAAGCGAATCAGGATTGTGTCGTGTTGTTTGCTTTTCTCCAAGCCACAATCTGACCCTACCGCAGATGAGTGAATCTGCGATCCTACAGGTGGTTGAGGTCTGGCAGCAGCAGTACGTTGAAATTGGCCAGCGGCCGGATATTAACTATGTCCAAATATTTGAAAACAAGGGGGCGATGATGGGCTGCAGCAATCCGCACCCTCACGGTCAAATCTGGGCCAACGCCACAGTACCGCATATCCCTGCTCAGGAACGTAAGGCTTTATTACAATATCATGAACACAAGGGCTCTTGCCTATTGTGCGATTACCTAGCATTGGAGGAACGCAAGGGGGAAAGAATCGTCTGCGTGAACGACCACTTTGTTGCGCTGGTGCCCTTTTGGGCTGCATGGCCGTATGAGATAATGGTGCTCAGCCGGCGCCACCTGGCATCGATTGACCAATTGGACGGTGCCGAAAGCCAGGCATTGGCAAACATAATCAAACGCATGACGACTCGTTATGATAATCTCTTTAGTATCTCCTTCCCCTATACGATGGGAATACATCAGCAGCCGACTGACGGGGCGCCCCACAGCGAGTGGCACTGGCACATGCACTTTTATCCGCCACTATTACGCTCGGCAGAGGTGCGTAAGTTTATGGTTGGATACGAGATGCTGGCAAATGCTCAGCGTGACCTTACGCCTGAAACTGCGGCCGATAGGCTACGCCAACTATCCGAAGTACGCTTTGACCAGACAGCGGAGTGCTCTAACCCGCAGTAAGGATGACTCCACCTTGACCGGCCTCTTGACGCGTGCCCTGAGGGGCCGGCGCCAGAGATTCGAGTGTCTGCAGCCGGGCGGAGATTAGTTCAATATCATCCAGAGCAAGACCGTAGCCCGGCGTCCCATTGATGAGCTGAGTCAGGAGGATGTGTTCAAATGCCAGGATAAACTCATCAGATTTTTTATAAGGTTGCCAGGCAATTTCCGTATTGCGTGCAAAATAGTCAGCCGCAGGTGAAGGCGAGCAAGTTTCATCGCGAAACGCAATGATGAACACCCCTGAATGCGCGGCAATCTGCCACTCGACGCCCATCGGCGCGACCAGGTCTGTGCCCAGCAGGATGACGTAAAACGGACTGGCCGCAATGCTATCTTGGTCCGGGTTCATGTTCCCATACAACGGCGTGCGCCAGATGCGCCAGCGAATTGTGACGAGTCTCTCCGCCAACAGCCGCCCGATTTGCTCGCACTCGGCATCCTGCTCATGAGCTGCGCTGATATAAAGAGCAAGTTCTCCGGCCACAGTTTATCTCTCGCTGCGCTGCCACGGGTCGATCAAGGCTTTAACAGTACGCCAATGCGCCACATCATCGAGCGCCTGATTGGCCTCGTCCAACCCATAACGGCGCGTAATGAACTGCTCCCAGCGATATCTTTCGCCGTATTTTTCTACTATGCGCATTCCACGCCAAAGGTGGCTGAAATCACTGCCCCAGCAGCCGCGGATATCGAGGTGCTTGCGGTTGATATCGAGGTGCGGATTGATCCGAATATCGCCCAGGTCAGTATATTGCCCGACGATGACGTAGCGTCCCGCATCGCGAGTAAAAGAAAATCCTTCATTGACAGCTTGGGGCGCTCCGCTGGCTTCGATGGTTATGTCGGCGCCCCGGCCGCTGGTCAATTCCAGCACGCGTTCCTTACGCGACTTGATATCAAACCGGGTAATATCGATTACCTCATCGGCGCCAATACGCAAGGCTTCCTGCAGCCGCGGCGCTGGACCGCCAATTACAATCACTTTTGTGGCGCCGCTCAACTGCGCCAGGATGGCGGCCGTCAGCCCTACCGGACCGCTGCCCTGGACGACCACGGTATCACCCAGCATTACCTGTGCGCGCTCTAGAGCGTGCACAGCTGTCGGCAAACCGCAGCCAGCGCCGATAAAGCGTTCGGCCGGCACCGTTTCTGGGAGCGGTAGTATTTTAACGCCCGGCTTTAGGTAGATGAACTGCGACCACCCGCCAAGCAATCCCTCATCGGCGCTGTAGGTAATGCCGTAAACCCGCCTGTGCGGGCAGCGTGTGGATGCCTTGCCCACCGTACAGTACCAACAGCGTCCGCAGGTTTCATTGACATCAAGGAAAGTAACCAATTGCCCTACACTAATAGGCTGGTTGTCCTGGTCGGTGGGATGGCCGGCTGTCTCGACCACTTCGCCGACATTCACATGCCCGGGGATGATGGGATACGGTACCCCCGACAAATGCCCGTGCTGCAGGTGGACGTCTGTGCCACACACCTCGCTGTATTTGGTGCGCAGCAGCACTGCCCCGTCCTCCATTCTGGGGAGCGGATACTCGCGTATCTCTACCGGCTGGCCGGCCTGCGGCAGCACCGCTGCTCTGGATATCTCTGCGACTCTCATATCACTATTGCTCCATTCCACCAGACTATGTATCAGATTCAAGCTCAATATGTCCAGCCTGCCGCAGCCAGGCAACCGTCGCCTTGATGCCGTCTTCGAACGATACACAAGGGCGATATCCCAACTGCTTGCGTGCCTTTTCGATCGGAAAATCCTGGTTGGTGCCCATAAGCTCAACCGCCAGCCGGGTTATCCACGGCCTTCCATTTTTCCCCTGCAGGGTATAGGTGCTCTCAAGAAAGGATGCCAGTGCATACGCCTGCCAGTGACTATAGTTTCGTTCTGGATGCGGTACTTGCATGGCGTCAGCCAGGGCATGGATAAATTGCGCCCAGGTGATACTGGTGCCGTCTGTGATGTTATAGGCTTCACCTACTGCTTCAGGGACATCCCCTGCCTGCAACATGGCCTGCACCAGATTCCCAACAAAGGTCAAACCTGCCAGGTGGCGGCCTCGGTCAATTGTATATCCTCGGCGCTCCAGCAGCGCGCGAACAATCGGCAGCACGAGCGTAACACTGCGCGGACCATAGACCGTGCCTGGGCGGATGATGGTGATAGGCAGCCCCACTTTGAGGAAGTGATTTCGTACCAGCATTTCACCTTCGACCTTAGTATCGACATACGGCAGCCCCCGCGGCGCCGGCTTTTCGCTCTCAAGGGTGGGTCGACCCGGGAATCCATACACATCGCTGGTACTGAGAAAGATAAAACGCTTCACCTTTGCCCGCGTAGCCACGGCCAAAATGTTGCGAACGCCATCCACGTTCGCCTGGACAAAGGCATCCGGCAGGCCCCAATCGTTCACCAATGCGGCACAGTGCCAGATTCGATCAGCCCCTTCTGCAGCCGCCATGAGTGTCGCCTGGTCGTCGAGATTTCCAAGGTGCACATCGGCACCAAGACCCCTTAGCATGTGCGCGTTACTTGTTGGGCGCACCAATGCGTGGACTTGCTCTCCGCGCAACAAAAGCGCCTCGACAAGATGACTTCCGATAAAGCCGGTTGCGCCGGTTACCAGGTTTAACATATGGCCTCCTAAGGTATGCCCTTATCAAGAAACCACCTATGCCCTGTATTTTTATTGTAGCCGTTAGCCCAGTAAACCGCAAGGAGTGTTGTTCCTTTAAATGATAATTGAACTAGGAGAACAATGTTCGAAGCAAACCCTGGATTGTGCAACTCTTTCTGCAGATTCATTCAGGCTAGTCCCTGAGGTATTACAGATTCCATAGTTAAATAGACTCGACCGCTTTTTCAGTCATCGTTGACCTCCATCAGGATCTCGCTGGCCAGAGGCGGACAGGAAGCTTCATTGGGAAAGATACTCACCACCCGAGTGCGCCGGCGTATCTCGCGGTTCAGACGTTCCAGATTGTTCGTCGTGCGGAAATGACGGACTTGCTTTTGAGGGTAGAGTCCGTCAATCTGAGCTGCCATATTTGGCAACATTTGCTAATTGAGGCTCTGTGAGTACTACAAATCCGCCTGTTGAGCGTTCGACCCTACCCTGGGCGTACAGACATAAAGAGCCGAGTAGATAATCACTCGGCTTTATGTTTCAACTTTTTCATCTCGAGATGCTGATACAGGTTGTATATGATTTCGGACCCATATGTTGCAAGATTGGTTATGGTCGCAAATCCTAAGCCAGCCATAATAACTGTTTAGTAATCAGTTGGTGCTAGCATTTACCATTGTGATGCCGACATTTCCAACCAGTATGCTTGCCGACCATCCGGATTTGTGATATACAGGCAATGATTAGCACTCTCAAGAGGAGCTCTTATGAAGAAAATGGATTATCTGGCGCTGGACCTGGGCGCGGAAAGCGGGCGGGCCATCCTTGGCCAGTTTGATGGCAGCAAGTTGGAACTCAAGCCCATTCACCGTTTCCCTAATGGACCCGTTAAAATCCTGGATCACCTCTATTGGGATGTTCCTCGCCTGTGGGCGGAGATGAAAGAAGGGTTGGCAGTCTACCGGCGGGAATACAAGGGTGAACTGGCCAGCATAGGTCTGGATACTTGGGGGGTGGATTTCGCGCTGCTCGGGCGCAATGATGTCCTGCTGGGGATGCCGTTCAACTACCGCGACTCGCGCACCGCGGGCATGCTGGAAGCGGCTTTCGTCAGGGTGCCGCGCGAGGAAGTATTTGCCCAAACAGGCATCCAATTTATGGAGATTAATACGCTCTACCAGCTCCTGGCGATGAGGCTGACGGACGACCCTCTGCTTGACCAAGCGAAAACGCTGCTGATGATCCCGGACCTGTTCAACTATTGGTTCACCGGGGTCAAAGCAGCCGAGTTCTCAATCGCTACTACAAGCCAGTTCTATGACCCGCGCCGTATGGATTGGGCTTATCCGCTGCTGGGTAAGCTTGGCTTGCCTGCGCATATCTTGCCGGAAGTGGTGCAGCCCGGCGCCGTGCTGGGGCCTTTGCTGCCCTCGGTTGCCGAAGAAGTCGGGCTCGATAAAGTGCAGGTTATCGCGCCTGCCTGTCATGATACGGGTTCGGCGGTCGCAGCGGTGCCGGCCGCCGGTGATGATTTTGCCTATATCAGTTCCGGCACATGGAGCCTGATGGGCGTCGAGACACGTCAACCTATCATCAACACAGACAGCTTGAAATACAACTTTACCAATGAGGGCGGTGTATGCGGAACCTTCCGTCTGCTCAAGAACATCATGGGGCTATGGCTTGTGCAGCAGTGCCGCCACACTTGGCAGCAAGCTGGTGAGGAGCTGTCGTATGCCGAATTGACCTCGCTGGCTGAACACGCCGCTCCCTTTGAGGCAGTGCTCGATCCGGATTGCCCCGACTTTCTACGGCCTGGCGATATGCCAACGCGTATCCGTGAGTACTGCCGGCGAACCGGCCAAACTGCCCCCGGGACGAAAGGGGAAATTGTGCGCTGCGCCCTGGAAAGCCTGGCATTGCGTTATCGATGGGTTATAGAGAAGCTCGAGCTGATGTTGAACCGGTCGCTCAAGACCATCCATATCGTTGGGGGCGGCTGCCAAAACCAACTGCTGTGCCAACTGGCAGCCGATGCTACCCGACGCACGGTGATTGCAGGGCCGGTTGAGGCCACCGCCGCAGGTAATCTCATCATGCAAGCGATTTCCTGTGGACATATCGGGTCGCTCGCCGAGGGCCGTGAGGTGGTCAGACGTTCCTTCGAGGTGACCACTTACGAGCCGCGCAGTTCTGCCGGTTGGAACGAAGCCTACGCCCGTTTTGCTGAGCTGTTGGGCAATGAATAACTAGGGAGCGTTATAGTGGAATGTACACTGTTCACCGGCGGTACAATCTATACGGCTGCCGGCCCCTGGCCAGGCGGCTGGCTGTTGGTCTCTGATGGCACAATCGCTGACCTTGGAAGAGGTGCTCCACCTGTGCTCCCCGAGGCGCACATCCTTGACTTGAGGGGGCGCGACCTGCTGCCAGGATTCATCGATATGCATACCCATGGTGCAGTAGGGCGCGATGTAATGGAAGCGGAACCTGCTGCCTTGTGCGCAATCGCACGTTTTCTTGGCCAACATGGCGTAACCTCGTTTCTTGCTAGCACAATTACCGCCGCGCCGCGCCAGATTGATGCGGCCCTGGATGCTATCAGCAAGGTGATGCAGCAGAATACGGGCGGTGCGCAATTGCTGGGCGCCCATTTAGAAGGTCCCTACATCGAGGCTGCGCGGCGAGGCGCTCATGACCCGGCCCAAATACGCCTTGCCAGGGCGGAGGAATATAACGCTTACCTGAAATCTGGAGCGATCAAGCTGCTTACCATTGCCCCCGAGTTCCCAGAAAATCTGGATTTGCTGAGTGCAGCAGTATCGCTGGGTATTACAGTGGCGCTTGGCCACAGCAGCTCCACTTATGAGCAGGTTTGCCAAGCGGTAGTGCTGGGCGCTACCCAGATTACCCACTTATTCAACGCGATGGAGCCGCTGCATCACCGCACGCCTGGGATGGTTGGCGCCGCACTGACCCTGCCGAACCTCACTTGCGAGGTGATCGCTGATTTGGTGCATTTGGCTGTACCAGTTCTGCAATTGGCCTACAGCGCCAAGGGAGCGGAGAGACTTGCCCTCATTACAGATGCGATGAGCGCGACAGGGATGTCCGACGGCGAATACCACATCTGGGGCAGCAGTATCACCGTTCGCAACGGTGAGGCAAGGACCCCCAGTGGGACACTGGCCGGCAGCACGCTAACTCTCGAGAGGGGGCTGGTTAATATGATGCGCGCTTGCAACCTTTCTCTCGAGCAAGCGCTGCCAATGGTGACCTCCGTTCCGGCGCGCCAACTGCACTTGGAGCACAAAGGTAAAATAGCTGTGGGCAATGACGCTGATCTGGTAGTATGGGATGGCAAACAGGCCTTGATGACGATGGTACGCGGGAAAATCTTGTACGACACACTGTAAAGTCGGGGTGTTGTGGCTGCTATGGCCCCAGATAAACTCAATCTGCTCCAACTTGCGGATGGGCTTACGCGCCCGTTTTTATTACAGCAAATCGCTAGGTTGGACTACTTTGCTATCTATATGTATCTTGCGCGCGGAGTAGTCAATATCCATCGGCACATCTTGTATGATGAGTTATTCTATGTTGTCAGAGGGTCGCTTAGGATCGAAACAGATGATAAGGATATGATAATGCACGAGAGCGATCTCGCTCTCGTGCCTAAAGGGATTGAACATACCAGCAGTTCGTTACACGACTCTGTGGTATTAATTGCACAAGCACAAGCAGAACCTGAGCGCAAGAACGGGCACGGCAGTACACATCCTGGCTTGCATATTATCAAGGCAGATCCGCATGAGGTAGCTAGAGGATTAACCCAGACTTTTTTCTCTGTTGAATTCTTCCAGGTCGATGAAATGGCGGTGCGCGCGGCCTGGTGCCAAGGAGTAGTAGGGCGGCACAGGCATGATGATCATGATGAGCTGCTGCTCGTGTTGGGTGGTCAGCTCGAAGTTGCGACAGACATAGGTACGCTGGCACTGGGAACTAATGAGATGATTATTATTCCCCATGGGCGGGTGCACCAACTGCGCACACTCGAGCAGACCTTGTTACTTTCGATGGTGCACTCTGATATCAGCCCGTCCGAACAGATGGGATATACTGGCTAGCAGGCGGCTTAGGTTTCCGGCAAACTAAACGAGAAATCCTCCAGAATAGAGCCACCAATAAACTCGCGCAGCAGCGAGTTATCGGGCACATAATCCGCAGAGCAAGGCTGCACCCAGTGCAGCAAGTCGAGAAGCCGCCGCGCTTCACGGCAATTCGGGTTACTGGAAGGGAGCGCATTGAGCAAAGGTTCGGCAAAGGGCTTCAAGACTGCTAACTCATAAGCCAGTGCAGAGTTGAACATTGCATCTGCATTTTCTTGGAATGGGAAAATGTGCTGCTCCTCACCCCGCCTGACGCTTGCCCAACGCGCAAGTGTATCCTGGGCAGTATAGCCACGGAATTGGGAATCGCGCACGATTCTGCGCAGCAGCCGCGAATCCGAAGTCGGCACACGGTTGTGGTCGTCTATGTTGAGTTGCGTTAGAGCTGAAGTATAAATGCTGAACGTTTGCGCGCGGACCTCTTCTGAGAGCAGCCTGGGATTCAGCCCATGAATTCCTTCGATTATCAGAATGGCGTCACGGGGCAAAAGAACCGGTTTGCCCCAATATCCGCGCCCCGAGATGAAGTCATAATGCCGTAAAATTACTTCCTTACCTTCAATTAATCCCTTAATCTGGTCATTGAAGAGGCCGGCATCTAGCGCCTCGAAGGCCTCATAGTTATACTCGCCATTCTCATCACGCGGGGTACGCTCACGGTCGACAAAGTAATCATCCAGCCCCAGCGCGTAAGGTTTCGTACCATTAACGCGCAGTTGTATGGATAGCCGTCGCGCGAAGGTCGTTTTCCCTGAAGAAGACGGGCCGGCGATCAGAACAATTCTCACATTGCGTTTAGCTGTAATCTCATCGGCGAGCTGTGAAATATGCTTCTCGTGAAATGCTTCAGAAATGAGGATAACTTCACGGATATTATTCTGGTCGACCGCTCTATTCAGCGAGCTGATATCCTGCAGATTCAGAATCCTTAGCCACTCTCCATACTCGTGAAAGACACGCATAATTTTGTTGTGCTCATATTCAGGCGGTAGTTCAGTGGGCGTATGCGGTGGGGGCACGAACAGGATAAAGCCAGAAGAGCTTGGCCGTAAGCTAAACCACCGCAGTTGGCCGGTGCGTTCGGTCAGCAAGCCGTAAAAGGAATCGCAGATGCCGCGCAAGGTATATACAGGCACTGTGACGGCGGGATCATATTTCAACAAGGCGACTTTGTCCTGAAAGCCTTGCTTGGCAAATACCTCGCGGGCAGCGTGTTGCGAGAGTATTTCGCATGTTATGGGTTCGTCTAGGGCGACAATCTCTCGCATTCTGCTCTCGATATTAGCCAGTTCGCACATGCTCAGCGGCTTGCTATGCATCAACTCGCAATAAAAACCGCCGTTCGGCACGGAATGGTCAATCACTAACCGGGCAGTGGGGTATAATTCGCGAACGGCGGTGACAAGCACAAAGCACAGCGAACGCTGGTAGATGCGCATGCCTTCGCTGGATGCCGTATCAACCGCTTCCAGCGTAACATCCCGATCAGGGACATAGCTTAACGGCACCATCTCGTTGTCTTTAACTGCGGCTACAAGGGGTAACGTAAATTTCATCGTGGAAGCCAGCATAGTGCCTATACTGGTGCCCATAGGGAATGACACTTTTCTGCCATCCGGCAAGCTAGCCACTACGGTGATTGACATAATGCGGTGCCTTTCTGGCTGCCATTACCTTTGGCCGTATTTGTCGACATAACGCCGGTGCCCGCGCGCGACTTCGTCGGGCGGTATTTCCTTGGGCTGCCCGAGCTGCAAGGCATAAAATACAGTCCGGGCCACATCTTCGGTCATCACGGCGCATTTGACAGCGGCCATTACAGAGTCCCCAATGGTGAAGACGCCATGGTTTTTCATCAGGATAGCGGGGCTCGTGCCAATTGAGCGAATTATCTCTTGGCCTATCTCTTCTTCGCCGATTTGCGCATAAGCTCCCAGAGGAATAGCTTGTCCAAACTCGTCCGCGATTGCCGTCAAATAGACCGGAATGGAGCGCCCAGCAGCGGCGAAAGCGGTCGCAAAAGTGGAATGCGTATGCACCATGCCCATCACATCGGCACGGTGCCGATAAACGTAGAGATGTGTTGGTGCATCGACCGAAGGTTGCAGAGCGCCCTCTAAAATGCTACCTTGTGGATCAAGCACGACCATCTTTTCTGGTGTTAGTTCATCATACGGCACACCGCTGGGCTTAATCACAACAAGGCCACTTTCAGCGTCTCGTCCGCTGACGTTGCCGCTTGTCCAGGTTACTAAGTTGTTGTGCGGCAGCAGCATATTCCCTTCGCACACCAGGCGTTTGAGCTCTGCAAGCATATTTAGGCTCCTGTAAATAATGATTTATTATGAGACCTGCCGCATTAATGTCAACAAGATAGGGCAAGTGCGATTCATTGTATTGTCACGGCGACCAAGCCAGGTATTTTAGGAGAGCAACATATGAAGGCATTGCATGGCATAATCGTTCCTATTGTAACGCCATTTCACCAGGATGAAACGATAGACGAATCAAGTTTACGACGGTTGGTGCGCTTTCTGGTATCTCAGGGAGTCCATGGTATCTTCCCCTGCGGCAGTCAAGGCGAATTCCATGCGCTCACCATGAATGAGCGTAGAACAATCCTGGAGGTTGTCTTGGATGAGGTCAATGGTCAGGTACTTGTATTGGCGCATACCGGTGCAATCACGACACGGGACTCGATTGATTTAACAATCCATGCTGCGTCCGCAGGCGCAGATGCCGCCTCGCTTATCGCGCCTTTTTACCTTCGTCCGAATGCCGAGGAGCTATATCGCCATTTTATGCGGGTGGCCGAATCCACAACTATACCGGTATTGGCATATAACAATCCCGAGAGGGCAGGCTATTCTATCCCCGCGAGAGTAATTGGCAAGCTGGCTGCACAAAAAGCTCTGGTGGGGATGAAAGACTCAAGCGGTGATCTGGGGTTGACCCTTGCATATATGGAAGCCTGCCCTTCTGATTTCGTTACTTTTGTGGGCCGTGACACGCTCATTTATGCAGCGTTGTGCTGCGGCTGTGTAGGCGCAGTCGCTGCGACAGCCAATGTGGCACCGGATTTAGCGGTGGGAATATACCGTGCTATGCAAAATGGCGACTATGCTTCGGCTCGTGAATTGCAGCGCCAGCTTGCGCCTTTGCGACAAGCGTTCGCGTTGGGGACCTTTCCGTCTGTCATTAAGGAAGCCTTGGAATTGGTCGGGCAGCCAGTGGGGCCAGCGCGGGCGCCTGTCGCGGCGTTGGACGAAGGGGCAAGGGCAGAACTCACCCGCATCCTGAACAAGATGGGTAGGGTAAACAGCCTCTAGCTTAATTGTGCTTCGGTAAGAAGTGCGCGCAATTTGATGATGATAAACATACTGATAACGCATAGTGCGACATTCACACCTTCTGCAACCCAGAAACCATACAAGCGCGCCAGGCCTGGCACAACTACGGCGATCATCCAGTGGTAAATAACGGCGAACAGAAACCAGCGCTTGCGTTTGGCAATAAAACTCGCCAGCACCATAAGAGCCCAGGCTAACTGGTGGCCGAACATCAGGACACGTTCGACGGCTACGACGATGGGTTGAGTCCAACTAGTGTTTATTATGTCCTTTAGCGTTGAACTCACCTCTTCAGTTTGTAAAGGGGCAAGGGATTTCAAAAAAGTGCTCTGGGTTGCCTGCCCCAAGACAAGGTAGGCGATAAAGTACATAAAAGTGAGTCCGGCAATCAGCAACATAGTCTCCATGCTGGCATGGCCGAGGCCGTACATCATCCCGTTTTCCCACGATAGTTTATATTTATGTCGGGGGAATAAAAACCGGTAACCGAGCCACCGTCCGCCTTCTTCCGTCAGGCTTGTGAGAAGTGCGGTCGCGAGCAGCCAAAGAAACGCGCCAGTTTCGGTAGTTAGTTTATCGCCAAAGGTAGCATCGAGGTAGACATTGATCGGCAACCAACTGACTATCTGAAATACTGCAAAAATTAACATACCATACCCATACAGTTTCCAGGGGGTATGATATCGTCTGCGGAAATATAAGGTGACAGCTAGTGGAAAACAAACCTGAACAATGAGCGATATGATAAAGGCGACAACTGTTGCTGCACTCAAGAAAGCCTCATTTCCCTGTTACCGAGTTTTTCCCATAGTATAGCGAATATATATGTCTGGCAAACTCGTTGTAGAAATTATCTGCTTACTCCAGTTAACATTGGCTAGGAGGCATTATGGCGGATGGGACCAGGCCAATCTTTTGGCTGAATATGCTATTAGTGACAATCATGGCAATGCTGGTCGCCCTCGGCAAATGGGATTGGGCGCTGGCAGTGCTAATTGCTCTGGTTGTGGTTAACACCGTAAAGCGGCTGCAGAGGAAGGAATAACCCCTACCTGAAGTGGCGCAAAAAACTAACCATCCTGTACAAAAGCCTAAATAAATAGCAAGTTGTTGAATTTCGAATGCTTTCAGGCTATACTTAATATACTTATGACAAGCGAATTCACGCCAGGTGATCGGCAAAATTTCCTAAAGCAGGTTGAGGCGCTTTATCCGGATGCCCTCAATGAGGTCAGTCGCGCACTCGACTTCGCTGTCAAAGCCCACGGCAATCAACTACGCCAGTCGGGCGACCTGTATATTATGCACCCGATTGAGGTTGCTGTCATTCTGCTTGACCTCCATATGGATATCCCTACCATTATCGCCAGTTTGCTTCATGATACCGTCGAGGATACAACCGTAACCTTGGCTGATATCAAGCTGGAATTTGGGCCAATAGTAGCCAGGTTGGTTGATGGTGTCAGCAAGTTACAACACGTCAAGGAAAAGAGCCATCTCGATCGAGCTACCCTCAGCGAAGTGCAAGCCGAAAACTTGCGCAAAATGTTCCTGGCGATGGTGGATGATATTCGCGTCATCATTATCAAGCTGGCCGATCGGCTGCATAACATGCGCACACTCCAGTTCCTGGCAGAGGACCGCCAGAAACGCATGGCGCAGGAGACCTTGGATATCTATGCACCGCTGGCTAATCGTCTGGGTATCTGGCAGCTCAAATGGCAGTTAGAGGATTTATCTTTTCGGTATTTGGATGATGAGGCGTATCACCGCATTGCGCAACTAGTCGCCGAGAAGCGCGAGGAGCGCGCTGCTTACCTCGAACAGGTTATCGATATTCTAAAAAAGCGCCTGGTAGAAGAAGGAATTACTGCGCGAATTACCGGACGCCCCAAGCATCTCTATAGCATCTACCACAAGATGCAGGAGAAAAATCGGGATTTTGACCAGATATATGATGTACGAGGAGTGCGCATCATTGTGCTAGATATCCCTGCTTGTTATCATGCCCTGGGAATTGTGCATAGCCTGTGGCGCCCCATCCCGGGCGAGTTTGACGACTATATCGCTTCGCCCAAAGAGAACTTTTACCAATCGCTGCACACCGCTGTGGTCGCCTTGCAAGGCAAGCCGCTCGAAGTACAGATTCGCACTGAGAAAATGCACCAGGTGGCAGAATACGGCATCGCCGCCCATTGGCGCTATAAGGATGGAGGTGCGCACCGCGACGAGTCGCTCGAGACCAAGATAGCATGGTTGCAGCGCAATACGGATTGGCGCGAGGATGTGGAGGATGCCCACCAATTTGTCGAGGGGATGCGCAGCGATGTCTTTGCCGAGAGGGTTTATGTCTTTACCCCCAAGGGCGATATCGTAGACTTGCCAAAAGGCTCTACGCCGGTGGATTTTGCCTACGATATTCACAGTGAAATAGGTCATCGTTGCCGGGGAGCCAAGGTCGACGGCCGGTTGGTGGCCCTTGATTATCAACTCAAGAATGGTGAGCAGGTCGAGATCCTCACTGCCAAGCAAGGGGGGCCAAGCCGCGACTGGCTGAATCCACACCTTAACTATGTATCCACCCAAAAAGCCAGGCAGAAAATACGCCAGTGGTTTCGCCACGAGAAGCGTGAAGAGAATATCGCGGCCGGCCGGGAAATATTGGATCGCGAATTACGTCGGCTGGGCTTTGATCAGGAATCGTACACGGAAATAGCGACCCTCTTTAACTTCTCCAAGCTGGAAGACTTCCTGGCAGAGGTCGGTTTTGGGAGCATCAGCCCCAGCCAAATTGCAGCCAAAATTGACGAGCCGGGGAGTGACAAGAACCAGGCGCTCAAGCTCAAGGCCATTCCGGAATCCGCTGTTTCCGAGGTTACTGTGGCGGGTGTGGGTGATCTGTATACACGGATGGGCAACTGCTGCAGCCCAGTACCGGGTGATGCGATTGTCGGTTATATTACCCGCGGTAAGGGGATAACCGTACATCGCCAGGATTGCCCGAATGTGATTAATATGCGCGATACTGAGCGGTTGATCCCCCTGAGTTGGGGGCGAACAGCTCAAGCTTATCCGGTGGTGATACGAATAGAAGCTTTTGATCGCAGCGGTTTGCTGCGCGACATCACTTCGGTAATGGCTGATCTCAATATCAATATGAGCGCTGCAAATATCAATACCGGCGCCGATCATACTGCAAATATCGTTGCTACCGTAGGTATCCGCAGCATTACCCAGCTGTCGGACTTGATTACCAAACTGCTAAATGTCCGCGACGTGCTTGAAGTGCGGCGCGAACGCACGAACTAAAGCGCTGCTAAATGCGGCGCTTTCACTAGCTTGATAGCAGGATTTTAATATCGGGGGAAGCCCGTTGGGCCTCGAGCCATTTACTGACTGCTGTATCCTGAGCTTGCTGCAAGGCATCTGCGTCCAGAGGGCGTTCTGCCTGATGGTCTAGAACGAGAATCAGGTGAAAACCGGCGCTGGTTTCCACCACATCGCTCACCTGGCCGACCGGCAGACTGAATGCCGCATCCTCAAACTCGGTCAGCATTGTACCTTTGGTAAACCACCCTAGGTCGCCGCCATCCAATTTGGAGCCAGTATCGGTCGAAAGCTCGGTCGCCAGGGTGGCAAAATCCTCGCCCGCCTTGATGCGAACCAAAGCTGCCTCAGCCTCTTCACGCGTCGCAAAAAGAATGTGCCGTGCGTGTACCTGTTCGGCTACGGTAGGTACTTCATCAGCGATAGCTTGCTGAACCTTTTGACGCAGCAGGGCATTCCTGATAATGGTTTGTAAGTCTGCTTCAGTGAACCCGGACGCCTGCTGCGCCGAGTTAAGCCAGGTTGACAATCTGGACTCGAATTGCTCCTTGGTCATCGGCGTTGATGTCGGGTAGGGCGTCTCTGTTACTGTCACCGTAGCAGTGGCGGTTACTGTGGGTGAAACGGCTTGCATCGTGCTAGTAATCTGCGCCGTTGGCGTCACTGATATGGAAGTGGCAGTGCTAGCAATCGTAGGGTACGGCGTGGGGGTCACTGAATAGTATCCGAACTGGGTTTCGAGAGTATACTGAACATCTTCATCTGCTACGGTAATCCCTCGTTTGGCGGCCTCTTGTTTATATATCTCCTCATCGACGAGTTCCGTAAGGGTTGTTGAGGAGAGCGTTAGAATCTCACTTTGCAGACTCGATATTTGCTGGTCGATTAAATCGACCATAAATGACTGATCTTCGCTGCTGGCATAGATTGTGCGCTGTTGTTCAAGCTGTTGTAAATAGTTGTCGTAATCCCATTGGCGATATGCCAAGCGTGTTTCGTACGCTTTGCGGGATATTTCGGTGCCATTCACGATGGCTGCTGGTCGCCTGGGCTGCAGCACATACTGGTCAAGTAGACCATAGCCGAGCACAAGCAGGGCTAAACCAACTACAGCTAAGGTGCCATAAATTAGCCTACGTCGTGTGCGGGCATCCTTAGACTGACGTGAAAGCTGCTTGCGATTCAGTTCCTTAGGTTCTGCGGAACGCGTTTGTTTTCCCATTGGTGTGCCTATTATAGTTTCTAAGGGGGTATAGGAATATCAGCCTATACCCCCTTATATGAAAGACCTAGCCGCAAGAAGGCTGTTATCTGACGCGGGTATGATCTGCAGTGTAAGGTAACAGCGCAATCTGGCGAGCGCGTTTGATAGCCGTTGATATCATACGCTGATGTTTTGCGCAGGCAGCAGTACGTCTTCTGGGCAGGATCCGTCCGCGTTCCGAGATAAATCTTCTTAAGGACGGGACATCTTTGTAATCCAGCGCGGCCATTTTTTCAGCGCAAAAGGGGCAAACTCGCGGTCGGCGCTGATAATCACGCCTTGGGCGGAATGAGCGACGCCCGCCGGATTCACCTCGACCTTCGCTTTCACCCGATGACTCATCATAGTCACGGTCTCGACTATTATAATCGGCCAATGTAACCTCCATATACGTCATAACCCCACTGTTCGTATCCCTGAAAACGCACAATACGAAACACGGGGTGTTAGTAAATTATGCGCTAGTTTCTTCGATGACGTCGGTTGCTGTCTGCTGTTCATCAACTCGGACGAGCATATGGCGCAAAACGTCTTCCGACAACCGCAATGAACGCTCGATCTCTGTAATTGTATTTTGGGTCAGGCTCGCTTTGACCAGCATATAATAGCCTTCATGGCGCCTTTTGATCGGGTAAGCCAAAGCACGGCGTCCCATCAATTCAGAGCTGGCGACTTGACCGCCGTTAGCGTTGATGATTTGCTGAATGTGTTCATTCAAAGCAGCGAGGGCAGCTTCATCGAGGTCAGGCTGCAGGATATAAATCAATTCATAGTTGCTCAAGGGGTATTGCCTCCTTCCTATGGGTTTGCTCTCAGCATTTAGCTAACAGTGGCAAAGCCGTTAGCTTGCTGAGGCAGAAAGGTTATCTCCCGCTTTCAGGCATCGTGCAACGGGATTACACTTTTCTATTATTACACTACGCCATTATATATCAAATGCTATCAAGGCAAAAAACAGCGAGGGTGTTGAAAAAGTATCCAATAGGAGATACCGCAGTGTCTGAAAGACAGAGTTGCGAACTCGCAGATCATTCCCGCGCAGGCAGGAACCCATCCGAGTCTTGCTTTTATTCGTTTTATGATATGATATATTACACTATATATCAGATCAATGCTGGATTCCGGCCTGCGCCGGAATGACGCTTCCTGTTTCCCAGTGGGCAAGTATAAGGAAAGAACCTCTTTTTCAACACCCTCGATGAATAGTTCTCATTAAGGTAAATATCGTTTATAATCTAGCTATTGGCGCCTGGAGAAAAGCACGATGACCCGTCTGTCACGCATCCTGATAACCAGATTGATCCGTTTTGTGCTGCTTGCGGCGCTCACGCTCATCTGTGCCTCTGGAGCAGCATGGCTCGTCTACCAGGCTAGGTATGCCGGCAAGATTTATGAAGGCGTCAATATCAGCGGAGTACCTGTAGGGGGATTAAGCGCCGATGAAGCGCTCTCACTCCTACAGGAAGAATTGGGAGCCGGTTCACTGCCTCATCTGGCTCTGAGCGCCAATGAGCGCACTTGGCTGGTATCGCCAGCAAGCCTGGGCGCAACATACCGTCTGGAGCCGGCTGTCGCTGAAGCATTAGCGCTTGGCCGCAGCGGAATCTTTCGCAAGGACATCTCCTCCCGAATCAAGGCGCTGTTGTATGGCTACACAATTCAACCGCCCGTCCGGTTTGAGGCTGGAAAGCTCCTCGTTTTTATCCGCGAGTTGGCCTCTGAAACCGTTCAACCCTCGCGCAGTGCCCAGTTCAACGTGCAAGGCCTGGATATCAGCACTCAGCAGGAACAGACTGGTCAGGAAATCGACTATATCGCCACTCAGCAAGCCATCCAGGAGGCCGTGCTGAACAGCCAGGGAAAGGCGGGTTGGGGAACTCGGCTACGTTACACCCTGATAGGTGAATCTACCGTGCAGGCACAGTGGGCCAAGGCTGAGGTCATCACCATCTCGCTTGTAACGCGGGATATTGCGCCGCGCACCGGCGATTATCAGCAGGCAACTGAGCAAGCTCGCATTTTACTCAGCAGCCCTATTACCTTGGAAGCCTCGCTCGAGCAAACTAATCTGGCCGGCCAAAGCGAGATGATCACTCAGACCTGGGTGCTCGATCGGGCGCTGCTGGCCTCCTGGCTGGTTGTAAAGCAGGAAATTACAGCCCAAGGCCAGATAGCCCATGTGGAACTCGACCAAGATCAGATGCTCGCCTATTTGCAAGCGCTCAACACGCAGATATCCAGACCGTCCATGGAGGGTACTTTTGTTTATGACCCAGCCACCCAAACAATAAGCACTCAGAAACCTGCTCAGGTGGGATACTCTCTGGATATTCAGGCCGCCTTAACTATGCTGCAGACGCTTTGTTTTTCCAGCGAACGTACGGGGCAGCTTCCGCTTCGTTCGGTGCAGCCAACTGTGCGGTTATCCGACCTGCAAGCGATGCTGCCTTTGCAGCTCATTAGCAGCGGCGAAACATATTTCGGCGGGTCGTCGGCCGAAAGGGCTCAGAATGTCCGCCGGGCAGCGGAAGAGTTTCAGTCGGTGATTGTGCCTCCCAAGGCCACCTTTTCGTTTTTATCGGTGCTTGGTCCTGTCACCATCGCAAACGGGTACAGTGAATCGTGGATTATTTATGGCAACAAGACAATCCTTGGCCCGGGGGGCGGCGTCTGCCAGGTAGCCACCACGCTCTTTCGCGCCGTCTTTTTCGGCGGATTCCCAGTCGTAGAGCGTTACCCGCACAGCTACCGCATCAGCCGTTATGAGCCGCCGGTCGGCCTAGATGCGGCCGTATTTTCGCCCAGCACTGACTTGAAGTTCACCAATGATATGGATACGCCTATCATCATAACCAACGCGATCGATGATGCAAAAGGTATTATCACTTTTTATATCTATGGTGCACCTACAAACCGCACCGTTCGTATAGAGGATGCGGCTACGAGCAATCCCAAACCCGCGGGGGACACCGTCTATGAAGAAGATCCAAGCCTTGCTCCAGGCGAACAAATTATGGTCGATGAGGCTCATGATGGCATCGATGCCGTCCTTACTCGCGTAATCGAGCAAAACGGGCAGGTAGTTTCAAGGGAGCAATTCTTTAGCAGATATGCGCCCTGGCCAGCGCGCTACCTTGTCGGTCCGGCAGTGCAGTAACCGCACAGCGATTGACATCCAAACCGATTTAGCCTATATTGAATGCATATAGATATATAAAGAATACAGTATTTCAGTGGCTATAAGCAGATTCTGCCACTAGACTACTAGCAGATATATATATCTGATGTGAATCCCAGACAAGGCGCCTATGAGGTAGATAATGGAGCAAAGAGTTATCAGTGAGCCCGAGGAGGACTTTGCCTCAGCTTGGGAGCGGATGGGAAAGAGCTTTGAAAATGCTATACCCACGCGGGGTGATATTGTTGAGGGAGAGATTATTAGCGTCCGAGCGGATGAAATCCTCGTAGATATCGGCGCCAAGGAAGATGCTGTCGTTTCTACCCTCGATCTCCAGCGTATGACCACCGAAGAGCGCCATGAATTAAAGGTCGGTAAGCGTATATATGTTTATATTACTCGAAATGAGGACCGTGACGGTGAATTGACTGTCTCCATCAACTTGGCTAAAGCTTACGCCGATTGGCAGTTGGCCGAAAAGTTGATGGAATCCAATGAGCCCGTACAGTGCCTGGTCACAGGCGGCAATAAGGGGGGGCTGGTCTGCAACTGGCGAGGACTGCAGGGATTTATCCCATTGTCGCAAATCTCGGGATTGGGACAGCGCGGTGAAAACACCGCTCAGGAAGCTCTGACCGCATATACTAACGCCGAGTTGACCGTCAAGGTGATTGAAGTAAATCGCCGACGACGACGCCTGATCTTCTCGGAGCGAGCCGCCAGGCGCGAATCGCGCATTCAACAGCGTGAACAGCTTATGGCGGATATCACGGAAGGTCAGGTTCGCTCCGGTACTATAAGCAGTTTGCGTGAATTCGGTGCTTTTGTCGATCTAGGCGGCGTAGATGGGCTAGTACATATCTCTGAAATTTCGTGGTCGCGCGTACAGCACCCCAGCGAAGTATTGCGTATCGGGCAGCAAGTACAGGTGATGGTACTGCGTATCGAGCCCGATAGGCAGCGCATCGGTTTATCCATCAAACGGACGATGCCTGATCCTTGGACAATGCTTGAAGATAAATACCACGTTGGCCAGGTAATTACCGGCACAATCACCCGCATCGTCGACTTTGGAGCTTTTGTTGAGATCGAACCTGGTATCGAAGGATTGGTACACGAGACTGAACTCGCTAACGGCAGTTTTAGCACCCCCAAGATAGAATTAGCGCCAGGAGATCAAGTAAGTGCGATTATTCTGGCCATTGCGCCCGAATCGCACCACCTCAGCCTCAGTCTGCGGGATCTTCCAACGAGTGAGCCGCAAGCCTAGATCGCACACCTGACCCCCAGGCTGGTTGCGGGTAAATTGCCATCTCATAGCCGACTTTTCTATTCCTCAGCCGCATGAAAATTGTCGGAATCCCCGGGTACTAGCTCTGAACAAATAGCAAAACGCCATATCACTATCAGCGCTCGCAGAGAAGGCTTGCAGCACGCTGTAATTAACATGCTCGGTGCTAGTATGTTATAATACCAGTGAACTTCAAGGGAGGAGCTCGCCGTGAATGCCAAGCTGCCCACTCCCAGCTTAACCTGGGATTGGCATTTCGCCGCTTTCGGAGTCAGGCCGCGACTAACCATATCGTGGGCTTTTGCCTGCGGCTTGGTTGCGGCGGGCGCATTGCAGGTTGGACAAAACGTCTCCGTAGTGTTGCTGGTAGCCGCCTGGCTAGTAGCGGACCCGTTGTTCGGAGCAATCACCACCCATTTACTATCTCTGCGCGAGTTGCGCAACCAGGTGCGTGCTCAACCTCCCGCTACTGACGCTTTCGGCAATGTCGTACTGGAGTTCGATAATGCACAGCCCCATCCTCACCGTGCGGCTACCTTTCTACGCAACCTGGTAAGCGATTTACGCACCTATCCGGGGCTCACTGGCCATAGCCTATCAGCCCTGGCAACGGCAGTTGCCTGCCTGATTATGTCTGTCTTTATCAGCCAGTACGCGACCACTACAGTAGGCATTGGGCTGTTGCTACTAGCCTGGGTGGCTATCTTGACGGGAGACAAGTCGGTGATGCTTGCGGATAGTTCCGCAGGCGTGCAGGCCGCTATGTCTTTTCTGCTGGCTGCAATTGTGATGGACGCACTCACTCCGCGCCTGGTGTTATTGGCAGTTTTACTCGGCGCTGGTGCGGCGCTGCGGCCGGCCTGGCTGCGCACCAATCAGCTTGGGCTGCATATTGCCGTGCTAGTCGTATGGCTGGGCATTGTAGGATATCTGCTATATTCCCGACAGCCAGTCCCTGCTGTATTAATCGCATGTGCTGCTATTGCTGATCATTTGTGCCTGAAGGACAACCCCGAGCTTGCTGGCGGATACATCCTAACACAGCTTCCGTGGCAAATATCTATACTGTTAGCTAGCCTGGCTGCCAGCCAATGGGTGTAGGGTGCCGCCTTTAGTTTGGTACTTTATCGGCCTGGTTTTGTTTGCTGCAATCGTGTATTGGCTTGTAGTGATGACGGAAGGAACCTATCTGGGAACCCGCCCGGTTGCCTGGCTATATGATTTGGCAGCCCCCAGATACGACAGGATTAAGGCAGTCCAGTATGTTTACGAGCTAAGGTATATCGGAATACCACTGCTTGAGGCCGTGGATGACTCTCGGGAGTGGAAGCTGCTTGATGTGGCCACCGGCACGGGGCGCGTATTATCCGCCCTCGAAGACGTCGGATACAGTAATGGACGCCTATATGGCGTCGACAGGTCGCTCGGGATGTTGAATGGCGCAATCTTGCGAGCAAAGCAATACGAGCATCGTACTGAATATGCTCAGCAAGATGCGATGCATCTGGGATTCGCGAATGGCGTCTTTGACTGTGTCAGTTGCCTGGAGGCGCTGGAATTTATGCAGCATCCGAAGCAAGCTATTCAGGAAATGCTGCGGGTACTGAAACCAGGCGGGACACTCCTGTTAACCAATCGGGTAGGGTTTGACAGTTGGTTCTTCCCGGGCAGAATGAGTAAACGTGGTCGGCTGGAAACTTATCTACAGGCAGAGGGTTTAGGTAATATCCGCTCTATGCGCTGGCAGATCGATTATGATATTGTGTGGGCGCGCAAGTAGTATAAAGATAGAACTGGGGTTGGCATGAAAAAGGATTTCATCAGCATCGCAGACAAAACACCACAGGAGACGCTATCCCTGTTAGGACTGGCAGCGCGGCTAAAGCGTGACCTGTATGCCAAGCAAAGCCGGAACCTGCTCTTCGGCAAAACACTGGCGATGGTATTCCAAAAGCCTTCTTTACGCACAAGGGTATCTTTCGAGATGGCAATGAAGCAAGAAGGCGGCGATGCACTGTACATTGCTCCGGATGAGATTAAGCTGGGTCAACGTGAAAGTGTGCCGGATGTGGCCAGGGTACTAGCGCGCTATGTGGATGGAATTATGGCGCGTGTGTTCTCTCATCGAGATATCCTTGGTCTTGCCGAATGGGCTTCAGTGCCAGTTGTCAACGGATTATCTGATTTCGACCACCCGTGCCAGGGGATGGCGGATTTACTCACTATCCAGGAAAAGCTGGGCGGGCTCAAAGGAGTCAAACTGGCGTATGTTGGCGATGGGAACAATGTCCTCCATTCGCTGCTGATGGGTGGCGCCAATACAGGGATGCGCATTTGGGCTGCGACTCCGACAGGATACGGGCCGCTGAGCGAAGTTGTCGAGTGGGCGCGCCTGCGCGCTGCCGAAACTGGCGCGGAGATTCATCTGGTTGTCGACCCGTACGAAGCTGCAACGGACGCCGACATTATCTACACCGACACCTGGACAAGTATGGGGCAGGAGACGGAGGCAGCCATCCGCCGCCAAGTCTTCCCTCCTTATCAGGTAAACGCTGCCCTGGTCAGCATTGCCAAAAAGCAAGTGGGCGTAATGCACTGCTTGCCAGCGCATCGAGGAGAAGAGATAACCGACGAGGTTGCCGACGGCGCGCATTCTTGGATTTTTGACCAGGCTGAAAATCGGCTGCATGCCCAAAAAGCGGTATTGGTAGATTTGCTCGGGGTTTAAACGTGACTGATATTCTCTGGGTACTCTCTAAACTAGAATTGCGCAACCTGGTAGATATCCTCCTGGTAGCCGGAGTATTCTACGGGGTTCTGATGCTGGTGCGTGGAACCCAGGCAATGCAGCTAATCAAAGGAACTATGCTGGTTGCCATTGTTCTGGCATTGATCGGGAGTATTGCCGGCTTAACTGCTTTTAACTGGCTCCTCAGAAACGCTGCACAAGCGCTGTTAATCGTCGTTGTGATTGTGCTGCAGCCTGAACTGCGCCGTGCGCTGGACAGACTCGGCAGAGCCAGCGGCATCACCTTCTTGGCAGAATCCGATTCGGCGGTCGATCGTACAATCCGCGAGATCGCCAATAGCTGCGGACGTCTATCCGAGATGCATCACGGCGCTTTAATCGTTATCGAACGCGAAACCGGATTACAGGATTATATCGATACCGGGGTTTCCATCCATAGCGCTGTGGTAAGTGAATTGCTGCAGACCGTTTTCTTCCCGAATACCGCTTTACACGATGGCGCCGTTATAATACGTGGTAATGAAATTGTGGCTGCTGCTTGTTTACTACCGCTAACTGAGTCAGTGGTATCTGATGTACATCTAGGCACGCGTCATCGCGCTGCGATTGGCATCACCGAAACAACGGATGCAATTGCGCTCGTTGTCTCGGAGGAAACTGGAATCATCTCGATGGCGCGCAGTGGCCGCATTGTCAGGCATTTAGATGAACGTCGGTTGGTAACACTGCTGCAGACACTGCTCAAACCCGAGCAGGCACGAAAGGGCAATGTGCGCGATTGGATTTCACGGGTGCTTGACACGCTGCATGTTCAACATAAAAAACACAAGGGTCAACTGTGAAGCTGGCAATCAGTAAACGAGGTTGGGATAATATCGGCTCAGTAGCTTTGGCGCTAGTGCTTGCTGTTGTAGTGTGGGTAAGCGCCACCTATGCTAACGACCGACCGCGCGAAGACTTTTTTCCTCAGACGATACCGATTGATATCATCAATCTGCCGGAGGGATTGACGCTGGCGAGCGCCCTGGATAAAACAGCCAAAGTACGCATCCGTGCCTTTGAATCCAGTTGGAGCACGCTGACCAGTGGCAGTTTCAAAGCGGTTGTCGACCTTGAGAACCTTGAACCAGGAACAAGGAGCATGCCCGTTAAAGTTACCTGCTCTGACCATCTGGTATCTGTTATAGAGACACAACCGCAAACGGTATATGTAGATTTACAGCCGCTGCGAACAATCACGCTACCTATCGAAGCACGCTTAGATAATATCGAGGATTTACCGTTGGGCTATTCGGCATCCATCAGCTCGGTAATCCCTGCCAGTGTAACAATTGTAGGCCCTGCTTCGCTGGTGACCAACGTTACGGCTGTTCAAGCTGCGGTTTCCCTGATCGGCCAGCGCAGTACCCTCGAGCGCAGGGTAGAGGTTCAACCGCTTGACCGGAATGGGCAGGTCATCTCTGGATTACAATTGAACCCGCAGACAGTCAATGTCTCAGTAATGATCGAGCGGATGCTGAATTACCGAGAAGTGGCTGTCAGAACGCTTACGTCTGGTCATCCTGCCAACGGGTACTATATCTCTGGCGTCACCGTAGATCCCAGCACGGTGACCGTGGTAGGGCCGCCTGCTGTGGTGGCGAATATGTCCGGACTTGTTTCCACCCTTGGGGTGGTTGACGTAACGGCTGCAACCAAAACGATTGTCCAAAGGATGCCGCTGGACTTGCCCGAAGGCGTCACCATTTACAGCGAAAGCGGCCAGCAGCGTCAGGATGTGTTCGTTTCCATCGAAATTGCGCCGGTTATGGGCGGTTCGAGCATAGAACTGCCGCTCGAAGCACGTAAACTGGGGGAGGGACTTACAGCGCAGCTAAACGTCCCTTCAGTGGATATCATCATCACTGGACCTACCGTCATCCTGGACAGCCTCACGCCTGATTTGATGGAAGCTTATGTTGATTTAGGCGGCCTCGGGATCGGCAAACATCAAGTTAAGTCGATCGTTTCGATACTGGCCGATAAAGCCCCCAATTTAGACCAATTGACGGTGACAAGTGTATCGCCAGAGTTCATCGAAGTGGAGATAACCAAAGCACCTGCGCCGACATCCACGCCTCCTTCGTTAACGCCTGCCGGCGCCACACGTTAGGAACAGGTGGGTTTATATGACACCTAAAGCTCTCGTCGCTCTGGTTGGACGACCAAATGTCGGTAAATCCACACTGTTTAACCGCCTGATTGGGGAACGCCGGGCGATTGTGGAAGATGAGCCCGGTACCACCCGCGATCGGCAGTATGGCAGAGCCGAGTGGACTGGACACAGTTTTGCGTTGGTTGATACAGGCGGGCTGGTGTTGACCGAGACGAGCTCGCTGGTCGAACAAGTGCGTATCCAGGCCCAGATTGCCATTGAAGAGGCGGACGTTATTCTCTTTGTGACAGACATTACCGAAGGCCTTTTACCAGCCGACCATGAAATCGCCGGCTTGCTGCGTAAAACTCACAAGCCGATTATTCTGGCAGTTAACAAGGCGGACAACATCAAACGCGATCAGGATTTGCCAGAGTTCTATCAGCTTGGATTAGGCGACCCTTACCCGATATCGGCACTGCGAGGTATGGGGATTGGTGACTTGCTCGATCATCTAGTTCAGATCCTTCCAGGAGAGCTGGAGGCTGAAGATACCGACCAAACTCTCAGTATTGCCATTGTTGGGCGCACGAATGTGGGCAAGTCATCGCTCCTGAATCGTCTGATGGGTGAGGAACGCGTTATCGTAAGTGATATACCGGGCACTACGCGCGATGCTGTTGATACGCGCCTAGTCTATTACGGACAACCGATTGTGTTGATTGACACCGCCGGCATTCGTAAACGCGGCAGCATCGCTCAAGGCATCGAAAAATATAGCGTGCTGCGGGCATTTCATGCCATCGATCGGGCGAATATTGTCATGTTCGTCGTGGACGCAACCGCCGGGATCACCGCTCAGGATGCGCATATCGCCGGTTTTATCCTGGAGGAGTTCAAGAGCGTCGCTGTCTTAGTAAACAAGTGGGATCTGGTAACCAAGGATACCAACACACAGGCCGAATATGAGGCCAGGCTGCGTAATGAGCTCAAGTTTATGCCTTATGTGCCAGTATTGTATATCTCTGCACTACGCGGCCAACGGGTTGACCGTATCCTGCCATTGATGCTGCGTATTTACCAAGAACGTCAGCAGCGCCTGAGCACCAGCGAACTGAACGCCATCCTGCGTGATGCCACCTCGCAGCACTCGCCTCCCAGCCGGTCAGGTAAAAAACTGCGTTTCTACTACGGCTCGCAGGTGAGCGTTGACCCTCCAACTTTTGTTTTCTTTGTGAATGATACCGAACTGGTGCATTTTAGCTATACGCGCTATCTGGAGAACCAGATACGCAAGAGTTATCCCTTTGAAGGTACGCCGATAAAAATAGTCTTCCGCGGGCATGCTGAGGAATAACCTCATCCTGATTGAGCAGGATGCTGCACTCTGCCGGCCGCATATATAGGGCCATATACCTCGCGGTCAAAGATCGCGCACCCGGCACACCCATGGTCGCGCATAATTTGTGTACAGCGGCTACAAGTGATACAGGCCCGCTTGGGGTTCATCTTGCCGGTCAACAACACATCGCGCACTAGATCAGGGTAAGCAAATGCCCCACGGCCGATTCCCGCCAGGTCCATCCAGCCTTGTTGAATCACCCCAGCCGCTACATACGGCAGCAGGTGGCGCAGCCAGGAGAATCCCGAACCAATAACCAGCAGGCTGGGATAAGCTTCTTTAACCAGATGCGCCAGGTTGAGTAAACGCGCGACACCAATCAGAGGATGCTCGTCGGGCAGTTTGCCGTTAACGACAGCGCGGTCGTATGGTCGGTTGATATGGGGGGTAAAATAAGGATTGCCGGCCGTCACATTAATGCCGGCCACGCCTGCTTGCTGTAACAGCCCGACTAGATGCAACGGCTCATGCATATCAGGGGTATGTTCATCACTAGAATCGGCGCCCCAACCCCAGGGGAACGGATGGCCGTCGTAACAGGAAAGCCGCACCCAGACGGCCAAATCCGGGCATGCAGCGCGAACCGCATTCACTATCTCCAATAGCAGCCTAGTCCGGTTCTCGAATGATCCGCCGTATCCTCCGGGGCGAGTATGAGCGGCCAGGAGTTCATTTATCAAGTAACGATGGCAGCTTTTAATATCCACGGCATCGAATCCGCAGTGCTCCGCCAAGCGCGCTGCAGCCACATATTGAGGAATCAGCGCCTGCAACTCCTGGTCGGTAATCAGGGGATAATCGGGCGGCAGATGGAATACGCCGTCAAGTACGCCGTCGTGATGGGCGATAATGGGCGCTGGCTTATCGGACGGTCGACTGTACCTGCCTGAGTGCGTCAACTGCAGGACGGTGTACGGCAGATAGTCCGCACCATTGCTCTGCTGCCCTGCTTGAAGCGCCCTCTCGCGTAACATCAAAAAGGCGGGCCAGGTAGTGTCATTCAAGTACAGTTGGCGGGGATTGGCGCGCCCTTCGGAGGCCACCGCCGTAGCCTCAAACCACACCAAACCCGCTCCGCCATGGTAAAAACGCTCGTAACGGCGGAACGTCAGGGCGTCTGGCCGGCCATCCTGAGTGCCATCACAGCCCTCCATAGGCTGCAGCGCAAAGCGGTTGGCGATATGGTGCTGCCCGACTAAAACCGAGGAGTTCAGTAATTCTGTCTGGGCGCACACGGGTAAATCAAGCCCAAGTTCCGCGACTTTATCAGCTAAATCTGCCAGGCTATGCAGGTTGAAACGTTCGTGGGTCATCACTACCCCTTTCATCCGGCGAAAAACTACGGGATCACCCCGGCGTGCTAGCCAGCTTTTGACAGCGGCCAACGCTAAACCTAGAATCGACTTACAGTTTATTGCAGGTCTATAGTATGTCCAGAAGCGAACAAACCTGGATTACCATCGGTTTTATAATATGTGGACTGTTGCTGGCCAGCTTGATAACCTTGCCGACACGCCTGATAACGTTGACGGTGCTCGGCTCCGAGCTTCAGTTATCGATAAATACAACGGTCCAATTTGGCATACTGCTCACCGCTTTGGTATGCCTCTGCAGTGAAATGACAGTACGCAGCCACCCTAATTTGCCGGACTCTTCATTTGGCTATTCCGTAACGTTCTGGATTTTGCCCGGTGTAATCACTTTTTTCAGCTTTATCATCTTGCCCAATATCCCCAGTTGGTTGCTGCGCGTCAGTTTCATTGGCCTTGTGGCGCTGCTGCTATCCCTTGTGCTCTCCATGCAGTATCACACGATGGATTATTCCGGCAAGATGGCATGGCCGGCTCGCTTGACGCTTCAGGTAGCTGTATATTTGGCAGCCTTGATATTCTACATCGTTATATCCAGTGCTCCCATGAGGGCGCTCATTTCTGCTACCTCGGTGCTGGCAGTCAGCGCGATGCTCTCACTTGAGCTCATCCGCGAGCTGGAATCAAACTCCAAGCGTATCTGGTTATATGCGCTCATCATCGGTTTGGTCATGAGCGAATGTAAATGGGCACTCAACTATGTCAAAATGGATGCCCGCGTGGGCGGCGCCATTCTGCTCCTTTTATACTACCTGGCAACGGGGCTTACTCGGTCTATGTTGCAAAAACGTCTCTCAGGACGAGTCGTCCTGGAATATAGCCTTATTGCCGTATTTTGTGGCTCATTGCTTCTTTTAGTTAACCGCTGGCTCTGACGATTGAACAAGGAACGCTTCCCATGCTATAATAGGGTATTCGAGCTGGGGGAGTGCCTTCGTGATAGAACTGGATGTGTATTCCGTGCTCTATAGCCTATTGGACCGGCACCGTGTTATTCTGCTCAAGGAGACGCACGGTGAACGCTACCTGCCAATATGGATAGGCAGTTTCGAGTCAGAAGCCATTGTGATGCGCTTGCAGGATACTTCTATCCCACGTCCGATGACACATGATTTATTATTGAATACGATCACTGAACTTGGTGGGCAGTTGGCGTATATTGTGATTAACGATCTGAACGAGAGCACGTTCTATGCGCGCCTTGCATTGCAGCGGGGCGGTCGGCTGCAAATGCTGGATGCCCGCCCGAGCGATGCGATAGCCTTGGCACTACGGGCGGCTGTGCCGTTATATGCGGATGAGAGCGTTATGGAAAAAGCCGCCATCACCGTTTCACCCGATATACGCAAAACTCAACCTGGCCAGGATGACCAGTTGGGCCCTTTCCGCGAATTTCTCAGCTCGCTGGATATTGACGACCTCGGGAAGCAGTAACCATGGCTCAAGATCGCCTGCCCCCTCAAAATATCGAAGCGGAGCAATCGGTACTCGGCAGCCTGCTGATAGATCCTGACGCAATCATCAGGGTGAGCACCTTTTTGCAACCTCAGGATTTCTACCGTGAAACCCATCAGATTATCTTTCAAGCCATTGTTGACCTGCATGAACGACGCGTCCCCGCTGACCTTGTGACTGTAATCGATGAACTGGAGCGAAACAACAAACTAGAGATCGTTGGCGGCGCTCCATACCTGACCTCGCTGGTCAATATGGTGCCTACCTCGGTTAACGTGGAGTATTACGGGCATATCGTTGAACGCACCCGCGTTATGCGGAGGCTGATCGATGCAGCCGGCGAGATTGCTGCCCTGGCCTATGAAGACCGTGAGGATGTTGATGAAGTCGTAGATAAAGCCGAGAGCATAATATTCGAGGTTGCCCAGCGCAGGTCCGTGCGCGAGTTAACCCCTATTGCAGAGATAATCGGTCCGTATTATGACAAAGTGGAGAACCTAGCGCTGCACCCTGACCAGACTTCGGGTGTGCCGACCGGGTTTGCTGATTTAGACAAGCTGCTGGGGGGCATGCAGCGCTCCGATCTGATTATCATCGCAGCGCGGCCTGCGGTGGGTAAAAGCAGCCTGGCAACTACCATTGCCTGCAACGCATCGCTGCGGCACAATGCCGTAGTGGCGATTTTTACGCTCGAAATGTCCAGCGAGCAGTTAGTGCAGCGCATGATCTCGGCATCTTCAGGGATCGATTCCAAGGACTTGCGAAACGGGCATATCCTAGACCGATGGGATGAGTTTACCCGCGTTAGCGGGGAGCTCTCGCAAGCGCAGATCTTTATCGATGACTCTGCATCGCTCACCCCGATGGAAATCCGCAGCAAGTCGCGCCGCCTGGCAGCTGAGTTCAACCTGGACCTCATTATCATCGACTACCTGCAATTGATGCAGGCCGGCGACAGGCGCAGCGAGAATCGGGTGCAGGAGATTTCATATATCTCGCGCTCGTTAAAATCGCTCGCCCGAGAGTTGAATGTGCCGGTAGTCGCCCTGTCGCAGCTTTCGCGCGCTGTTGAGAACCGTCCGGATAAAAAACCAGTACTTTCGGACCTCCGCGAAAGCGGCTCGATTGAGCAGGATGCCGACATTGTCATTTTTATCTATCGTGAGGATACCTTCAATGAGCCGACCGATAGAACCAATATCGCCGATTTAATTGTGGCCAAGCATCGGAACGGGGCTTCGGGCACTGTTTCGCTATACTTTAATCCGAAACTTACGTTATTTGCCGACCTGCATGCGCCGGAAGATGACGGCGGCGGATACGGCACATCGTGAAAACGTTCACTGGGTTTCCAGAGGGGCGCCTGAACTATACGCCGGTACCGGATTTATTTTTTGCCGACCTGCTGTCAGAAATAGACGACCTTGCCGAACTCAAGCTTACTATCTATATGTTTTGGGCTTTGTATCATCAAAAGGGCTCGCCTCGCTACCTTGTGATGAGTGAACTGGAGAGCGAAGGCCCGCTCTTGAGCGGGCTGCCCACGCTTGGGGATGAGACCAGGCTTGATGCACTGCATCAGGCAGTGACGCGAGCGGTAACCCGCGGCACAATTTTGCAGTTGGATATCAACGCCAATGACAGTGTCTTAACTTACCTGTTTCTTAATACCCCTCAGGGGCGCGCCGCCATCCGGGAAGTTAAGGAAGGTACGCTCGTATTGGAGACTGAGGGTCGTGTCGTTGAGCCGCATATTCAACACGCCAAGCCCTCCATCTTTACCTTGTATGAGGAGAACATAGGGTTACTGACGCCGCTCATTAGCGAGCAACTGCTTGAGGCGAGCAAGACCTATCCAGATAACTGGATTAGAGAGGCTTTTCAAATCGCGGTGGAGAGAAACGTGCGTAACTGGCGCTACATCGAGGCTATCCTGAAGCGCTGGTCCATTTCCGGGCGAAAGCAAGAGTAATAGCAGCCTATGTCAATGGAAGATCCTCAACAAGAAACACCGGAGGAGTGCCCGTACTGCCACGGCATGGGTTACGTGCGTGCGGATGTCCCTGTTGGCGACCCGCGTTTCGGCAAAGCACAACCCTGCGTATGCAAACGGCAGGAATACACACGCCGGCGAATCGAGGCATTGCGACAGGCCAGCAACCTGCAGTACTTGCAGAAAATGACCTTTGAAACGTTCCAAGTCGACGGCAGCGGAGCCACTGAAATAGCGATGTCGCTGCAGATGGCGTGTTCAGAGGCTCAAAGTTACGCCAGGAACCCGCACGGCTGGCTGGTTTTCACCGGCTCATACGGCAGCGGAAAAACCCACCTCGCTGCAGCGATAGCCAACTATCGGCTCGAACAGGCTCAACCGGTGCTGTTTGTGGTAGTGCCTGACCTGCTCGATTATCTCAGGGCAGCCTACGCTCCTAACAGCACGACCACCTATGATGAGCGCTTTGACCAGGTGCGCAGCATTGACATGCTCATCCTGGATGACCTCGGCACTCAGAATGCAACTCCCTGGGCCGCCGAAAAACTTTACCAACTGCTCAACTACCGTTACAATGCCGAACTGCCCACGGTTATCACTACGAACCAGATGCTGGACGATCTGGATCCGCGTTTAGCCTCGCGTTTGCGCGATCAGAATATGGTAGTCATAGTCCCGCTCCACGGCGTTGACCACCGCATCAAAGGTAAAAACGACTCTTTTGGCTCCCTGAGCAGCTATCAGGAAATGACCATGGATGCTTTCAAAGACCGGCGTGCCGACCTGGATGCCAACCAGCAACAAGCCCTAAAAAAAGCGATGCAAGATGTCCAGGAATACAGCGAGGCGCCCCAAAATTGGCTGCTCATCCGCGGACCGTACGGCGTAGGCAAAACCCACCTGGCCGCCGCAATTGCCAATCATGTCAGTCGGGCGGGTATATCGGTGCTGTTTGTGGTGGTAGCTGACCTGCTGGACTACCTGCGAGCGACCTTCCAACCCGGCAGTGCCGTATCCTACGACCAGCGCTTCAATGAGGTACGCCGAGCCAGGCTGCTTGTGCTGGACGACCTGAGCACTCAAAACACTTCGCCTTGGGCGCGGGAAAAGCTGTTTCAGATTCTTAACCACCGCTACCAGATCGGCTTACCAACGGTGCTGACGGTCTCGCGAGCAGATTGGGAATCCTTGGATGAACGGTTAAAGAGCCGCCTGGAAGATGCTGAAGTATGCACAATTATAGACCTCGATCTCCCGAGTTACCGCGGAGCGAGTAAACACACCGGCCCGGTGCGGCGCAGCACCCGTAAACGTACTTTCTGAGCTGTACCACCTGGTAAGGAGAAGGGATGCCCCGCCAACGCAATATACCGAAGCATAAGCGCTGGTTAGCGATTACCCTGGCTATTATCGCTATCATCGCCGCAGGGTTGTGGTTCACCCAAGCGCAGTGGCGCCAGGTGCTCGCTTCATGGACCGGGGAGCGAACCCTGGGCGAGCAGCTCAAAGGCACGCTCGCTCTGGCATATCTCAATCTGACTCAACCCACCCCGGAAACAGAACCTTACACCCCGATGCGTTACACCGGCATCTGCCCATACGGCGTCAACACGTTTCTCGAGCAGGAAGTAGAGGTCGCCAAAATCGAGCGGTCGCTGCAGATGATCAGCGAAGCTGGATTCTGCTGGATTCGCCAGGAATTCCCATGGGAGGATATCGAAATATCCGCCAAGGGGGATTACTGGGATCACAAGTGGGATGTGGATGCCTGGGCCAAGTACGACCGTATCGTTGACTTGGCGGAGCAGTACGATGTGCAGATCATCGCCCGCCTTGATCGACCGCCGGCTTGGAGCCGCGCAGTAGGCTCTGCAGAAGGCTGGACAATGGCGCCCCCTGACGATTATGAAGATTTCGGCGATTACGTCTATGCGGTAGTCAGCCGTTACAAGGGGCGCATCCGCTATTACCAAATCTGGAACGAACCCAACATTTACCCTGAATGGGGCGACCAGCCGGCTGACCCGGCAGCCTATGTCAAACTTTTACAGATTGCCTACCGCCGCGCCAAGGAAGCGGACCCTGACTGCGTCATCATATCAGCAGCCTTGGCGCAAACCACAGAAGAAACCCCGCTCGAGTTCGGACCGCGCAACATCAGCGACCTCACTTATTTGGAGATGATGTATGATGCCGGCCTGGCAGGCAACTATGATATTATGGGCGCGATGGTCTACGGTCTGTGGACCGGCCCGAATGACCTGCGCACGAGTACCGACCGCGCCAACTTTTCGCGGGTACAGTTGCTGCGCCAGATAATGGTCAAACATGGCGACAGCGACAAACCCATCTGGGCCAGCGAAGTGGGTTGGAATGCCCAGCCCGCAACCATGACTGAATCGGTGCCGTATGGACGGGTAACGGAGGAAGAACAGGCTGCTTATGCCGTGCAAGCCTACCAGCGTGCGGCGCGCAACTGGCCGTGGATGGGCGTAATGAACTACTGGTTCCTACGGCGCCCTTCCGACGCAGAAATCAATCAGCCGTGGTATTACTTCCGCCTGTTGGAGCCGGATTTCAGTCCGCTGCCAGCCTATACTGCGCTTACAGAGCTGGCGCATTTGCCGCGTAAAGTATTGCCAGGTTATTTTCAAGAAGACCATTGGGCGCTCGACTATCAGGGGGCCTGGCAGCTTGTCAAGGACGAACAGGCTGTGTTGGGAGCTTACCAGCAGGGCAGCCAAGGCTCCGAGCTGCAGTTTAGTTTCGAGGGCACCGATATGCAGTTGGTCGTATTCCCAATGACCGAAGCAGCAGTAATTGCAGTGACTATAGATAACCGCGCACCAATGGACGTACAGCTAGCTGCGAGCAACTCGCCAAACAGCCAGATGGTATCCCTAGCCTGGTCTTTGCCGGCCGGCAGCCACCAGGTTCGGGTGGTCGTCAGCAAAGGCACTCTCAATCTGGACGGTATTATTATCCGCAATACATCGCGGCCTCAATGGCTCTGGATAGGCGGCGCCGTGCTGTTGATTGCAGTCGCGGCGTTTATCATATTCCATTCGCGAAGAGGGGCCCGTGAAGGGCAAAGCTGAACGCTGGCAATGGGCGCTGCTGACCGTCATCCTGCTGTTGGCTGCCGTATTGCGCTTTTATCGCCTTGGTGCACAAAGCTTGTGGAACGATGAGGGCACGACCATCGCGCTGGCGCAGCGCGATATCCCCACTATCCTGCGCAACGCCGCAGCCGATATACACCCCCCGTTTTATTACCTCGTCCTGCACTACTGGGTCAGGCTGGCAGGCATATCCGAATTTGCGGCACGCGCCCTTTCAGCCCTGGCCGGCTGCGCCCTGGTGCTGGTTGTATATATATTGGGACGTGTGCTGCTGCACCGCGATGCGGCTGTATTGGCGGCCTTGTATACCGCACTATCACCACTGCAGGTTTATTACTCGCAGGAAACGCGCATGTACGAGTGGGCTGCGCTACTGGGCGCTGCCTCATGGTTGGCTTTTATCAAACTCACTGAAGCTGATAAGCCGTCCCCGTTAAAACACTGGCACTGGGGGATGGCGATAGGCTACCTGGCGCTCAGCATCGGTGCAGTATACAGCCATTATGTCACCTTTGCAGTGATATTTGCGCAGAGCTGTGCAGTATTAGCGTTATGGCTTGCCCAGGGTAAAGAACGTTCCTGGGGGTGGATACTGCGCTGGCTCGGTATGCAAGCCCTTTTGGTTGCGGCGTATATTCCATGGCTGCTTGTATCGTGGCGGTCGCTTACCAACTGGCCGGCCGCAGGGGAAGCGCTCTCGGCCTGGCAACTGTTCGCGCGCGCTGGACAGGTGCTCGCCTTTGGCATAACCATTCCGTTAAGTCAGTTGGTGGTTATCCTCGGGATTGTGATGCTGAGCCTTGCTGTGATACTCCCACTCATACGCAGGCAGCGCTCCTGGATATATACCCTCTACCTGGCGGTCCCCCTGGTTATCTTTTACATATTATCGCTTTCACGCCCCTTCCTGAAGGACAAATTTCTGCTGCTGGTGCATCCGGCTTTTGCACTGCTGCTTGCCAGCGCAACCATCGAAATAGGTCAGTTAACGTATGGCTTGTTGCGCAAGCGTTGGGTTGCCTGGGCTTTGACTGCGCTAGTCCTGGGGCTTGCACTAAGCACCTCACTGGTATCACTAGCTCATCTATATTATGACCCTGCCTTCTATCGCGATGATTATCGGGGTATCGTGGCAGAGATACAACGGACGGCCGGGGCTAACGATGCAATCCTGATAAACGCTCCCAGCCAGGTTGAGACGGTTGGCTACTATTTTCACGGGCCGCAGCAGCTCGTACCATTACCGTTGACGCGACCGCTGAACCAGGAAATAGTACTGGGACAGTTGGAAGAACTGGTAGCCGCCCATAAGCGTATATATGGCATCCTTTGGGCTACCGATGAGAGCGACCCGGGGCGTTTTATCGAAACCTGGCTGGACCAGCACACCTACAAGGCTCTCGACCGCTGGTACGGCGACTTGCGCCTGGTTATGTATGCGGTGCCGTCCGAGGTATCCAGCCAGCCACAGGTATCAACAGACCTGGCTTTCGGAGATGCCATTTTACTGGAGGGTTACACGCTGACAACGCCGCGGGTTAAGCCGGGGGATGTCGTCCAGGTTGCGCTGTATTGGCGGGCCGCAGCAGCCATCCCGGAGCGGTACAAGGTGTTCATCCACCTGCTCGATGAGAACGGCCAGATTGTCGCCCAACGCGACAGCGAGCCGGGTGGCGGAGCAGCGTTGACCACCACCTGGCAGCCTGGCGCAGATATCATCGACCGTTATGGCATTCTGCTTCCCGATACCGCTCAGGCCGGGGAACTGACACTCCGCATAGGATTGTACAAACTGGAAGGCGGGGAACGTCTGCACATCAGCAAAAACGGCCAGGAGCTGGGGGATTACATCGACCTGGCCAGCTTGAATGTGCCCAATTAGCACCCGAAGCTAGAGAAGCGTGCCGTCTGCCGGAAAGATAATACGCTCCGGATGGGTGTACACCGTCATGCGGCTGCCGCGCAGATAACCAACCACGGTTACATTGCCGGCATCCGCTAGCTGCAAGGCCAGCCCCGTCGGAGATGAAATTGAGGCTACGACCGGGATGCCCAGGTTGAGCACTTTGTTCACCATCTCATAAGAGAGCCGCCCCGAACAGAGCAGCAACTTATCATCCAGAGGGATCATATTTAGCAGACAATAGCCGCACGCTTTATCGACGGCATTGTGCCTGCCGATATCCTCGCGGAGGACGATACATTCTCCCTGGCGAGAATAGACGCCGGCAGCATGTGTTCCTCCAGCCTGCATATGAACGGCCTGACCGTCGCGTATGCCTTTACCTGCTGCGGCCAACACCTGAGCATCAAACGTAACCGCCGAGGCGAGCGGAGTGTGCTGCAACACGCTCGGATTCACCTCGGCTGCCCCGCAGCCTGCGCGCACTAGCCGCAGGACATCCAGGCGCGCCTCAGGGTTGAGGCGCTCCGGCGCTGCTTGAACGTCCACGCGGTTACGTCCGGTCGTGCCGACCTGGTCATCCTGAGCAGGCGAGGCGTCCACCTCGTTATTGCAATGCAGGATTGTATAGATAGCGGAGAAATCAGGGATAATCCCCTCGCTTACCAGGAATCCGGCAGCCAGCTCCCGTTCATCGCCGGGGAGGCGCATCAGAGCCGCCACACGCTGCCCATTGACGCTGATTATGAGGGGCTCCTCAGCCACTACAGCAACTCGCTGCTTTTCCAGATGCTCATCGCGCCACACCTTCACATCGCGGCTGTCCAGCGGAAGGTGTGCATTTTCTTTTTCCACCCAGACTCCCTAATAATGTGAGTATTTGGACTGCTCCCTACACATTCAAATGTATGCAATAACACATAACCGGCAAGTGACGCCGAGGCTGAGTTGAGCTACACTTAATGTATCTGGGTAAGGAGAAGAATGGATACGCACGGACACTACCATAACGTCCTCTGGCAGCAGCGGATTCACGTTGCTCCGGACGCGCTCGACGGGCTGCCCGCGCAACAAGGCCGCATAGAGACCGTCTGGGACCTGGGGCTAACGTTTCTAAAGATTCTTGCGCCTCTGCCCGATGGTATGCTACGCTGGTGGCTAGCCCAACCACGCGGACACATCGTCATTCATAGCGGCGAATCGCGTTACGTTCCCGGCACGCAGATCTGGCGAGGGAATAGTTATGAAAGCGTTCTATATATCTCCGCTGAACAAGCAGCCGGCGATAGCAGGGAGAGTTTTCTGCTAGTAATGCGTCTATTGGATGATCTGCTGGGAGAGGAGCTCCAGGCTGCGAGAGGATCGTTTTCGGATGGTTGCGGCTCAACGCAGGCGCTGACAGAAGCTGCACAACGGTTTAGCAGACTGGCGCAGTTAGGATACGGCAGCGACCTACTAGGCGCGGATTCCCCCAGCGATTATCTGGCGCAGACTCTATACCTTGCCCTTGCAGAGCCGCAGGAACTCAACCGGCTAAACCCACTGCTGCTCAAGCTGTATCAACAAACGCTGCTATCCGAAGGTTTCTGGGTCAGACAGCGCTAGTTATGTCGCCGCAAGCTCTCCCCGCAAATCGTATTCCTGCGCACTGACGATAGCTACCGAAAGCACACTGCCCGCTTGCGCGCTACCCGATATCAGGGTCAGGCCGTCTATTTCCGGCGCCTGCCGGTAGCAACGACCAATCGTTAGCCCGCCGGATGCGCCTTCGACAAGCACTTGCATACGGCGCCCAACCTGAGCAAGATTATTCTGAAGCGATATCTGCTGCTGCGCGAGCATTGCTCGCTGGAAGCGTTCTTCGGCAACCTCCGCCGGTACCTGGCCTGGCAAATCGGCAGCAAAAGTCCCTCTCTCCCGTGAATAGCGAAAGACGCCTACATTATCAAAGTGGATTAGCTGCATAAACTCCAGAAGCTGTTCGAATTCATCATCGGTCTCACCAGGATAACCAACGATAAAGGTCGAGCGCAGCGCGATATCGGGCACAGCCTCACGCAGCGCTTGAATCGTCTGCAGCATGTCTGGGATATTATCCGAACGGCGCATGCGCCGCAGCACGCTTGGCGCGCCGTGCTGCAGGGGAACGTCGAGATAATGGCATACGTTTGGCATGGCTGTTATGCACGCGATAAGCCGCGGCGTTATATGCTGAGGATAAGCATACAGGATGCGCAACCACAGGAGCTCCGGCAATGCACAGCTAAGCGTCTCGACCAGATCCGGCAGGGCATCGGTAAATCCCAGGTCGCGCCCATAAGCCGTGGTATCTTGAGCAATCAGGGTAATCTCGCGTACCCCTTGCGCCGCTAGTTCGCGGGCTTCGCGGAGAACATCGGCAGGCTGTTTGCTGTGCTGTGGGCCTTTGATAAGCGGAATTGCACAATAACCGCAGGAAGCATCGCAGCCATCGGCGATTTTGATATATGCGCTGGCTCCATCCTGCCGAATGCGGGTGACGGAAGTCACCAGGGCGCGCTCCTGTATCTCCGCGGGAACATAGGCTGAGCCTGGGCGCGCTTCCTGGAAACCGGCTACGATCTGACGGATTTGCGGCCATGAGCGGGCCCCAAGCAGCGCATCGACGGCGGGGGCGCGGCGCTTAATTTCATCCGAATCGCGTTCGACCATGCAGCCCACCACAACCAAACGCTGCCAGCGCCGCTTGCGAAGGGCCAGTTCATGGATGGCAGAGAATGACTCGCTGCGCGCATCGGCGATAAAAGCGCAGGTATTGACGATTAATACATCCGCATGACGGGCATCACTCACTGGCTGGTGGCCGTCCTGGCGCAGCAGCGATGCCATCATCTCACTATCAACGCTATTTTTGGGGCACCCGAGGGTAACAAGGTAAAAACGCATAAATCAACCTAAACAGGCGGGATTTACAACGAGGTTGATGCAGTCAGGGCGCTGGGGTCGGCAAGGTATCAAGCGTATAATCCATATCGATTAGTTCTCCGCTGGCACCGAGTACACCGACAGGCACATTGTTTACCGTCAGGCTGATGCCGCCGGCATTGCCGATGCTCAGACTGATGATGCTGGCAGCCTGCCAAGTGCGCTGATCGCCGGCTGTCAAGGCGCCATCGAAAATCACTTCGCCATCAGCGATGGCGTGTACCCAAGTATCCTCAAGCACATCAGCTACAATCAGAATACCCGAGATAGCCGTGGGAGTGCGGGTTGGAAAAGCCGTGCGAGCCGGCGACGCCGTCACTTCCGGCGTCGCTGTAATTGTGGGCGCTAGGGTATAGAACTCTGTCGGCGATGGCGTATCGAGTTCACCACTCCGGCCAGGTTCCAGGGTCGGCGTGCTGGTTTGGTGCACTTTTATTCCGAGACGGCTCAGTAAATCCGAAGGGCTTACCCCCCCATAAAAACGATTGTATGCATACCAACCAACCAATAATATGACAAGCAAGGCCATCAAGATGAGAAACACCCGCGCGCCGGTGTTATTAATACGTTGAGGTAAGAGCGGTTCATTTAACACTGCCGTCTCGTCTTGTTGTGGAGCCTCACGTATATGATCATACTCTTCAAGAAGCGGTTGGGGATCTAGGCCTAGGGATAGTGCATAGTTGCGAATAAATCCGCGAGCATATACATCACCAGGCAGGTCGTCAAATCGTTCTTCCTCCAAAGCCTGTAGATATATATGACGGATACGCGTTTCACGCTCCACGTCAAGTAAGCTCAGTCTCTGAGCTTCTCGCGTCTCCCGCAAAACGTTTCCTATTCCTGCCACTAACCTCGATACCTTTTCACCATTGTCATCATTATCATACACACCTATGAGATTACCGTCAAAGTATATCCGCCTTACTAATGCAGGCATCGACCTACAACATGTAGGTAATTTCCGAATATAGGTACTGTACAAATCGTATCGTATGTGCTATATTAAACAGTCGAGTTTTATTTCTGACGGTACTGGCCATTAGCCGTAAAATGGAAAATAACTTGACATATCTTTAATAGCATGATAAGATGAGCTGAATACTATGTATGATGTCTATGTGAGCTAGCCGGTATCGTACTTGGAGGCTCTAGAGGCGGCTTTATCCAGTTATGATGCAATAACGTCCACTTGTGAACTAGTTCATAATCCGCCTCAGTGTTTTCGGGGCGGATTATGTTATGTCAGCGAGTGCAATTTACTCTATAAGCGGTGGTTGAAATGGTACTCAAAGTAAACGATAAGGAGAATAAAGCACTTCAGCTACTCCTAGCAAAGGCTGAAGAGCAAGGATACGTTACCCTCGACGATATTATGGCGGTATTCCCTGAGGTCGAGGAGAATATGGCTGAGCTGGAGGACTTATTCATACACCTCAGCGAAGAGGGTGTGCAAGTCATGTATGATGAGGGCAAGAAAGAGGATGAGGAGGAAGCTGAGGTTGAAGCCGAAGTCGAAGCCGAAGCTGAGCATCCAGAGACACCCGAGGATGATAAGGAGTTTATCGAAGTTGAGCCGCTCGAGTCCGAATCCGAACTAGATAAACGTTTTGATCTCTCAGAGATATCCAGCGATGATACTATCAGCCTGTATCTCAAGGAAATGGCTCGCGTTCCGCTGCTCACCGCAAAACAGGAAGTGACCTTGGCGCGCCAGTTCGAAGAAGGTCAGCTCGCCAAGAAGGAATATGTCACCAACAAGAATTTAACTGAGGATGACAAGGATCGGCTGTCGCAGGTGATTGAACTTGGCGAGGCATCGCGCACCCATCTCATCAAAGCCAATACGCGCCTGGTTGTCAGCATCGCCAAGCGTTACCTTGGACAGGGAGTGCCCTTCCTGGATTTAATTCAGGAAGGAAACCTCGGTCTGATCAAGGCAGTTGAAAAGTTTGATTATCGACGAGGACACCGCTTCAGTACCTATGCTACGTGGTGGATTCGCCAGGCAATCACTCGGGCTCTGGCCGACCAGGGGCGCGTGATTCGGCTGCCGGTTCATTTGAGCGACCGCATCCGCAAAGTATATCAGGTAGCACAGCAGCTCGAACAGGATTGGGGACGCCAGCCAACGCCGGAAGAGATTGCCGACCAATTAGCACTTCCACCACAAAAGGTGCAGTGGATGCTCAAGGTATCGCAGCGTCCGCTTTCGCTCGAGAAACCAGTGGGTGAGGAAGAGGACAGCGAGTTAGGCAGCTTTATCCCGGATGACGAGGCACCGACCCCCTCCGACTCGACCTACCAGCATATGCTGCAGCAGAAACTCGAGGATATCCTCACGACACTTACTCCACGTGAAGCTCGCATTCTGCGGCTACGTTTTGGACTGCAGGACGGACGCAGCTATACGCTGGAAGAGGTCGGGCGCAAGTTCGGGCTAACCCGCGAGCGCATCCGTCAAATCGAGCACGAAGCACTGGACCGCCTGCGTCACCCAAGCCGCAGCCGTCAACTGCGCGATTATCTCGTCTAGTTTCGAGTTTCTTAACATCCCTGGAGTTATAATGCCAGGGATGTTTTGTTTATGGATGAGATGCCCGAATTACAGCGGCGGACACGAAGGGATGGGTTGATAAAGCGTTTGCCCCCAGGCTTTGCGTGGGTTAGCATCCAGCTCGGAGCGCAGCGTGTACCAATCTTGCTGCCGCAACCACACCCGCAGCCAATCGTGTTCTTTGGGTATTGGGCGGTTATCCCAGGTATAGTATGGGTTCAGCACAAGGGGAGCTCCATCCGCGGCCTGTGTTGTGACTCTTACGACCCCGCCCAACAAACCAGGTAGAAATTCGTAAGCAAAAACCGGGTAGGGTGGAAGGACGGGGTCGGCTACCTGAGGGTTATCAACTCCCTCCAGGCAATAAACCACCGGTCCGCGTTGGATAACTGTGCACTCTCGTAAGCCATTCACAAACGGATGAGCAATGATACGTTCCACTGGCATCGCCAAGTTGATACATATCTGGTCGCCATCATGCCACAGACGCTTGATATGCACATAGCCATCTGTTCGGGCGACCTTACGCATTGCCTTGTCATTGACGGATATTGTGTAAGTGCGGCACCATCGAGGGATTCGCAAGCATAAGCCAAACGTGCTGGCCTCCTCCGGATGCAGCGTGATACGCGCCGCACCATCCCAGGGATAATGAGTTTCGATGCCCAGATTTACATGAGCTGCCGGCAAAGATACTTGAGCCTTGCAGCCGATATAGAGATTCACATAGATGTCTGTGCCGGTCTGAGTCAGAATCAACTGGGGCATCTCCGCAAACAGTTTTAGCAGCATCGGCGGGCAGCAGGGACAGCCGTGCCAATCCCAGCGATGCATAGATCCCTGACTATACAACGGATTCTCGTATGAATAGCGATTTCCCTCCAGCGAAATGCCTGCCAACACATTGTTGTAAATCACCCGCTCATACACATCGAGATACTCTGCGCCGCCAAAAAGCTGGTGCATGCGGCTGGCCCAGAATGCCAAGCCAACCCCAGCGCAGGTCTCGATATACCCGGTTGGCGGGAGATAGTACCCATAGCCGAAACCCTCGTACTCCTTGATAGGCCCGACGCCACCGGTAATGAACAGCTTGCGCTCGACGACGTCGCGCCATAGGCGGTGCAAGGTGGTATAGTCGCGCGAACTGCCTTCTTCAGCGGCCAGCGCCGCCAGCCCGGCATACAGCAGCATCCCGCGCACAGCGTGGCCGACCGCTTCCGGCTGCTCATACAACGAGCAATGATCTTGAGCGTATTCTGTAAAACTAATACGCTCTTGATGGTCGCCGCGATGATCCATCCAAAATCGCACGAGGCGAAGATACTCGCGAGGATTCACCCGACATCCGAGCGTGCGGGCTAAATCCGGCGCATCTACCAGCAATTGGTAAAGCTTAACCAGAGCCTCCTCGGCCAGCGGATGAGATGGCACGATATTCCTGCGCGGATCCGGACCGATCACGGCGCATAAATGGTCGGCGAAGCGAACGCTCAGGGTGAGCAGGCTGGTCTTGCCGGTCGCCCGAAAATGATGCACGCCTGCCTCAACTAGACACCCGGCGTTATACTCCTCATGGCTCCACAACTGGTCACCGCCTTGAGCGCCCCAGCGCTTTTCCGGACATGCCAAGGTAATTGCCGTATTGATATACCCATCACCTACAGCAGCCTGGGCTGCACCAATGCGGCTAATGTAGCCATCCAGGCGCGCGTCAAGCTGCACGTCATACGCTGCTGCCAGGAAATCGGACGCTGCGCGGATTGTCTCATACACCAGCCCATCAAAAAAAGGCGGCCCTTGATGCCCGCCGCGCTGCCCCTGGGCAACTCGGTCAAAATTGGCCAAGGCGCCGGATTTCTCAAATTTATCGAACACATCCTTGATGGTTACTGTTCGCAACACCTCAAGCTTTGGACTCCAGAAGGCATCGTCAAGTCTAATATCCCTGCGGTTTAGTGGAAGTGGCGCTAGACCTTTCCCGATGGTTGGTATGCGTTTGTTTGTCATCATTTGTTTTTTGTATCCTGCTTCGCGATATGGCAGCTTCCAACTGCAAGTTGCAGCTAGAGATATCTCTGGCTCACGGGGTGAGCAGCATCTTGATCAAATCCGGCGGCCTTGAGGCCATAAACTGCAGCGCCTGTTTCGCCTGCGCAAGGGGATAGCGGTGCGTAATCAAGTCGCTGGAGCGTATTTTGCCGCAGGCCATCAAATTGATTGTTTCATCCCATACGTTGGGGCTACCTAATGAGCCCTGCAGGATCACGTTACTGGTAACGAGCCAATCCAAATCCAATTCCCCGATTTTGCCACCAAACAACCCCGTCATCACGATCCTGCCGTGCGGCCGCGCCAGCAAGGGAAACTTGCGGGTAACAGCCGGATTGCCGGTAGCCTCGATCACAGCATCGAAACACTGCCCATCGGTGAGCCGCCGTATCTGCTCTGTGAAATCCAGTATATCGGCAGCCAGCGCAACATCAGCTCCATATTGTTCTGCCAATTTCCGCCGGCTGGGGCGCCCCCCAATCGCAACCACTTGACGGGCGCCGTAAGCCTTGGCCGCCTGAACGGCCTGTAACCCCACCGGCCCTGTGCCCAGCACCGCCACCCTATCGCCCGGGGTCACTTGCGCCTGGTGAACGGCATAGACGGCGATTGCCGTAGTCTCTACCATGCTCGCCTCATCATAGGGCAGCTCGCCGATATGATGCAGAAACGGGGATGGCATCACAACGAACTCGGCAAACCCGCCATTCATGTTTAATATACCGGTCTCGCGTCGGTTAGCGCAGAGATTGTACCAACCGCGCCGGCAATAAACGCATTGGCCACAGGGGATGGTGCATTCGCCCACCACACGATCCCCTATGTGCAGGCTGTGCACATCCGAACCGACTTGTACTACCTCACCTGACCACTCGTGGCCGGGGATAACCGGATAATGAGCCGCCCCGCTGGTAAAATAAACCATGTTGCCCTGGTAAATCTCGAGGTCAGTGCCACATATGGCTGCACTATGCACGCGTACCAGCGCCTCTTGCGGAGCAGGCTTTGGGGTTGGCGCCTGCTCAAAACGGGCATCCAACGGGGCATGAATGGTAAAAGCCCACATCTCTTTTGCGCCTCTATCATCGTTATATTGCAAACTCGGCAACAACAAACGAAAAAAGAAATCCCTAACTGACGAGTTGGAGAGAATATAGCCACTCACAGAACCGGTCAATCCATGCATCGACCGGTAAATCTTGCTTTTTCATCCCAAAACCGTGGCCGCCGCGATCATAGATGTGCATCTCAACGGGTAAATGCGCTGCATGATACATAGCGTATAAACGCAGACTGTTCGCGGTAGCCATCGCGTCATCATCGGCCATGAGCATAAAGAGCGGGGGAGCATCTGCGGGAAGGGAGTCATCCGGCAGCGGACCGCAGTAAATCGGCGCGACAAAGTCCGGCCGTGTCTCGGCATCATGGTGCATGACTGACAGGGCGGCCACCACCGCGCCGGCTGAGAAACCAAGCACGCCGACCGCGTGCGGATTGACAGTGAACCATGAGGCGTTCGAGCGAACCAACCTGAGCGCCTGCTGGATATCCGCTGTCAGCAGGGGATACAACGGCTGCATTGTTTTCGCGAGCTTGTCTCGATTGTCCAGGCACGCGGATACCTCATCCATAAAAGAGTCGGTAGTATGCAACAGTCGGTATTTAAGCACAAACGCGGCGATGCCATGCGCGTTCAGCCAACGCGCCACATCCGTTCCCTCAAAATCGATTGAGAGAAAATGAAAGGCCCCGCCTGGACAGATGATGACGGCCGCTCCAGAAGCAATCGAGCGCTCAGGAAGATAACAGCTCAGTGAAGGATGTGAGACGTTGCGGGTAACTCTATCTCCGGTGGGCAGAAACGAGTCCTCCTCTTGCCAGGTCCAGTCCTCCGAGCCGGGAACAGCGTCCATCCACAGCGGAATGATCGGTATATGTTCGTCGTTAGTCGAATAAGATATCATATACACCACCAAGTCATGGCTTAGGTATAGATGCTATTTTACTACGCTATATGTATAAAGGCATGCGGCGCAAGGCGGAGCAGGAGTAGTCAAGCTTTACTTACCGGGGGACTGCCAGAGATATATGGGCCCACCTGGATTCGAACCAGGGATCAACCGGTTATGAGCCGGCTGCTCTAACCGCTGAGCTATGGGCCCTCTGATAAGCGGCGTTTATTCTAACACACACCCGGCCGAACGTCAATCTTTAACTGCCGGCCGAGTTGGGTTCATGATGCGCTTAAACGCGCTAGAGCTCCAGAGCTGGATTGCCCGGCCCATAATGGCGCAGCATCACAATTGGGTCTGTGGTGCTCGGATTGGTAACCTTTACGCCCTGTTTGGCGGCCGATTCGCTCACAAAATACTCGTCGTGCGTGAGTTGGCCAAAGCGAATGAGCGCGGGAGATTCGATCGGCCAACGGCCCAACGTGCCGTGTCCCTGCAGGACGATCAGCCCATAGCAAGCAGGGTCAACCAGGGTCACCGTTCGGCCGGGCAGGATGGTCGTTTCCTTGGCGCTAAAGGCCGGGCTGCGGTAAGCTACCCACATATCGCGCAAACCTTCGCCCTCCATTTCACTGAGCGGGCGAACCGGGCGCGGCGCCATAAAGCGGTGCGCCGCAAAGTCAGGGTCCAGGTTCAACGGCCAGTTAATCATATTGACGATATAATCGAGGTCGTGATGGTGTTTCTCGGGCACGTTTTTCACTAGCAGATCCCAAGCAATCGGCGCATCATTGACCAATGATTGGAACATTGCGAATACATCGCTGGCGCCTTGAGGCTCATACGTGCACAAGCTCCCCGGAGCGTGTAGCACACCAGCCGGCACATCCCAGCCCGTGCCGGGCTGCAGACGGTACGCGCTGGAAAGATTGGTTATCTTGTTATCTCCTTGGTCCCATATACGCAGGCATTCTGTAATTTGCTCGGGCGTCGTGCCCGGTGTCAATCCGAAGAAGGTATAGGGGAAATCCGCGCCATAGTTGTTGAGCTGCACCGGAAAGTAGTAGGCCTCGGGCTTGGCTACTTGGCCGACCCTTTCAGCGTCAGCGGGCATCTGGTGCAGATGGTGGGGCAGTGCCCCTTTGTTATCAAAAAACTTGGAATACATTGGCCAACCGCCGTAAGCGTTCATCAGGCGTTCGCCGATGATTGCTGCCCCAGCCAGGCTGACGGCATCGCGCAGCAAAATGCGCCGTAACTCTGCGCCATCCTCGACAACAACATAGCTCAAGCCTTCGTCAGGCAGCGTCTCAGGACCGTTGTCGGCCGGAATCGTGCTCGAAAACCAGCGTTCGTCGATTCCGCCGCGGTGTGCGCCGTAGGCATAATAATCATCCGGATGCAGCTTGATCCGCCGACCAGGGATGCAAAAAGAGCGAGGCACCCAGGTGGGCGCGAGGCGCAGCACGCCCTGCCCTTGAGCAAGCGCCAAATTGACTAACCTTTCCTGATTCATAGCCTAGTCTCCTATCGTGATTTAAGCTTAGTTTTACCCAAATGCGTGGGCACGCGCAAGCCCGCTAAATTGCCGAACCATACTGGCTGACTTATACTAGTGCTATTCAATGCGCGGTTAACAGGATGATCGATCGAAACCCGAACCCCCTACAACCTCAATATGGCTCAGCCAACCAGGCGCAAACCGAGCAAGCGCTTGACCAACTGAACTTGGACACAGCCTTGCTGGCGCGCAGAGGCAGGCTCTATCTGCTATGCGGGCTTTCCACTGACGCCCTGCTGCCAACCAGACTTTATGAAACCTATTATAGCAGTAAAAAGCTCGATCCGATGCGTAACTTGTACCAGGCAGTAGGGGCGGCACAAGAGCTCGACGAGGCGGCGACAATTATGGGAGCTCTTGTGCACAACATGACCCTTTATATTGCCGGCACTAGCCAAGCGCGGGGGTGGATTTGGCGCAACCAGCGTCTAATCACCGTGCTGCCCGACCCTAGAGGCGAAGTGCTGGGCGTGCCGAACAAAGCTGAGGCAACGACCTCGGATACGCCAAGATGCTTGAGCAGCGAGCGCCGACTATACCCGGGAGACTGCATCATCCTAGCAGATTCCAATGCAGAACATAAAATGTCTGCCCGGCTATTGCACAAAGCTGCCCTTTTTGCGCCAGATTCCAATGGTTTTGCCGAGTCATTGGCGCAGGCGCTGCGGACAACCCAACATCCGTATCCTTTAGTAACTGTCATACAGCTCCCGGGCACTGCAACCACACCGCAGCTTCCACCGCAATCTGAGCTTGAGTATGCCCATGCGAGTTCTATGAATCTCACGTCGCGCGCAGGGGTTTCACCAGTCCTAATCACAGCCATACTGGCTTTGTTAGCTATTCTTTTGGCAATTGCCGTTAACCGACCGCGGATCCCAACGGATGTAATTAAGGGTATCCTGATGGGGAACCAAGCTGCAACCGAGACTGCAGAAGCCGCAGGAACAGCCACGCCCGGTATCGAGGCAACCGAACAGCCGACCTCTGAATCGGCAGACTAGGATATCCCTGTCGCGCGTGTTCGCGCCCGTGCCTCAAAGCGTTCCAACTCTACGATATAGCGTTGGTGTGTGCCTCGCCCAACCAGGCCGTTTTCATCATGAGCTTCAACCTCAAATGTCAACAGCTTATTTTCCTGGGCCACCAACGTGGCATGGATTGTCACCAGGGCGCCTTGAACAGTAGCAGCCAGATGGTGCACATCCACGGCAGTACCTACCGTACTGTAGCCTGCAGGCAATGAGGGACCAGCCGCAGCAACGGCTGCAGCCTCCATCCATCCTATCATTTGGGGGGTTGCCAACACTTGCGCTGCGCCGCTATGCCAACTGAGTGCCAGATGCTCCGCGCTAACTGTATACTGCTGGGTAGCTTGTGCTCCTAAAGGGATCTCCAGGGACATATGTCCTCTCTAGAAAAAGGCCGAGTCAAACAACTCGGCCTTTGCATGTCTAGTGTACCAGCTATATCATCGTTGAATCACTCACCTGGCCGGGACTATTGACGATAGCTTCCAGTTCCGGCGCATCGAGTGTTTCTTTCTCGATCAGACGATTAGCGATTGCTTCCAGAATTACGCGCTTATTAGTCAGAACATCGCGCGCACGTTGGTGTGCATTATCGATGATTATCCCCACCTCATGGTCTATTTGCGATGCAATTTCCTCGCTATAATCCCGTTGCTCGGCGATCTCACGGCCAAGAAAAATCAGCTCCTCTTTCTGGCCAAAGGTGCGCTGCCCGAGGGCATCGGACATTGCATATTCGGTAACCATCGCTCGGGCAATCTGGGTGGCTCTTCGTAAGTCATTGCTGGCCCCGGTAGTTACGTCGCCAAAAACAATCTCTTCGGAAGTGCGGCCGCCCATCAGGCCAGCCAACTCATCTTCGAATTTACTCTTGGAATATAGGACGCGGTCATCTGCCGGAAGAGTTATAGTATAACCGCCGGCCATACCTCGAGCAACAACGGATACTTTGTGCACCGGATCGCAGTTGGGCAAACTCATCTGCACCAGCGCGTGTCCAGCCTCATGATAAGCAATCAGCTTTTTTTCTTTGTCGGTGATCAAGCGACTACGCCGTTCGGGGCCAGCCACAACACGTTCGATGGCCTCCTGGAACTCGTCCATCCCTATCGAGCGCTTGTTACGGCGTGCCGCTAGAATTGCAGCCTCGTTCACGGCATTCTCAACGTCCGCGCCGGTGAAACCGGGAGTTTGGCGCGCCAGGGTATCCAGCGAGACTTCTTTTTCGAGCGGCTTACCACGAACATGCACACCGAAAATCGCTTCGCGGCCGTGGCGGTCGGGACGATCCAGCACGACGCGCCGGTCAAAACGGCCTGGGCGCAATAAGGCTGGATCCAAGATATCAGGGCGGTTGGTAGCAGCGAGGACGATTACCTTGGTATCGGTATCGAAACCATCCATCTCGACCAGAATCTGGTTCAAGGTTTGTTCGCGCTCATCGTGGCTGCCACCCAAACCAGCGCCGCGCTGGCGGCCTACAGCATCGATTTCATCCACAAAAACGATGCAAGGGCTGTTGCGTTTAGCCTGGTCGAATAGATCGCGGACACGGCTGGCACCAACGCCCACAAACATCTCTACGAATTCAGAACCACTGATGCTAAAGAAGGGCACACCAGCCTCGCCAGCCACCGCGCGTGCCATAAGTGTCTTACCTGTGCCCGGAGGCCCTACGAGCAAAACACCTTTAGGAATACGCGCTCCTAGCGCGGTGAACTTATCCGGCTCCTTGAGGAACTCGACGACTTCCTGCAGCTCCTGCTTGGCCTCGTCAGCTCCCGCGACATCGCCAAAAGTGCTGGTCGGGCGATCACCGGAAAACATACGAGCTCGGCTTTTCCCAAAAGAAAGCGCCTGGTTGTTGCCGGATTGCGCCTGCCGCAGCATAATAACCAGGAAAAAGCCAATTAGCACAAGGGGCACGAGCTGTATGAGGACTAGCCCCCAGTTTTCCCAAATGCTGGGTTTTTGTATTGCCAGATCGTTAATTTCAGCTAGCTGTTCGGGCTGCACACCAAGGCTGGCAAGGGTTTCACCGATGCCGACGCCGGATTCCTTACGGGATATATAGCGTACATCCTGGTTGCCCTCAGTAACGATGAGGTTGATGACGCCATCGGTATTTACTGTAAGTACCTTTACCTTACCCTCTTGAATCAACTCGGCAACGCGTGATATGGATATCTCGTTAACCGTGTCGGTAGGAACAAAGAAACTGTAGAAAAGCGCGATTACCGCGACTATAATCAGCAGATATACAAAACCATTTTTGGGCCAGGACGGTCTCACTGACATATTCCTCCGTCGATTAGCGAAACCGCTGGACTGAAGCGGATCATCATGCTAATCTTATAAAACAATATATGTCAAGATTCTACCACATTCAGTATGGAATTACTAAAAAGTCCCAAGCCGTATCCTAATTTCCCTGAGAGCCCCGCATCATATGGACAGCATAAACCCAAACGATTGGGTTTTTCGATACACGTGATGGGATTGCCTGATGGCATGCTGCCGCCCATACGAACCAATACTCCTCTCACATTGGGGGCGAGTCTGATGCGCCTGCGCGATATCATCCAATATTGCGGACGTTATCAGATCCACATGTACCGGATGCATTGTAATATGGCACCACAAGCACATGTAGAAAATGAACTGCCCGGCATATGGCGCCTCTACCAAGGCGAGGCAACGCTGTTAGCGGAACTCATTCGGACGCATAACTTTCGCCTCTCGTTTCATCCTTACAGCCTGGTAAACCTAAGCACCCCGGATGAGGACCGCGCCTGGCGTTCCTTCGCCTACCTTGAAGGCCAGGCTTTTATGCTGGATATGCTGGAGCTCGGGCCCGACGCGGTGATCGTCTTGCATGTGGGAGGCGTTTATGACGAAAAAAACAGTGCCTGTGAAAGATTTATACGCCGTTACGAGATGCTAGAGGAGCGCGTTCGCCGACGCATCGTGCTGGAAAACGACGACCGCTGCTTTAGTGCAGCCGAGGTGCTATCCATCAACGAACGGTGTGGGGTGCCGCTGGTATTTGATTGGCAGCATCACCAAATACTAAATCCGCAGCGAATCCCCTGGCA
>JAJFUJ010000118.1 GCA_021372475.1 Chloroflexota bacterium | reverse complement strand
CGTCAAGAGCGGCTACAATGTCATCATCAAACCCAATATCTGTAACGCCAATAACGGCCCCGAATATGCGTCCACTACCAACCCTGATGTTGTCGCCGCCCTGGTCAGAATGTGCCGGGGAGCAGGCGCCAAGCGCGTGCGTGTCATGGACAGTCCCTTTTCCGGCACACCGCAACAGGCATATGTACGATCGGGCATTGAAGCGGCCGTCCAAGCGGCCGGCGGTGAGATGGAAATTATGTCGCCGATGGGTTTTATAGATACGGATATTACAGACGGTCTGGATATCAAGCGTTGGCCGATTTATCAGCCAGTGTTGGAAGCCGACTTGGTTATCAACGTGCCGATCGCTAAAAATCATAGCTTGGCTCGACTTACGCTGGCAGGCAAGAATATAATGGGCATGATCGATAATCGAGGAGGCATTCATCGCAACCTAGGGCAGCGCCTTGCCGACCTGGCTACCATTATACGTCCGCAGTTAACAGTGATAGATGCCGTACGGATCCTGATGGAAAATGGCCCTACCGGCGGCAACCTTGACGACGTAAAGACGGCTAACACGGTCATCGCCAGCCATGATATGGTAGCGTGCGACAGCTTCGCCACTTCTCTCTTTGGCCTTAAGCCGACCGACATTGCATATATCCAGGCTGCGGCGGCTATGGGGCTGGGCGTGACCGATCTGGGGGCGGTCAAACTCGAGGAGATCTCCATCTAGGTATGGTTATAACTACATCCACCACACGCCGTCTACGTCGGACCGCACAGATTGTTGCGTTTATCTTGTTCGTCATCCTGGCCGTATATGCCCCCTTAACGCTTGGCGGTTTACTCTCCTGGGAGCTGCCGCTGCGCTTTGACCCTTTGGCAGCTATGAGCTCGATGATCGCTCAACGTCGTTGGCTGATGCACTTGCTGCCCGCTGCTCTGTTGCTGGCAGCCACCCTCCTGCTGGGACGGTTTTGGTGCGGCTGGCTTTGCCCTATTGGCTCGCTGCTCGATTGGCTCCGACCGCGCCCGTCTCAACAACCGGATGAGCCTTCCGCCTGGCACGGGATTAAGTACGGGATACTCCTGGCAACGCTATTCGCCGCTCTATGGGGCAACCTGACCCTGCTCGTGCTCGATCCTCTCACCATCTGGATGCGGGCGCTCTCCACGACTGTGCTGCCGGGAGCGACTTGGCTGGTCACCCATGCCCAACATGCCCTGTATCCGATTGCCTTCTTGCGCGAACCACTGCTCGCCCTTGATGGGGCGCTAAGGGGCACCTGGCTGGGAGTAACTCAAGCCTACTATGCGCCGGCAGCGCTGACGGTTGGCTTGCTGCTGGCAATCCTGGCGTTGAACTTGATCAAGAGACGCGCCTGGTGCCGTTACCTTTGTCCCTTGGGCGCTTTGCTGAGCCTGACAGCCAGGGCTGCTCTGCTCAAACGCACCGTTTCCAAGGATTGTACCTCCTGTGGCGCCTGCGCCCGCAGTTGCCGAATGGGAGCAATCGATCCCAGAAAGGCATTTGCCAGCGACAGCGGAGAGTGTATCGAATGTATGGATTGCGCTGTCATTTGTCCCGCTCAAGCCATTTCATTTAATAAGAGAAGGCATATCGACCACGGATATGTATACGATCCCGGTCGTCGGCAGGTGTTGGGCGCGCTGGGCGCCAGCCTGGGCGGGCTTGCCCTGCTTAAAATTGGCGTTAATCCATCCTCGCCCAACATCCGCCGCCTGCGCCCGCCGTTGGTCAACGAGCAGGAACTGCTCAGCGCCTGTGTGCGCTGCGGCGCGTGTTTGCGGGTATGCCCCACCCAAGGGCTGGCTCCGAGCCTCAATGAGGCTGGGCTGGAAGGGATCGGCACACCGATTCTGATCCCGCGCCAGGGTAACTGCGAATACACCTGCACAGCTTGCGGCAGGGTTTGCCCGACGGGTGCGATACCCCTTGTTACGCCAGAGATTAAGTTCAGTGTACCGATCGGTAAAGCCTACATCGATCCGACAGTATGCATACCCTGGTCAGGACGCGGAGATTGTATCGTTTGCGAAGAGATGTGCCCCGTCCCGCACAAGGCAATCACCCTGAGCGAGCACACGGTCATTAATTCATCAGGCGCGAGTGTTTCACACCTTGCCCCCGTAGTTCAATATGATCGTTGTGTGGGCTGCGGGTTGTGCGAGCACAAGTGCCCGGTAAAAGGTGATGCGGCTATCCGTGTGCGCCTTGACCCGCTGTCTTGAACTGACTCCCATAATCCCGAAACTTTGCCTCTGCCTTTTTCTGAAGACTGCTGCGTGAGTCAATGCCGTTAAAAATGCTAATTGCACATATACCTTAACATAAAGTACGTATCTTTACCCACGTTATGGCTCCGGCGCCAATAACGCTGTGCCCTGCAGCATCATTCCCTGGTGACCCAAGCGCTCTGCGTCAGCCATGACACCCTCGATGATAGGCCTGGGCCACATATAAGGAGCGCCACCCCCTTGAATGATGGGGTATGACGGCACCTCGGACGGCAACGTCAAGCGCGCCTTGGCCATATCCAGCCCCAGCAGCTCTCTGAGCTGGATGTTGCGGTACTCCAGACTGCCTTTAGCGGCAGCGTATGCAGCGCAGTTCGGTTGCGGCATACGGCCGTTGGTGGAAGAAATATTAACAATCGCATTGCCTCCTCCGCCTGGCCATTTCACGGCCGGCCAACTGGCTACAAATGAATGTTCCGGTCAAATTAACCACCAAATTCATCTATACCTAGTACCATCTCGCAGGTGCAAATCAAGGTTCGTTATCTTGATTTGACGCCCCCCAGCCATTGGCGACAATCATCTGTATGAAAATCATCGATGCGCATTGTCATATCTTTCCACCTGAAATTATCACGAACCGTGAACGAATCGCTTCCCGGGAAGCCTGGTTCAGTGAATTATATCGCGATTCCAGACAGCGTCTGGCCTCGGCCGAGGAACTGGTCGCTTCCATGGATGGCGCTCAGGTGCAGCGGTCGGTAGTATTTGGTTTTGCGTTCAATGATCCTGGGTTGTGCCATCTATGCAACGCCTATGTGCTCGAAGCAACCCACCGCTACCCCGGTAAAATGCTGCCATTTTTAGTGGTGCAGCCCAAATATGCGCCATCCGCGCTGCATGAGCTGACCGATTGTTTCGGAAAGGGTGCCTTGGGTTTGGGAGAACTGCTGCCAGACGGCCAGGGATATGCGCTGGATGACTGGAATACGCTCGATCCAATCATGGAGTATCTGCGCAGCGCAAACAAACCCGTCATGCTGCATGTGAATGAACAACTAGGGCATACCTATCCGGGCAAAGGTAAAAACGGCGTGGTGGCTGGTTACACCCTGGGGACGCATTACAGCGACAACAAGCTGATTCTCTCGCATTGGGGCGGCGGGCTGCTATTTTATGAGCTGATGCCCGAGGTGCGGCGTACCTTGCACAATGTTTATTATGACACTGCGGCTTCGGCATTTCTTTATGATGACCGCATTTTCGCAGATGCCTTAAGCTGGATGCCCGATAAAATCTTGTGGGCTTCGGATTATCCGCTCTTGAGCCAGAAACGCTTTATTAAGCGGATAGAGGCGCTTGCGCTGCCTCTCGAACAACGCGAGCGATTGTTCTGGAGAAATACAGTGGACATCCTGGGGTTGGATGAGGTATTAGGTGAGGGAAACCAGGTATGAGCACCGTACGCACTTTTATCGCTGCCGAACTTGGTAAAGGGCTGATGCAGGAGATTGGCCGCGTCCAGGGTCTGCTGCGTGCAGCGCCTGGCGGTAGAGCCGTCACATGGGTCAGGCCAGAGGGAATCCACCTCACCTTCAAATTCCTGGGCGATACCGATGAAAAACGCCTGCCCGACGTCTATGAGGCCGTACAACACATAGGTAGTACGCATCCGGCATTTACCATCGCCGTATCCGGATTGGGCTGCTTCCCGCGCGTAACCCGACCGCGCGTAGTGTGGCTTGGTCTGCAGGATGAAAAGCATCAGGCGCAGCGCCTGCAGCAGGCGCTCGATGCGGAGTTGGCATCTATCGGCTTTGTGCGCGAAGACCGTCCCTTTCAACCCCACCTGACGTTAGGACGGGTGCGCAGCAGTGCTCTCTCCAGCGAGATTGAGGCGGTTGGCAGAACCGCCGCCGACCAGCAGGTCGGGCAGTTAGGAATCCTAATGGTGGACCATCTATGCGTCATCACCAGCACACTCACGCCGTCCGGGGCTGTCTACCACATCCTGTACCAGGCTAATCTGCAACCAGATTGAGCGAGTCTGAGCTAATCCATCTCAAGGAATCACGCCAATTAGCCTTCGGAAATAACTTCATGGGACAAGTTGCCTTCTCATCGATAGCAGATTCCAAGGAAATATGACTATTCATTGACATGCTGAAAGTGTCATTTATACTCTTTCGTAATACTGCACAAAGGAATGGGTATGAGTCGAGTCGTTAATATCAGCACGCCCGGGAAATTGCGCGACCAGCAAAGGCGTACCATCGCTGAAGCACTGCGCCTCTTGATGTACAAGCGCAGCATCGACCAAGAAGCACGCGATATGGCCGCTACTATCGTCTTTTCACTGCGAGAGATAGCCAAATCGATCGAGGTAACTACTGCCGCCTGGGAAGACCGCGATTATTACCTGAAGGCTGACCGGTTCCGGCTAGAGTGGGAATGGGTTAAACCGACCGCGGCCAGATTACAGGAAGTTATCACTAAAGGTCGCTGGGCAGAGCTGCCCGAAGTATTGGCTCAGCTCGCGCCCAAGTTCGCCGATATCAGCATCGCCAAAATGACACGCACGCCGGATACCTGGGAATCAGCATATCAACGCCTGGTGAAGGAAGGCTGAGCCGAACAGCACAGGAGAAGTTATGGAGCTAATAACGCGTCAGGGAGGTTACCGTTTTTTCTAACGGTGCGCGCGCTGTGCGCAGCGGGCAGACGCGGACTGCTGCCGGCCAGATAGAGCTGGCCGTGAATGACTTGACACCAGCAACCTGGAACTAGCCTCTTCGGATTAGCGACCGCAGCGCCGCCGGCATAAAGCTGTTAGGTATGACGTCCACGCGGTTTATCGCTACCTACCGGCAGAGCGGCGCAGGCTGAACCTGGGGAACCGACTAACGGAACAGACTCATGAACGCCGCGCTCTAGCCCTGCAGCAGAAGCTACCAGCGTCTCAAAACGTACCTGCTCAATACGATGAATGCTGCCGCAGAACACAATTCCCCCGTGGCATCGCCTTTGGGCGAGCCAATATGGGAGCAAGTAGTGAATCACTGGCAGCCAGCCGGACAGGCTATGCGGTCCCGCTGGCACAGGTCGATAAACCATGGACACCATTAGACCTCAACATCGGCCATTGGCCGCGCGAAGGTCGTTCATCCTGGCCTTCACCTGCCTCAATCATAAAGACCGGCACTTCTAACGGCAATTCGCCCGGTAGGGTTCAATCCCACATCGAAAAGCGATTAATGCGGGAATGAGCGGCCAATGAAATATGCCGACAGCGAGGAATTGGCAATGTGTCCTAGATTAGCCAGTTCTCACGTCATCCGGTTGAACCAAAGAGATGTAAATCTCGGAAAGACGCCGGCCATGAGCCGGTAACGATCTCCTAAGTTCGATAATAGTATGCTTCAAGAACATCCACTAGTACACGGGCGTTTCACTGTGCAAAATACGCATCGAGCAGTGGGCTGAAGGGCACCGGACCTTTATCGGTAATCTCATAGCCGGTCTCGATGCGCGCGCCGCACAGCTCCGGATGCCCGAAAAAGCTCACATCCACACACACCGCCATACCCGCGCGCAGGACATCGCTGCTGTTTGGACCAAAGAAGGGTTCTTCAGCTTCGTGCAAACCGATAGTATGCGCGAACGGGCATACGAGGTAACGCCAATAACCATGCTTGATGAAGTAATCGCGGCCAGGGGCGTCGATCTCGCGGCCGGTCTTGCCCGGCACCAACTGCTCCTTTGTGAGCCGCATCACTTCTTTTAGGTGTTTGAAAGCCTCACGTTGTAGCGGAGTGTATTCGCCGCTCACCGGCAGGAAGTCGCCGACCACGCCGGCATACCCCTGCACCTTGGGAGCAATACCAATCATCACCGTTTCGCCGGTCTGCATTATCTTGCTAGTCGCGGTGGGGACGACTGCCGACGAACGTTTGCCTGAGCCCACGATCGGGCTAAAGCCGAAGCCGCTGGCGCCAAGGCTGCGCGCAGCGAATTCACCCGCAGCCGCAACCTCAATCTCACTGACCCCCGGGGCAATGCGCGCCTTCATTGCCAGGTAGCTTTTATCTGCCAGGGCAAAGGCAGCCCGAATCTGCGCCATCTCCCACGCCGACTTGTCATAACGCAGCGCGACAAACTGCGCGGTTACGTCGATGAGCGAGACGCCATGGAAACCCTCGATAATTTGTTGGTAGCAATCAGCCGGCATACGACCGCCGCCCACCAAACCGACGCGTTTGACATTGCCCAGCAGCGCATGCAGTTCGCCGAACAACGCAGGGAAATCGGTTATTTTGGCATTAGGATATTCTTCGTTTGGCACCATAAAGACTGTAAAATTGCGCGTCTCGCTGATAGCGCTGTCCAACCTGGCGAAAGGCTCGCTTTCGGGGCCCCCCAGGAGCATCGGCGTTCCACTGCGCGGCACCAGCACCGCACCGCTTTCGAACTGCGGGCACCAGCCGGTCAGATACCATCCGTTGCCGATGTTGAACTCGTCATAATAGACCAGCACAATATCCAGGTCATGTGCTGCCATCAAAGCACGTACATTGGCGATTCGTCGATCGCGTTCTTCAGCCGTTAGGTAAGCCATCCAGAGCACTCCTTTGCTATACGTTTAGCTCGATAACCGGATTTGTTAGCGTTCCTAAACCTTCGAATGCTATTTCAACCGTATCCCCTGCGGCCAGCGATATGGTATCGGGGGGGACGATGCCGGTGCCCGTCATCGCAAAAACACCATCAGGGTAACTGTTGCAACGTCCCAGCCAAACCGCTAGGTCAGCGAGCTTGCGGTGTATCCTGCCGGTATGGGTTTGCCCTGAGAACAACACCACACCAGAGCGATATATCGTGCAGGTTACATCCAAGTCCAGCGGATTAAAAGAGGGCTCCGCCAGGCGAATGAACGGGCCGAGGGCACAACAGCGGTTGTAGACTTTGGCCTGGGGTAGATAAAGAGGATTCTGCCCCTCGATATCGCGCGAACTCATGTCGTTGCCGATGGTATAGCCGACAATCTCCATACATGGGGTTAAAACCAAGGTTAGCTCCGCTTCCGGTACATTCCAGGTCGAATCCACACGAACGGCCACAGCCTCTCCATGGCCGACCACGCGATGGGGAGTTGCCTTAAAGAATATCTCTGGACGAGGCGCTTCATACACCTTGCCGTAGATGGTCGGTTGGTTGGATTCGCGCATGCGCGCCTCACGGCTCATCTCGTAGGTGACGCCGAAAGCCCAAACTTCCTGCTCGTCTAAAGGCGCCAACAAAGTAAAGCCGCTGGCGATATCGGCCAGCAGGTTTGCGGGGCCAATGGGCGCGTTTTGGTCTGCTAGATCTGCCAAATCGCCGAATGCCTGCTCAAGGCGTCCCGAAGCTGCACGCAGCCAGGCGCCCAAGGTACGATAGCGCATGGTGAGGTCATAGAGCTGTTGCTGCTTTACCAATCCCAGCCTGGCAGCACCCTGATGCATAAAGCGACACAGAACGTTATCAGGTATCACGAGACACTCCTCTTTGTTTGTGAGATCATTATAAATTAACACAAGAGGCTGGTCGAAGGAAATAAAAAAAGCGGCACATGTGCGCCGCTTACAGGGTGAGCGGTGGGAGTCGAACCCACGGTCTTCTGGGCCACAACCAGATGCCTTAACCACTCGGCTACGCCCACCATAGAGCAACTGATATGATAACATAGTTGGGCGCTTTTGCCAAGTTATGCTGCGGAAAGATGCCTGGTTTTCTGGTAGACATAAATCATACGCTGTACGGCTGTGAGTGTTGTACCTATGGTCATCACCCATAATAATGGTGTAACTAGCCCCGACACAAGCCCGATTATCATCAGCAATCCGCGTTCAACACGGCTGAAATACCCCACCTTGCACTCGATGCCGATGCCCTCCGAACGTGCGCGCGTATAGCTAACCATCATCGAACCGATGGCCGAGAGAAATGCTAGGGTGATCTGTTCTCGCCCTCCTATGCTCATAAACCACCAGGCTAGCGCCACATAGACGACCGATTCGGAAACCCGGTCGAGGCAGGAATCAAGAAATGCGCCGAATTTCGTGACGTGGTTCATCTCGCGCGCTACCGCGCCATCAAACGCGTCCAGGAGAAAGGCCGGGAGCAGCAGAATACCTCCCAGACGCAAGTGGCCTTCCGCTATGACAACCGCGATACAGATATTCAGCAGGCAGCCAAAAATAGTAATCGCATTCGGAGAGATGCCTAGCTTACCCAGAAAGCGCGCAACAGGTTGAAGAATACCTTTGGTAACCTTGCGCAGCCATTCAGTAAACATCGTTTCCACTCCTGTATGAGGGGTCTTGATGAGAGATATTAGCTCATTATGACAGCATGTCAATGCAAGATTGACACCTACGCCATGACTTCGTACACTTGTTCTAGTCACACACTCAGCCAAGGTCATAGCTATGCCAAATCATAATAACCGATTATTACTCAAGGAGCTTCCGCATGAGGAGCGTCCACGCGAGCGCCTGATCCAGCAAGGAGCTGTCGCTCTCTCCAACGCGGAATTAATTGCCATCACCTTGCGTACCGGCAGAGCGAACGAAAATGTACTCGAATTGGCAACCCATCTGCTGGCCAAGTTCGATGGGTTATCCGGTTTGAGCAGGGCCAGCATCCAGCAGCTTGCAGAGACCCCAGGTATCGGCCCAGCCAAAGCAGCGGAGCTGCTGGCGGCCATGGAATTAGGCAAACGCATCGGGCAGCTTAATGGCGAAGGCCGGCTGCAGGTCACTTCTCCCGAAGACGCGGCCAAATTTTTTCAGGCGCGCCTGAGCGGTGAGCAGCAGGAAACTTTGTATGTGATGCACGTCGATACCAAGCACCGTTCGTTTAGGAGCATCCCGGTGTACATTGGCAACGTCAGCGCCGTAATTGTCCGCCCTGCAGAAGTATTTCGTGAAGCCATCAAAGATAATGCGACAGCCATCATCGTCGCGCATAATCATCCCAGCGGCGACCCGAGTCCATCGCCCGAGGACATTAACTTTACCAAAGAGATCAAACACCTGGGGCAACAGTTGGGCATCGAGTTACTCGACCATATTGTCGTCGGCCACAACACCTACTACAGTATGAAACAGCACGGGATTATCCTATCTTGAATACCAAGAACGTCTCGGATCTACGAGCACACCTTACGCAAGCAGGCTTGATTACGCCAGCATCAGCTCTAGTGGCTAAACCTGCTAAAGTTAGGCTCGAACAGCTTGTGCCGGGCGAATGGCATAATATCTCCGGCGTACGCTGTTTTCGCAGTGAGCAAAGCTTCCCGCTGACGCACGAGCATGGCAGCCGCCGCCTGAATGAATTACTTGAGATACCGGCCGCCGTCTGGTCGCCGTTCTTGGTAAAGGGCGAAACACTGCCGCTGGATATCCGGCAGGCCGTCTTTCTGGATACGGAAACTACCGGCCTAGGACAGAATCCCTCCACATTTGCCTTTATGGTGGGAATCGGACATTTCGAGGGCGACGTCTTTGGGGTGCGCCAGTATTTCATGCCCGACCCGGCTTCTGAGGAGGGCTTGCTGGACTTACTTGAGCAGGACATCAGCGGGCGCGAGGGACTAGTCACGTTCAACGGGCGCTGCTTTGACTGGCCGCTGATCGAGATGCGCTATGCATTGAACAGGCGCACGCCGCCCCTGCCTGCTAATCCGCACCTCGACTTGTTACCCCTGGCCCGCAGGCTGTGGCGCCGGCGGTTGACGTCGTGCTCTTTGTCTTCGCTGGAAGCGAATCTCATGGAAATCCACCGTACCGCTGCCGATGTGCCCGGATATATGATCCCCCAGCTCTACCGAGAGTATGTCGATTTTAATATGGTGGAGCCGATGGCTGGTGTGTTTTACCACAATGTGCAGGATATCCTCAGCATGGTCTCGCTGGCAACCACGGCCGGCCGTACACTGACATCTCTCGATGAGCCTGCACGGGTAGAAGGCACCGATTACATTGCCCTCGGCGCGCTGTTCACGCGGTTGGGGCGCTCTGAAGAAGCGCTACACGCGATGCGCCTGGCCACTGAAAGCTGCCCGGATCCAGCCGAGCTGGCCTTAGCCTACAAGCACTGGTCTATGCTGCTCAAGCGGCTCAAGCAATGGGAGCAAGCTGCTGAAATATGGGAGAAACAGTTGGGAGGCACCGATATTTACTCATATATCGAGCTGGCCAAGTACTATGAACACCACCTGCGCGATACCGACCTAGCTGTTCAGGTCGTTCAACAAGCATTGACCTGGCTGCAAGACGGGCGCTCCTCACTCAGCCGTATGGAACGGCAACAATACAACGCCGAGTTCATCCACCGTTTGGAACGCCTCGAGCGCCGCCGCAACTGCACCTCAGCCGTGAACGATGCGCGTTAGCTTGCGTGCTAGCTATAGATATAGTATTTGCCCAGAGATTCAAAACCAGCGCGCCAGAGCGCATTAACGTGCCCGGCTTCCGGGCAGGCAAAAGCTGTACAGAGAATACCGACTTCGTCTAGCTTATGCGCAGCAGCCCACCCTAGCAAAGCGCGCATCAGGTGTATAATATGTTCCTCAGAACCTTGCAGGCGCTCAAGCCAGATCCCTGTATAGATAACTGTTTGTATCACAAGGCAATCAGCATCAGCCATAATGGAATCGCCCTGAAGTAATTGGGCACGCAAGGGGCTGCTTACGTCAACAGGGGATAATGTAGGCGCGGTTGGTATCAAGCGGAGCAAAAGGGGCGGTGGTAGAGACGATACGGGCCTGCGGTCTTGCAGACGGTATACCAGCAGATCAACAGCCAATTCAGAACGCCGCAATCCAGCTCGGCCAAAAGCTCGCTGCGAAGCCACATTGTCATCGGCGACAGCCGCACGAAATTCATGAATGCCGCGTTGGCTTGCTTCGGTGCAAGCCGTACGAATCAGTAGAGCAGCGATGCCACGGTTTCGGTATTGGGGCAGGACACCAAGTAGGTCTATCTCCAGTCGTTGCCCGAGGGCGAAGGATGTCTCGAAACAGGAACAAAAGCCTGCCGCTTCGCCACCAACCCAGGCAAGGTAGCTGTACTGACCTGCAAGCTGGAGCAGCCGCAGCATATATTGCGCATCATATGTGCTGTCGCCCAAAGAGCCGTGCTCAATACGCTGGATCGCCTGGGCATCCTGAAGGGAAGCTTCTGCCTGCCGTATTTGCAGAGTCTTGACCATAAACAAAGTATATGAAAGGGCTAGTCCGATGCCAATTTACCAGGATTATGCGCGCATATATGATCGTTCCGGCCAGTTAGGCTTCAGCAAGCGCATGCTAAACTACATCGACCAGCTTCTTGGAGTTCATTCGACGCAAGGCAACCGTATGTTGGATCTGGCCTGCGGCACCGGCACGGTTGCCATCGGGATGGCGCTTAAGGGGTGGCAGGTGCAAGGCATTGACGGCTCTGCTGCGATGCTGCAGCAAGCCCAGGCCAAAAGCTCCTCCGCTGAAATCAAATGGAGCCAGCAGGATATGCGCAGGTTCACAACGGCGGAACCCGTCGACCTGGCGACCTGTTTGTATGACAGCCTGAACTATATGCTCACTGATGCGGACCTGGTTTCGGTCTTCAGGCAGGTTTATGCTGCGTTGCGGCCAAATGGCTTGTTCATTTTTGATATGAATACTGCCTGGGTAATGGCTAATAGATGGGATGGCACTTGTTTTGTCACAGATAACGATGAATTCACCTCTATTATGCAAACCCATTACGATGGGCGTCATCAGCGCACCCTAGTCACTGTAACCTGTTTTGAGCGGCAGGAGGAACATTATACCAAATCTAAGGAGGAGCATATTGAGCAGGCCTATCCGCTGGCTCAGGTCTCCAGCGATCTTACCTGTGTCGGCCTGACAATAGAGGCTGTGTACGACTGCTTTACTATGCGTCCTGCGCAGGAGAATAATGAGCGTGTGCTATGGGTAGCCCGTAAACCGGCTGTTGACGATGCTTATTACTTGTGATAGAATACGGATATGCAAGAGTTAGCAGGCAATCGAAAGCAAATGAAAGCCTTGACTCAACCGAGAAGGCCTTTTCGGCAGGAGCGTCTGGATGCCATCTGCCGACAGTTGGCCGAAAACGGCTATGTATCGGTAAATGAGCTTTCGGAACGCACCGGTGTTTCCTCGGCCACCATTCGCAGCGACCTGGAATGGCTGGAGCAAAACGGCCGTCTGCTGCGCACCCATGGAGGAGCTGTTCCTTTTCAACTCAATGAAGGCGCGCTCTCTTTCGCTGTCCGGCAGCGCGAAAATGTGGCGGCTAAGGAACGCATCGGCGCTGCCGCGGCGGAATATGTCAGCGACGGCGAGGCTATTGTGCTGGATGCAAGCACGACTGCCTGGCAAATGGCCAAGCACCTCATCAACCGCAGAGATCTGACTGTTGTCACCACCGGACTTTATGTCGCTCTCGAGTTGCTGCGCGCCCCGGGCATAACCGTTATTATCCCAGGCGGAGCCGTGTGGCGTGAGGCCGCGTCCATCATCGGACCGCTTTCCGCAGAGTTTCTGGAAAGAGGGAACCTGCAGAAAGGCTTTTTCTCCGGGCGGGGGCTCTCCATCCTGGATGGGCTGACCGATGCCAACCAGGCGGAGGTTGAACTCAAACGCCAGCTCATCTCAGCCGTGCGCCAGGTGAATGTCATCGTCGATGCCAGCAA
>JAJFUJ010000167.1 GCA_021372475.1 Chloroflexota bacterium | reverse complement strand
TATAATCGACGTGCTTTTTCATGCTGGGGTACTGGGCCTGCAGGATGCGCGCATCGCCGTAACACAGATACACCGTCCAGGGGATGATCACCGCTGCGTCGGCCCAGCCGCAGGCCGAGGAGGGCGGGCCAAAGATGCCCTGCAATACATCCGGCACGACGTTGGGCACCGCGCCGCTTTCCGCCTGGTCGATGGCCAAATCCGCCAGCCATTTGCGGAAAAAGAGCGCCGTATCCATGTTAAAGCAGGCCGTGCGCGCGAACACCTGCGCGTCGCCCGTCCAGCCCAGGCGTTCGTCACGCTGCGGGCAATCGGTGGGCACGTCGACAAAGTTGCCCTTCTGGCCCCACAGGATGTTGTGCTGCAGCTTATTGACGAGCTCGTTCGAGCAGCTAAAGCTGCCGATATTGGACATATCCGAGTGAATCACGATGCCGGTGAAATTCTCGAGCTGAGGCGTACCGGGCCAGGCTTCAATCTTGACATAACGAAAACCCTGATGGGTAAAGCGCGGCTCGTAGGTCTCAGGACCGTCGCCCTGGCAGATATAGCGGATAGTGTTACGCGCGGCGCGCATATTCTCGGTGTAGAAATTGCCGGCCGCGTCCAGCACCTCGGCGTGCTTGAGCACCACCTGGCTGCCGGCGGGGGCGGCCACGCTAAAGCGCACCCAGCCGACCATATTCTGCCCGAAATCGAGCACCGTTTCGCCGGCTGGCGTGCGGATGAACTTTATCGGCTTGAGCTGTTCGTGCGCGCGCACGGGCAGGTTCTGCTGCGCCACCAGGTTGGCCAGGGGATAATCGACCACGTGCACCGTGTGCCAGGCAGAGTCATCGCAAGCAGGGGTATCCCAGCCGGCAACCTCATGGCGGGCGTCGTAGGTCTCGCCGTGGTAAAACTCGGCCATCAGGATGGGCGAGTCGGCCGTCCTCCAACTGCTATCGCTGATCACCACCTGTTCGGAGCCGTCCGCATAGGTGATGTGCAGTTGGGCGATGAGCGCCGGCTGGGTGCCGTAATTATTCTGGTGATCGCCCAGGCCAAAGTAGCCGGCATACCAGCCGCGCCCCAGCATGGCGCCGAGGCAGTTCTCGCCCGGCTGCAACATCTCGGTGACGTCGTAGGTTTGGTATTGCACGCGCGCCTGGTATGCCGTCCAGCCGGGGGTCAGCAGGTCGGCGCCGGTTTTCTTCCCGTTGAGGTGTAGCTCATACAAGCCGAGCGCAGAGGCGTACACGCGCGCCCGGGCGATGTGTCCTTGGGCAATGAATGTCTTGCGCAGCAGCGGGCAGGGCAGCTCCTGGTTTACTGCCTCCGCTGGCTGGGCGGCAATCCACTGAGCCTGCCAGTTGGCCGCTTTCAGCAGGCCGGTCTCGAACCAGGACAGGCCGCTCCAGCCCGTGGCGCGTCCGGTCGTATCCCAGACTTGGACGCGCCAGTAATAACGCGTGCGCGGCGCCAGATCCGGCCCGGCGTAGCGCACATACACCGATTGCTCCGAAGCGACTGCACCCGAATCCCACAGGATCTCACCAAATGCCGGGTCGGCAGCCGTCTGGAGCTGGTAGGCTTTCTGCAGTACCTCGCGTGCGACTGCGGCCAGCTTCCAGCTAAAGCGTGGGGCGCGTTCATCCAGCCCAAGCGGATTCGTGCGGCATTCACATCTCAAATCAGTAAGAGTCAAGGGAAACATTTCAAACTCCTTTGTGCAAAATGTTGTTGCCCGACTCAGCCGATATTAGCCGATAATCAGCCAGTTGTCCATAGCCTAAGCAGCATAGCCGGCGCGCGCAGCCCGGGAAAGCCGGCGGCTCTACTGTCGTATCTTGGCGTGGCCGCAGGTGTTTATCATCATATAGACACACACAGCATGGCGCGCCGGCTGCCGAGGCATAGAAGGTACACGCACGCCGCAGGCAGTGGGGAAGAAAGGTTGGCCTGGCTGAGCGCTCTGCCGTCGTAACCAGATGAAACCAACGTAAACCAGGCCGCAGGCTGTCTATTCAACGGGTATTTGGCGGTTGATGGTTTTGGGGCTATACATAAAAGACGGCCTTGGTTGAATAGCCGATCAATGCATCAGCCTTTTCTCAGTGGAACTAGTTTCTGCGTAGATGATAAGCTAGTTTAGGATGCAAGGAGTAGCGCATTGAAGTTTTTCTGGGGCATCGTCATTACTTTTGTGCTGTTCCAAATTGCCAAATTCCTGGTATGGTGTTACACAACGCTCATGATGCGGGTCAACGTAGTGCAGCTCGCCCCACTCCCGGACGGCCCCAGGATTATTGCGCTAAATCATCCCAGCGTTACCGATCCCTTTGTGGTGGCCAATTTGCTCAAGCGCCGTTCCTACATCCTGATTATCGGCTATATTTTCGAGCTGGTTGTTGTCGGCGCCTTGTTACGCAAACTGGGGCATATCCCGGTTGTGCAAGGCTCCGGACAGAAGGCGCTTGACCGCGCGCTGGAGCTGCTCAAACGCGGCGAGACTGTCGTGATTTTCCCGGAAGGCGAGATAAGCCCGAAAAGCGGCGAGTTCCGCCCAGCCCATACCGGCGTCGCCCGCCTGGCCTTGGCCAGCGGCGCCCCTGTGGTGCCGATCGGCATTCACCTGATGGACAAATACCTGAAGCGGTTTGTGGTCGAGTGGCAGGATTGCCGCGAGAACAGCGCCTGGTACCCCAAGGGCCCTTATTATGTGACCATCGGCGCGCCGATGCGTTTTGCCGGTGATGTAGAGGATCGCCCGCTCGTGCGCCAGACCGCCGACGATGTTATGGGGCGTATCATCGAGTTGGCGCACTTTAGCGAACAGCGTATGAACCGCGCGCTGGACAGCTTGTCCCAACGGCCGGTCTGGCAAGGACTGCTGCGGATGAGGGCCAGGATATAGCCTGCTCTTGGCTTGCACGTAAGCCAGTATCCCTGGGCCAGCCAGCGCGGGATAGATATTCAAGGACGTAATATACGCTATTACATCCCTGTTTTACTCCCTGGTTTTTCTGGCCGCGTCGTGTTGTTCGGCCGGGGACACGCTAACCGCCTCAACCAGCCGCCCCCGTCACGATAGCGATCTTGCCGGCGCAGCGTAGCGGGCTCTGCGGTTTACTCCTTTTATCGATACAACCTGCCTGCGTATGCCAGAGATTAGGCTCGAAAAGGACCTTAATCCTGGCGAGTGTTGGCATCCAACCGCCCCGAATCGAGCAGCAGCAGCGCGGTAAACTCTGCTGACGTGAGGATTCGGATTCCGCGGAAATCTCCGAGGGTAAGCAAATGCTTATCCCCGCTGACGATGACCTCAGCTCCGCCAGCGATGGCGCATTCCAGATAACGGTTATCGTCAGGATCGCTGGCGATAAATGTGATGGTTTCTTTGGGCGTAACCTGGGTGGCAAATCGCGGGAACAGCCACAGGAAGCGCCGCACCTCTTCCTCAGGCAGCGGGTAACGCGCGCGTAGACGGGAATAATGCAGCACGCGTTGCAACTCTTGCAGCGTATCTGCCGAATAAAGCAGTTCGAATTGCCCTGCCTCCCAGCGGGAGAGCAGCCCAGCGGGCGAGCCGTGCGGTGAGAGCAGCGCGCTGACCAGTACATTGGCGTCCAGCACAGCCCGCATCAGGATTTACCGGCGTTTTCCTGGCGTACAGCCTGCTGAGCATCCAGCGCGTCGCGAGCAGCCTGTTCAGCATCTACCGCGGTGGCAGCGCTCTGCAAGGCGTGCACCGCAGCAAAGAGCTCCTCGCGTTCCGCCTGCCAGCGCCGATACACCTCCATCGGCACCAGCGCAGCGGCCGGTTGGCTGTGACGGATGATGACAATCTGCTCACCGCGGAATTCAACATTATCCACGAGCTGAGCCAGCAGCTTGCGGGCTTCGCTAATGCTCATTTGGCGGTCCATAGGATTCACCTGCCGAATGCGTACAAATTGTACGTATAGTATATTTTGTACAAATTATACATGGAGTGTAGACCCTTGTCAAAATACCGCGAGCTTAAGGCTCTCTTCGCCCAATGCGTGATACGCTCCAACTTGGTACTATCGAGCCTGACCGCGCATCCCAATCCTAGGCACAAGTCCGGCCGGCACTTATCCAGCCGCACATATTTCCGGCATAACCGCTGACAGGCCGGCGCAGCCGCTTATCTGCAGTTGTCGCTGGTTACAGCGACCTGGCCCACTGGACGGCGCGCTCGAGTTCGCCGTCGGATAGGGGACCTTCGTTGCCGTCGATGCTGAATTGGCCCGCCTTGCCGATGACTTGGGCGCCTTTGCGGGCGAGCTGTTTCTCCAGCTTTTCGGCCGCATAGCCAAAGGTGTCAGCCATGAGCTTTAGAAACTTGGGCGGCTGGGGCGTGGTTTTAGCGGAAAAGCGCGTGTCGAACGCCTCGGCGCGCACCCCGGCGAGCGACCCGGCCGGCAAGCTGGCCAGGAAGCCCTTGACATTGGGCAGCGCCCCGAAAGCGTGCGTGGGTGAGCCGACCAGCAGTAGGGTACAGCCCTGCAGGTCGGCGGGCGCGGCATCGGCGACCTTGAGCACCCGCGCGCCCAGGGCTGCGCCCACCGCCTGGGCGATTTTCTCGGTGTTGCCATAAACCGAATCATAGATGACGAGGGTGGACATGGTTTTTACCTCCGGCGTAGACTTATTTCTTTAGCAGTTTTCTTGCTCTCAATACTGTGAATGGCTTTGCTAAGCCAATAAACTCATAGTGGTTACCTTGCTCATCATACAACCTGACAATGTTTTCATTATCAGCCTGTTTAAAGTCTTGTACTGTTAGAGTTCCCTTTGGATATAAATGCTGGGATACAAATTCTTTCGCTTTGCCTATCCAATCCGTTATTGTCTTTTCAGAATGGTTCGTCTTATATTTATCTATACACCAAGAAATAAAAAAGGTAAGAAACACTTGAAAGATGGCAGAAGCGGTCTCTTGTAGAAAAGTAAACTGAATGTTCTCGAAGGCATTACTACAACCGAGACTAAAATAACTTCGATGATCATCTATATAATACTATTTTATCTGAGTCGCCTATTTGTTTTTTTGCTTCATTAATTCCTTTTTGAAGATCCTCTGTACCAGCGGCACCGCTAGGAAATTCGCTATAGAGTACATTTTCTGTTGTATCTAGGTGATATGGGACGCTATGAGCAACTAACAGGAAATTACGTTTATCTACGAAACTATCCATGTTATCCTCTCCCATACAAGTAAAGGCTTATTTCTCATCTGCTTTGAGCTGGGCTTCGAAATCGGCGGCGCAGGCGGGGCGCAGGAATTCGAATACCAGCGCGCCGTCGACATCGCTGTGCACCCGGGCGGCCGGCGGCAGCCCAGCCGGCCGATGGGAAAAGATTCTGCCGAGCCATTCGCCCGCGATGGTGCACAGAATGATAAAGGCGATGCCCACCAGCAGGACGAGCACGACGTTGCTGCTTGAAAAGAAGGGTATGTTGTTGGAAGCGCCGAACATGTTGGCTAGAAAGTAAAGCACCGCGCCTATGATCATGCCAGCGGTGCCGGCCTTTACGTCGCGCTTGTGGTCGTCAAGCGCGGATTTAACGCCGGCGTGTTTACGGCAGCGGTGAGTCGTCAGCTCCACGCGGATGCGCCCCTGCCCGTAAGGCTGGTCGGGCGGTGGCTTGAGCTCGCCGTTGAGCGTGATGAGCGAGGTGGCCAGGGCATCGGCGCCGCAATAGGCGCAGCCGGGCAGGTTGTAGGCGGCCGCGCCCCCTTTGCCGAATTGGCGCTGCGCGCGCAGCGCTGCCTGGGCGTAGGTCAGGCGCACACTGGTATAGCGAATGTCAGAGGACATAGACAGAAGGCTCCATCAGGTAAATTGTAACTAACATGGTAAACATATGATACAATATAGACTCTCTTCTCCTAGCTGTCGACCAAACAGGCTCAAACATCAATGAGTATTAGTATACATCCAGTATCTCGTCGTATAGCTCTGGCAAACAATCCTGTCGTAATCTATACTTTGTACCATGGTTATGACCTGTCCTAGCATTAAAGTCTACCAAGACGCTACCATTCTCAATAGCATTCAAAAAATGATCGAAGCTAAACTTGCGAAGAATTTGAATTCGGCAATAACTAAAATACTCTTGATTATCATCTTTCTTAGATTCTGCTTGAACATAAAAGGCGTTAAGTAATTTCGTTCCAGCCTTATGGTATAGATCGTCAAAGCCCCAATAAGGTTGTGGCGATAATTCACCCACTCCTACCCTTTGACGCACAGAGTCCAGCCATTCCTGTTGATTTGTACCGACTGATTTATAATCAAATGATACGATTACCTTTCGAGCTATTCGATCAACAATTACCATAAATCCTCTATCGGTCCGAGAGTGACCATCAAGAGTCTGTCGAAAACTTAACTCACTTGCAGGATACACAATGCCAGCTTGTTTATGTTTCCAGCCATATTGCGGAAGAAGTATTTGTGGAACAAACCTACATGCTCTAGGTGAAGGTTCCATGTGAAATAAGGTCGTCAATGAGCTTGTGTTAGTTCTTTGACACTTTAGTTCCCACTCTGCAGCATTTGGTATTGGCAAATTGTTTTCTTTTATACCCAGCAAGTCCTCAAGAGTATTCCCAATTCCGCCAGCATTGCCGGGACGGGCATTAGGTATCCATCCCATGTGACAGATTTTTACGAGCTCATTAATTAGAGATTCTTTAGAGTAGGTTATCATAGCGTATTTAGAAAAGCCTCCATACAGGCCAAGTTACGAATAGTATTCTTTACCCAATAGCCTGCTCTGCCTTATTCAACGTTGGTGGTCGCCAGAAATCGAGCAAATACTCAAAGGTTGTACCCATAGTGATATAGTTACTTGGCCAGCCGAATATACCTATCTGGTTGACTATATTTGTCCTATCCCAGATGATAGTATTCCGTAGTTCATATCCTCTTTTTCTTAGTTCTTGTATTAAGGATACATGAATAGTGATTCTTTGATTCTCCCACCACATATCAGGGACGTTTATTACACAGTGGGCTTTAGGTTTCAAAAGAGTAAGCAAGCTCTCGAAAATATCCCCCATTGCCTTGGTGTAAGTATCTAGTTCCATTGTTCCTAGGTCACGTGGGTCCTGGGAATACTGCTCAACTTGCATAAACTGGTCATTTTTGCGATCTCTACGTGATTTGTTGGTGCGTTTACGATTTAACATATTGGCATATGGAGGTGAAGTCCATATTAACTTAACAGACTCTTTGGGAAGATATAGAGGTATATTTGATGCATCATCACAGACGACGAATTGCTGTGACTTGTTGAACATATTATCAGAACTAAGGCGTTGTTCACATAGGCGACAGTATTTTTCCTGTAGGTCGAATCCTACAGCGTTGCGATTAGTGTCCTGAGCTGCTAATAACGTAGTGCCGGCTCCGACAAAGGGGTCTAGTACCAACTCACCTTCATGCGAGAAGAGTTGGATTACCTTCTTGGATAATGAGAGTGGGAAAGTGGCGGGATGGATCGTCTTATCCCGTATATCTCTCTTTTCATACGTAAACTGCCATACTCCAAGTTGGCTTTTTATCCATTCTTTAGGGGTCATACAATTTATGTGGTTTGGGAGGCACCCACATGTTTTATCATAGTTAACTGGGATAATTGTACGGTATCCTTCCGCACCCTCTATGAGCACCCTTGACTGGGTAACCTGCTCCATTTACATCTCCAGAATATATTTTAATCATTATTATACTTCAATGAATAGTGAACAACCAGTAATCGCTATTCCAATGAGTAGCGATCTGGCTAGTATGGAAAGACTAGACCAGGCCAATCACTGATTATTGAAACTAGCAAAAACGTATATTTAGTACGATTTCACTCATCCTTTGCAAACAACGTTTGCATCAGAATGAAATAGTCGGTCGCTTGTTTAGGATTGTACGTACCTCATCCTTCTCCTTACATGTGCTGGCTGCAGACGTAACTGCAACCTATGCCGGCCCGCTACTGTCAACCCGCTTGACAGCGCGCGCGGCATGTTTACCATAAAACTATCGACCCTTGTATGTTACCCGGCAAAGGAGCAGACAATGCGCAGGATGATGCGGATTCTCGCGGTGGTGTTGCTGGCAGCGGTGAGTGCGCTGGGCTGCGCCAAGGCCAACCCAGAGGACGCCGAAACGCAGGCGCTGGCCAAGCAGTTCATCGAGGCGGTGTATGTGCAGAAGGATGCCGACCTGGCGATGAGCCTGGTGGTGCCGTTCGATACCTACGGCTATGTCACGCGCAAGGTTATCGATGAAACCCTCTCCGGCGATGCCCAAGCCTGCACAACCCAGGCGGATTCGATTACCGTGGGCGGCCTGGGTGGCAGCGTGAAAATCGCCGAGGTGACGGACGCTGACCGCGCCAAAGGCATCGAAGCGCGCACC
>JAJFUJ010000095.1 GCA_021372475.1 Chloroflexota bacterium | reverse complement strand
GATCGTTGGCTTGCGTGGCAAGAAAACCATCGCAGGCGCCGCAATCAATCCCACAGCAGCCCAATTGCTTGACCATGCTGATACCTCCATCACAACTTTACCTGCCTCTGATTATAGCACAGGTTGCCAGGCAGCTCGTGCAATATTTCGGAGTGGAGTTGAGAGATCACCTGGGGGAGTAGAGCGGCGGCAAGCAGTGTGGACGCGGAGAGAATGGCTGGAGGGGCTGAGGGAGAAGTAACTGGATAAGACTCGAATTTGTTCCCGGTAAAATGCAAGGAAAAAGGCGATACTCTAGTAGTTTTCATATACATATACACGGTGAAATGATATATAATAATATTATTTGTTAGCTAGAGTACTTGTAACTATACAGGAGCCAACATTATGCCAAGACAACCAAGTTGTGGCTTCTCTCCCTTGCATATCAAGCACTGGATACCTGTATTCCTTGCATTCCTTCTTGTATCTTCCACAGGCTGCTCTGCTATCATACAACCCAAAGTCGATGCCGCTGTCCAGGCTACCCTTACCGCCATAGCACCAACAGCCACACCCGAGGCAACGCCAACTCCGGAACTAACATGCTCGGAGCTTACCTCACAATGGCTAGCAGAAATAGGACCCCTAGTGCGTGAATGGGATGATGCCTTAGCAGTTGCTAACTCTACTGCCCGTATATCGCTAGCAAATCCGGTCAAGGATTTACAACGTATTTCCAGAAGTCTTGAAGAGGCACCGGCGCCAGAATGTGCTCAGCAAGCCAAGACCTATTATATCAACTACGTGAATGCCGAGATTGATGTGTTTATCAAGTTTATGGCGCAGGAATATACTGATGCCGCTATGATGACCGCCAGTGATAATTATGCAATGTTTCAAGCAGAAATAAGAAACCTTACGGCTGATTAGGAGCGAATCCACATCAACGAGGAGAGGCAAATGCCAAAGAAAGAATATACCGGCCTTATTACATTCCTAGGCTTTGTAGTCGCAGCCCTGTTTATCATCGCCAGCATTATGCTTTGGATTCACGGATCATCGTTAACCAACCTGCAGTCTGTTGCCGGCGGTACCATCAACGAAGCCTACTATCAGGAGATAGGTTATTATGGTAGAGCTTTTTCAATCATTTGCTTGGCAATGGGCATCGCCTCTATTTTTGTGTCCCGAGGTATTAGTGAGTTACTACTCAAAGAGGATAAGTAGTCAAACACAATATAACAGTCACTGATGCTGTCTTGAGCTAATGGTAAGCGATAACTCACAGTAATCGTACTTGTGCATAAGGAGCGTGCTCTATGAGTATATGCAAGCTTTGTGGTAAGGAGGCGGGTTTCCTTCGCACAGTGCACAAAGAATGCGATGAGAACTATCATATGGGCAGAGCTATTTATGAAGTAAAAGTCGCTAATTGGGTTCAGGTGCCTAAAGATATCCTTGCGTTGCGTGCACAACTTGCTGAAATAGCTCGTAAGTCTTTTATCAGCCCCCAGGAGGAGAAATCTTATCAGATTAGTGGTTGGCAGATAGCTGCGCAAAAAGCAATGGCTGACAATCTCCTAACCCAAGAAGAGGAATCGGCACTTGCTAATGCTGCAACTGCGCTATCACTTACACAAAATGACTTGGTTGGTCAAGATCCCAAGCAAACAGGCCCATATTACCGTGTTGTAAAAGGGGCTGTATTACGCGAGCTTTTACATGGTAATCTGCCCAAAAAAATAGCAGTAGAAGGTGGATTGCCTTTCATATTACAAAAAGGTGAAACCTTGATTTGGCTATTCCCTGGAACGGGGTATTACGAACAGCGAACGCGAACGCATTATGAAGGTGGCTCAAGCAGAGTAAGTTTCCGTGTGGCTAAAGGCGTTTATTACCACACAAGCGCATTTAGAGGAAATCCTGTTCAAACGACTGAATTGGTTGCCATTGGATATGGAACGATGGGCATTACAGATAAAAACATCTATTATAGTTGCACGACGAAAACATTTCGGATCAAACTGGACAAGATTATATCTCTCACGCCATACTCTGATGGAATTGCCTTACAGAGAGACACCCAATCAGCAAAACCGCAGGTATTTGTTACGGGCGATGGATGGTTTTTGTATAACCTTATCACGAACCTGACGAGTATAGAATCGCAGGATTAATTTCTTTAAGCTAGGTTATAAACTTACCAGAATGATAAAAATGTTGATATTTAATATCACATATGCTATAATATAGTTAATTACCCCTAGGCCTTCGGGCGTAGGGTCTGAGACCGCCGAAAGGCGGTCTCTGCTTATTAGGAGAAAAGATTGACACCTCGAAAAACCAACGTCTATGTAGATGGTTTCAACCTGTACTATAATTCCGTGAAAAACACTCCGTACAAATGGCTGGATATCTCAAAACTCGTATCTGGAATTTTCCCTAAGAATACTATCAACAGAATTCGTTACTTTAGCGCTAAGGTGAAGGCGCGTCCAGATGACCCACAAAAACCACAACGTCAGGAGATCTATTTCCGTGCATTAAGTACGATTAGCAACCTAAGCATTCATCTCGGTCATTTTGTGTCCTGGCCAAGGATGATGCCTTTGGCTTCGAACGCAAACCATAACTGCGTTGAGGTTATTTATACTGAGGAAAAGGGTTCTGATGTTAATTTAGCTACCTACCTATTGCTAGATGCCTTTAAAAAAGACTGCGAAGTTGCCATTGTAGTTTCGAATGATTCTGATCTGGCCGAACCTATCCGTATAGTGAAGAGTGAACTAAAGTTGCCGGTTGGTATCCTCAATCCGCAAAAAGATTCTAGCATGGTTGCAAGGGAATTACGTCAACTAGCCGCTTTCTACCGGCCAATCACTATCAGTGATTTGAGTCGTTGCCAATTTCCTATTACTATGACCGATAATGTGGGATCCTTCACGAAGCCTTCGACTTGGTAATGAGCAATGTATTAACTAAATCAGTTCTTTCTGCTTTTCATTCTTTTTCGTACTGCCGCTCTTGCGTTTAAATGTGTCATTCATCTGATTCAACGGATGAGAATCTGTCCAATCCCCTTTTCCGTCCCTCCTCCTCTCCCCTCATCTTCTCCCAATCCATCTCCTTCTTCATGCCCAAAAGACCAGGGCGTCGCCCTGGTCTTTTGATTCATCCCTCGCAAATCCTCAGCGCTGCAGCGTATAGTATACCGGCAGACCCTCGATGTAGTTGTACACCTGTACCAGGTATTCCGCGCCCGCCTGCGGCGCAAAGGTGACCTTCCTCGTGTTGCTTGTGCCCGATGGCGCAGCCGTGCCCGCCAGGCCGCCCGGGCCGTACACGTTAAAGCCGACGCCGTTGGCGATGAGCGTATCGTAAGGCGTCGCCTGCATCACCAGGGTCACTGGCGCTGCGCTCTCAAAGCTAACCGGGAAGTGGGCGTAGGCGCCGCCGCGGCTGCCCAGCAGCACGCCCGTCTGCGGCCAACTGCCTGCTGCCGCCGGCATCTCAGGCGCCGCTGTGCCAGCAACCGCGATTGCGGCCGTCGGCGTAGCGCTCGCGACCGGCAGGATCCTGCTCGTGGCCGCCACCAGGCTGGCATCGTCCAGATAAACGTTGTTATCCTGGCTGCGGTAATCGGGGTAGCTGTACACAAACACCGTCACCGAGCTGTTCTGCGCGACGGCCTCCACCTGCATCAGCCTCCAGGCGTCGTAAGCTTTCATCTCGTCCGACCAGACGATGTCGGCGGATTTGGCATCCACGCCGCCCTGGGGATCGATGCCAATGCGCAGGTGCATCGGCGAGGGATCCCCCGACGTGTTGCCGGAGCAGTTACCTTTGCTCTCCTTGTCGCACGACCAGACGAGAGCCCACGTCTCAAAGCGCAGCAGTTGGCCGGGCGTTACGCCATTCACCTGTTGGAAGATGCCGCCCTCAAAGTTGCCGTAGCTGTGGAAAAACTGCTGCGCGAGTTCGCCGCTGCGCACGCGGTTGCCCGGGGCTTCCCAGTAGAAAGCCGCCTTGTATTCGGGCGCCAGGCGGTATCCCTGGCTGGTCTCCGCGGGCGACCCCTCATAATAGTAAGGCACCCAGGGCGCAGCGATGCGGCAGTTCTCCTTGATAGCCATAGATACATACGGGCGCTCGAAAGACGGATTTTGCAGCAGGTTGGGACCGTCGGCCGCTGCGGTCAGCGTTAAAGCGGACGCGAGACAGGTCGCCAGCACGGCGATAAGGGCGATTCGGGAGAGCGTTCGGTGCATACATCCTCCTTGGGTCGACAGGTTTAACACTAGCGTAATCCTACTATGACGGTGGATTTTTGCCAAACGGCTGTAGCAGGTTGGGTGCGCACCATTTGGGAGGGCTCCAAATCCACCACACCATTTAGCTGCTGTAGGGTGCGATGCATCCGCGCACATGTTGCCATCGGATGATTCATCTTCCATCGCGGATGCATCGCCCATGAGACGATTACGGGCGGTAGAGGCACGCTGCGCGTGCCCATCCATAGCGCGCGCACGGTTGCGCTCCACCGGATGAATGCCGCGACGAGGGCGTCGTGGCTCCAAAGCGGATGGCAAGCTGCTGTAGGGTGCGATGCATCCGCGCACATGCTGCCATCGGACTCGCCATCGCGGATGCATCGCCCATGAGACGGTATCTACTGTAACATAGATTAATGTACAATAATATACCGATATCACAGCATAGGTCGATTGAATACCGCGAGGTCCTTACCGCGGTAATGACGTTCTAGATGGTGCCTGGCTTATCCTGATATGTGCGCCGTCGCCGTGCTGCAATGCATCCTGATGATGGTATAATACCCATCAAGGAGATACCTATGGATACCATTACAACCAAAGATTTCAGCAGCCGTTTCGCCAACCTGCTGCTCTCTTGCAGTGGTGTGCTGCCCGGTAAACCGCGCGACCGCGAATTGCTCTACGCCAGTGCGGTGCTGGAGCTGGAGCCGGGGCGCGAATATGCCGAGGGCCAGGTCAACGGCCATTTGTTGGCCTGGACGCAGGCGTTCGGCGCGCATTTTGCGCTCGACCCGATCACCCTGCGCCGCGAATTGGTGGATACAGGCTATCTGGCGCGCGACCGCGCCGGCCGCCCTGGGATTCACCAGCCGATATGAGACCGATGTGGTTTATATCCACACCCCGCCCAGCCAGGGAGCTTAACCGATGAACGAATTCCTCTACCGTATCCAGCCGACCCGCGCAGATATGCTCAGCGCCGGCGCAACGCCCGCTGAGGACGCTGCCGTCGACGCCCATTTCGCCTATCTGCAGGCGGCGCTCGAGCGCGGGGTTGTGCGCCTGGCCGGTCGCACCCTGGTCGCCTCCTTGGATTCATTCGGCATCGTTATCTATC
>JAJFUJ010000074.1 GCA_021372475.1 Chloroflexota bacterium | reverse complement strand
CGTGCGCAAGGTGGGCGAGCTGGCCGCCGGGCTGAGAGAGGCTCCGGATCTGGAGTGCGCAGGCTTGGAGTGCGCAGGCTTGCCTGCGCTATGTATTGTGTTTTGGAGTGCGCAGGCTTGCCTGCGCTATGTATTGTGTTTTGGAGTGTGCAGGCTTGCCTGCGCTATGTATTGTGTTTTGGAGTGTGCAGGCTTGCCTGCGCTATGTATTGTGTTTTGGAGTGCGCAGGCTTGCCTGCGCTATGTATTGTGTTTTGGAGTGTGCAGGCTTGCCTGTGCATTCGCATTCTAAATATGCTTGCGGCGTTATGGTCAGGCTGGGTTATCGGCGCTCCCGGCGCGTTTGGCCTGCCTTTTCCGATACCAGCGCGCGCAGAGCCATCCCGCGGCCGCTCCCAGCACGATAGCCGCCCCTACCCATTCCAGGAACTGCCCGAGCACCACCCCCTGCAGCGCCCAGCGTACCGTCCACCAGTAATTCGGTTGAAACCGGTTGCGCAGCAGGAGGTGCTCCATATTCGGCGCGCCTATCAGCAGCAGGTAGGCGGCGTAGGTGAGATAATACCCAGCCATCGCCGGCGCCCATACGGCGATGCCCGTCAGGGCCGCCAGCTTGGGCTTCCCCGAGATGCGCATCTCGCTCAGCGCCAACGGCGCCAGGGGGATCAGCCATACCAGCCATACCGCGCCGTAGAGGACGACGGCAGCCAGCACCTGCAGCGCCGGCGCGGCGCCGTTAATGCTCCCCCTGGCAATCAGGGACACCAACTCCATAAAGCCGAAATCCAGCACGCCAAAACCCAGCCCAATCAAGACATACTTAACCCAACGGTTCACCCCATCCCCCTTGCGCATGCTGCAGCTAATGATACACGAACCAGCGCTATTGTCACGGCTGTGTTAGCAATGCACAGGCAGCCTGCGCACTCCACAACCAACTATATTTCGTGCGGTTCACGGTAGGGGCACGCGGCGCGCCCTCTCTTTGTTTGCAATAGCACACATTACGCCTGTAGGAGTATCGCGTGCGATGCCCCTGAAATCCAGCCCGTATAGACTACGATAATCAGAATGCGCAGCCAAGCCTGCGCACTCCACCCGATGAATGCTGTGACGTGGAGTGCGGCTCAAAAGGAAAGAGGAACGTCATACGTTCAGGCTGGGTCAAATCTGCGGATGTATCCCCCCTCTGGCTTTCATGTCCGCTTGACGGCTGTTTATGCGCTGTTATACTTGCGCCATCAGTTTATAGAGACAAGGGAGGCACGTGAAACAACTGCATCGCCGTACTTGACGCAGTTTGAGGGATGCCGGACGGCATCCTTCGGCCCGTCTGCCCGCGTCTGACTGCCCATCGGAGGTGTACCCCCGCTAACCTGCGCGGATAGCTCCCCAACGGCCGCAGCCGGCGCGCGCTGGCAGCGGCTTTTTTGTTGGCACCTGCACACCAGCCCCGGATCGGCCGGCCGGCTGGACGTGAGGGCATAGACAACAGTTGTAGGAGGTATCCGTATGAGAGACCGTATCACCCGCTTCTTTAGCTCGCGTTGGGGCATCATCGTGACGGGCGCCATCATCGGCATCATCGCCCCGCTTCTGCAGCTCCTAGGCAATCCCAAAAACATGGGCATTTGCGTCGCTTGTTTCGAGCGCGATATCGTCGGTTCCCTCGGCCTGCACCGCAACGCAGCCACCCAGTATCTGCGTCCTGAGATTATGGGCATGGTGCTGGGCGCGACCATCGCCGCGCTCATCTTTCGCGAGTTCCGCGCTCGCAGTGGTTCGGCTCCGCTGGTACGCTTCATCCTCGGCATGGTTGCGATGATCGGCGCACTGGTCTTTTTGGGATGCCCCTGGCGCGCCTTGCTGCGCCTGGCCGGCGGCGACCTGAATGCCATCCTTGGCATCGCTGGGTTGGTGGTCGGAGTAGGCATTGGCGTGGCATTCCTCAAGTCGGGCTATTCGCTCGGGCGCTCGAACCGCACCTCACCGGCGGCCGGCTGGGTTATGCCCGTGCTGATGGTCGTACTGCTGCTACTGGCCGTCTTCCGCGTCTCGTTCGTCAAGGACGGCGCGCTCTTTTTCAGCGCCTCCGGTCCTGGTTCGATGGCCGCGCCGCTGCTCATCTCGCTGGCGGCCGGCCTCATCATCGGCTTTCTGGCGCAGCGCAGCCGCTTTTGCACCATGGGCGCCCTGCGCGATGTCATCCTGATGAAGGATACCCACCTGCTTTCCGGCGTGGGCGCACTGTTGGTCGTGGCGTTTGTGATGAACCTGCTCCTCGGCCAATTCAAGCTGGGCTTTGCCGCCCAGCCTGTGGCGCACTCCAATCATCTCTGGAATTTCCTCGGCATGGTGCTCGCCGGATTAGCCTTTGCGCTGGCCGGCGGCTGCCCGGGGCGTCAACTCTTCCTGGCAGGTGAAGGCGACGGCGACGCCGGCGTTTTCGTGCTCGGGATGCTGGCTGGCGCGGCCGTCTCGCACAACTTTGGGTTGGCCGCCACGCCTGACAGCGTGACTGAAGGGGTGCTGAAGGTCGGCGGTATCTCCACCTGGGGAATGGTCGCCGTCTTTGTGGGGTTGGCCGTGTGTGTGGTCATCGGCCTGACGATGCGCGAACGCACAGCGAAATAAAGGAGGATAAAATGGCAGTTACAGTCGATGCTCGCGGGCTTTCCTGCCCGCAGCCGGTCATTCTGGCGCGCAAGGCAATCGACGTCGGCAAGTTTCCGATTGAGGTGCTGGTGGATAGCGTCACCTCGCGCGAGAACGTGCGCCGCATCGCCGAAAAGGCGGGACTCGAGGTGGATGTTCAGCCGACGGACGATGGCTTCAAGCTGATTCTCACCCGCGCCTGAGCTTTTTACTGGTAGAGGGCACGCTGTGCGCGCCCTCTCTTTGTTTGCACAACTCGCCAACGGTAAACAGAATGCGCAGGCTTGCCTGCACACACAACACAGATTACGCCTGTGGGGGCACGCTGCGCGTGCCCCTTATGCTTGCGGGCTTGGCTTTTAGTGCGCTACAATAGTCGCAAGCATAGCCGCGTCAGGAGGCGTATGATGCCGGAAGACCTGCTGCTCTCCGAGTTTACTCCGCATGTCGAGCTGGTGGTGCCTCAGCATACCATCAACCGCTCCCGCTTTGTATCGTTGGATGCCCACAACCATCTGCCGGCCGAGCGCTACCGCACCAACCCCGCTGAACTCCGCCAACTGCTGGGAGAGATGGATGCCCTCAACGTGGGCTGTATCGCCAACCTCTCGGGCGGTTGGGGCGATAACTTGCGCATGAACATCAGCACCCTCGATCAGGCTTTTCCGGGGCGCTTTGTGACGCTGTGCAACATCGACTGGCAGGAGGCCCTCAGCGAAGGCTGGCTGGAGCACACGCTCAAGCAGTTCGAAACCGACGTCAAGGCCGGCGCCCGCGGGCTAAAGGTCTTTAAGGAGCTGGGCTTGGTTTACCGTGATCCTGCAGGGCGCCTGATTATGCCTGATGACCCGCGTATCGCTCCCATCTGGGATAAAGCCGGCGCACTCGGCGTGCCGGTGCTGATTCACACCGCCGACCCGACGGCCTTTTTTAAACCGCTCAACGGCAACAACGAGCGTTGGGACGAGTTGCAGCGCCACCCAGAGTGGCACTTTTACGACCCCAGGTTCCCAGAGTTCATGGAACTGATTCAGGCGCTCTACCGCGTTATCGCCGCGCACCCGGCTACCACCTTTATCACTGCCCACGTCGGTTGCTATGCCGAGAACCTGGGCTTTGTGAGCGAGATGCTCGAGCGCTGCCCCAATATGCTCACGGACATTTCGGCGCGCGTGGCGGAGTTGGGGCGCGCGCCCTATTCGGCGCACCGTTTCTTTAATGCCTTCGCCGACCGCATCCTGTTTGGCACCGACGGCGCCGATATGGCGGGTTACCGCGTTTGCTTCCGCTTCCTGGAGACCGCCGACGAGTATTTCAGCTACGCTCCCAACATGCCCTACCCGCCCCAGGGGCGCTGGAATATCTACGGCATCACCCTGGATGACGAGGTACTGCGTAAGATATATTGGAAAAACGCCGCAAAAGCGTTTGGGATGGAGTAGCAACAAGGGGCTGTGTTAGCATAAACGGCGCGCGCTTCGCGTCGCCCTAGGAGCATTTATTGAGGGATATTTTCATTGATGCATATCCTGTATGTGTATAATCGCCCCAACTGGGCAATTCACAATGTGGGCAAATACTGGGCGCGCCTGTTGGGGGAGGGTTACAGCTTCACCTACTGCAGCAGCCATGAGGTGTTTGCGCACGACCTCGCCCAGTACGATATCGTTTGGTGGGGCTACAGCCAGCTCGCGCCTTCTATTCTGGCGCAGATATACCGAGTGGGCACAGCGCTGTTCGGCAAACATCACGGCAAGCTGCCGCCTGCGGTCACTGTCATCCATGACCCGTGCGAGATATTCCCGATACACGCAAACTGGAAGGGCGCACGGCCGAACTATCGCAACCTGAGCCATTTTGTGCGTATGGCCGTCACCTCCCATGAGATGCAGAGTCTTTTAGGCCGCGACGGCTTTCAGTGCGTTCTCATCAACTCCAATTCTCATCTGCCCCTGCGCGAGGAGCGCGAGCTCGCACCGGAGCGGCTGCGCCTGTTCAGCCGGGGTTGGCGGGGAACGACGCGCAAGAACGTGCCCCTGGCGCGCGCCGTGCGACGTATAACCAGCGGATTGTGGGAAGCCTGCGACTTGTGCTTTGATTGGCGGGTGCGCCCGCTGTCAAGCTATATCGCGTTAATCGACTCCCACAACTGCTACCTGTGTACTTCCTGGCAGGAAGGCGGGCCGCTGCCATTGATGGACGCGATGCGCCGCGGCTGCGCTGTCTTGACTACACCGGTCGGCCAGACCGACGAGTGGGTCATAGACGGGGTCAACGGCTTCTTTTGCCGCAATCGGTCGGAATTCATCGACCGTATCCGCTATCTGGCTGCCCATCCGGACGCTCTGTACACGATGCGCGTCGCTGCGCTGCGCATGGCTGCCGCACGCGATGATGCGCTGATTCGCGCCCAACTGCTGGACTTTCTGCAGCCTTTTGCCGGCTGATAGGCGGGCTTGCCAACTGTCACTAAGGACTGCACATGCTGAGCTCAGGGCTCGCGAACGATCCTATATTTTTGCAAGTATGCCTTTTTGAACAGGGTAATGGTCGCCGCATTGATAATGTACTCCAGCCATTCCAGGACCCAGAGCGGCGAATCGTAGCGGCGCCTCGATGTTATCACCGGGATATCTTCCAGGATGAGGATTTTGCCTATGCGCGCCAACTGCCTGGATATGTAGAAATCCTCATTTACGTTGATCTCAGAGCGGTACCCGCCACAGGCGGTATATGCCGATTTCCGGAACGACATGTTGAATCCCAGCAGCGACTTGGTCGTCTTGAGGGAACGATTCCGCGACTTGTTCAAGATGTTGAGCCACCTGGGCGCGCTGCGAAAAGACGCCGTCCCTCCCACCGCAACGACGTCGGTATCCGCATAACATCCCAGCATGCTGGATAACCAGTTACGCGGGACAATGGTATCGGCGTCGGTCGTAGCGATAATCCGGCCGCGCGCGGCCGCGATGCCGGCCATCCTGGCGGAAGGTATGCCTTGCTGCTGCGCCTCGGACACAACGACAATACCTGCGAAAGCCGCTGCAATCTCGGCGGTTTTATCGGTGGAGTGATTATCGACGACAATGACTTCATAGGAATTCGGCGGCATATCCTGTTCCAGCAGTGCACTAATGCAATCCGCGATACATCCGGCTTCATTGTAAGCTGGTACGATGACTGATATTTCGATCTCGGACACGTGGGTATTCTCCTAAGGGTGACCCTGCCTTGTGATTTGCCGGCACATGTGGGGTATCATACTACAAGGCGGCTCTTTAAGCCTAGCGTGCCGTGGTTGCTGCTGCCTATAAACCTATCAGGGAATAAGTCACTCAGCAAACAGCGATAAAAGCTCCGCAGCCTATCCGTATCCACACCTTCTACTCCCCTGCGCTTGACCAGCGCTCAGCTTGCTCCTATGATTCGGGCAAATACCCTATTCAGGAGCCTAACATGCCTAAAACATTGCGCGCTGCTGTGATTGGCGCCGGCGGAATCGCCGTGCACGGCCATATCCCCGGCTACCGGAGCGTCCCGGATGTAGAGGTTGCCGCCGTGTGCGACACGAATTTCGAACGCGCCAGGCAGGTCGCCAGGGATATGGGCATCCCAAACGCCTATCCGGATGCGGCTTCGATGCTGGCCGCCGTCAAGCCCGACCTCGGTTCCGTGTGCGTGCCCAACGTCTTCCACAAGCCGATGACCATCACCGCGCTGCAGGCCGGCGCCCACGTGTTGTGCGAGAAGCCGATGGCGCTGCATTATGCGGATGCGCTGGATATGGTGCAAGCCGCCAAAACAGCCGGCCGCTCCCTCACCGTCGGCCACCATACACGTTTTTACCCCCCGGCCGCCGCTATGTATGACTATATCGCCTCCGGCAAGTTGGGCGAGTTGTATTACGTCAAGGCATCCTACCTGCGCCGCAGCGGCATCCCCGGCTACGGCTCCTGGTTCACTAACAAGGACCTGGCCGGCGGCGGGGCGATGCTCGATATCGGCTGCCACATCCTCGACCTGGCGCTTTGGTTCCTGGGCCACCCCAGACCGCTGACGGTTTCGGCCAGCACGTTTGCCAAGTTCGGTCCCCGCGCCAAAGGATTGGGGGGCTGGGGTGCTGATCACTTTCCGGCCGGCGCCCGCTTCGACGTGGACGATCTGGCGACCGCCTTTGTGCGTTTTGAGAACGGCGTTACGATGACAATCGACGCTTCCTGGGCCGGACACGGCACTGATGGCCAGCGGCTGCAAATCTTCGGCACTGAGGGCGGCGTCGAGCTTAACGACAAGGCCTTTGGCAAGGAGCTGCCTGTGCATTATTTCGCAGAGGCCGCCGATGCGCTGACCGAGGAACCGGTTCCGTACCAGGCACTGCCCGGCTCGAGCTATGACCATGAGATTGCCGCCTGGGTCGAAGGAATCCGCAACGGACGCCCGCCGCTGATTACCGGCGAACAGGGAGCGGCCGTCGTACAAATTATCGAGGCGATGTATCTCTCGGCTGCTGCAGGCAAAGAGGTTCGCCTGTAGTGCTACGCGCTCCTATTCACCTGCTTCAAGGGGAGACCGTAAATCTCCCCCTTTTTGCTCCAACATTGCCTTATTCAGCATTTTGCCTTTTACTGGTAATATCCATATCCTGTTGAGGTTCCTGTATGGTATATTGACATTTCATAAAAAGTGCGCTAAAGTAAGTTATGTTATTATTTTGCAAAGGAGTACTGTTATGGCGCAAACAATGCTAATGACTGTGAAACAGGTGGCTGATTATCTGCAGCTCAAGGAATCAACGATTTATGCCTGGGCTCAGGATGGTAAAATACCAGCGATCAAGATTGGGCGCACATGGCGCTTTCGGCAAGTGGATTTAGACGCCTGGCTAGGCAGGCATCTAAAGGAAGAAATCGCAGAATAATCCACTTTATTATCAATTTTCTGTAAAAACGCCCCTCCTCGTAGGAGCGTTTTTTTTAACAATATACCATCCAACAGTGCACAGCCTATTGCCAACCAACGCCATTTAGTGTACTATATGCACTAATAGTTCTATGTGACGCACGCTATCTCAACGTATCGACTGGCAACGCCGCCTGTCGGATGTAGTATCCCGGCATCATTCCCCGGCAGATACGACGTATAGCCGTATGTTGAAGCAAAAAGGGGGATTCGGCGATGGAACAAGATGGTATACTCAGCGTCAGGCAAGTCGCGGAGTATCTCCAGCTTAAGGCTTCTACTGTGTACACCTGGGCGCAAGAAGGCAAAATACCGGCCACAAAGGTAGGTCGCTCCTGGAAGTTTACAAGCGAAGACATCGAGCGTTGGCTAGAACAACACTTGACCGACGCCGAAGGAGGCTGAATCAATTTCTGACGCCTGAACCACTTAAACCAGAGCCCTTCTACAACCGATTGAATGGAGGCTCTTGATGAGTGTTAGTGCTACCTTCACCAATCCAGTGTGCAACGAATCAGCCGGGGGTGCTGTGATTCACATGGGTGATCCGTTTGTGTTGTGTCACAGCGGGCTTTACTACCTTTACGGCACCACTGATCACTATGAGGGGTTTCGTTACTATACCTCACCTGACCTGGTCCACTGGACCCAGCGCGGCTGGGTATGGCGCACCAGCCCTTATGCCTGGGCCGACGGTTATTTTTGGGCGCCGGAGGTATGCGCTTACCGCGGGCGTTTTTACCTGACTTATTCCGGCAGACTGCGCAACTCGAACCCGACTCGCCTGCTGCTGGCTATCGCCGTCGCGGATACGCCGGCAGGCCCGTTCCACGATGTTCGCGCGCCCTGGTTTGACCTCGGTTATAACGCGATCGACAGCCACCTGTTCATCGATAACGACCTGACGCCCTATCTTTACTTTTCGCGCAACGGCGAACGCGCCGGTTACAGCTACGGCATCATCTATGGCGCAAGGCTCACCGGCGACCTGACCTCGCTCGAAACCGAGCCCAAGCCGATACTGCAGGCCAGCCAGATGTGGGAACATGCGGATTGGGCGCACAACCGCTGCAACGAAGGGCCCTCCGTCATCAGGCATAACGGCGTGTATTACATGACTTATTCGGGCAATAGCACCTTTGCCGCACACTATGGCATCGGGTATGCTTCGGCGCGCCATCCGCTGGGCAAATGGACCAAGAGCCGCGCCAACCCGATCGCCTCAACCAACCTGGAAATCGGCGTCTCGTCGCCAGGACACAACTCGATCGTCGCTTCGCCGGATGGCAGCGAGTTGTTCTGCGTGTACCACACCCATGCCGACCCTGTGAAGCCTTCGGGCGACCGCGTGGTGAACATCGACCGCCTTAAATTCGATGCGCACGGCAGGCTGCGCCTCGTCGGTCCTACCCGTGCACCACAGCCGATGCCTTCGGGCGTCTGAGCGCAAGCCGAGCGCTATTCAATAGCGAGAATCCTTTGGGTATTGGCTGTATTCCGTATCTGCAGCCAAATTCTCATGGCGACGTATTGGGGGGTGTTGAAAAGAGTTGCGGAGACCCTAACCCTCTCCCAGTGGGAGAGGGTTAGGGTGAGGGCGCCGCCTGGATACCTGTTTTGGCGCCCTGAACACAACAAAATGCTGAGCCTTCGAGCTGAAACTCGTCTGCCGAGGCGCTCGGTCATCTTTTAGTAAGGCATTTTCCACACTCTCGACGTATAGGATATTTACAGGCTGCTGGTTACTATTTATAATCATCGTATAGGTGTGCGGGTGTGGTGCGGGGTGATCGATGCGGATTCGCTTCACACACTGCAAAAATGCCTCTCTGCTGGGCTCATGCTTGTTGAGCATGTGTGCCGACAGTTTATGTTGGCTGCGCGCCCGCTCCGCGACTAGTTTCTATTGCAGCCGTCCCGGCTTACTCCCTCCTCAAAAACAGCGCGCGGTTTCCCCCGGGCACCGAGCGCTTCCCGTCCTGCAAGGCAGCTCTCAAGGCACCTTTCAAAGCGCCAACACCTTGCTAATTGCTCCTTTTATGCGTTTCTACCAATCATATTCAGTATTTCCAGGTTGAGAAGCGGAGTTCGGATAGCCAAAGGAGGCCTACAATGTCAACATTCGTCCTGGTGCACGCGTCGTTTAAAGGCGGTTGGTGCTGGAAGCAGGTCGCCCGCCTCTTGCGCGCCGAGGGCCATGAGGTGTACGCGCCTACCTTGACCGGCCTGGGAGAACGCTCCCATCTGGCCGATCGCGTGGTCGATCTGGAGCTTCACGTTCAGGACATCGTCAACGTCTTGTTTTACGAAGACTTGTACGATGTCATCCTGGTCGGCCACTGCAACGCCGTTATCGTCATTACATAAGCAGCAGCCCGCGTTCCTGAGCGCATTGCCGGCCTGATTTACCTGGATGCCTATCTGCCGCAAACGGGCCAAACCGAGTTCGACCTGTGGCCGGATGCCGAAAAGAAGATTATCGAAGCCGAATTGGCCTCGGGGGGGACAATCCGCCGTCCACCGCCTGTCGACCTGCTGGGCATCAACGACCAGTTTCTCAAGCAATGGATGGCGCCGCGCATGGTGCCGCAGCCTATCGCGACGTACACGCAGCCTGTACGCACGGGCAGCGCCTGGGACGCCCAGTTTGCGCATGCTTATGTTCTGTGCACCGAGGGACCGCTGGCTCCTTATATGGCAGTCTTTGCCGAGCAGGCTAAAGCTGCCGGCTGGCCCGTTCGAGAGCTGGCCTACGGTCACGATGTGATGGTTACCGCCCCGGCAACGCTCGCCGACGTCCTGGACGAACTAGCGTCGGAATCGGTTCATACCGGCGGTGAGGTTTGAGCCTTAGCATACGTCGGGCTTGACGCAACATGCTGGCCATGCTTGGCAAACGGGCAGCTATGCGCTAGTATTGTCTTGGCTTGGGAGGCGACATGATTGATCCTCAGCTCTCCGGTAAAGTAGCCTTTATCACCGGTGCCAACCACGGCATCGGCGCCGCGGCTGCGCTTGCCTTGGCAGAACAGGGCGCCAGCATATTCGTCACCTACTACCGCCCTCTGCCGCGCTTTACTGCCGAGGAGCACCGCGCTGCCCGTCGCCAGGGGATCGGGGGAGCGCAGCTTTATGAAGCGAATCAGCAGCAAAACAGCCGGTCAGTCATCGAGCATATCCGCTCGTTGGGAGTCAAGGCGCTGGCGCAGGAAGCCGACCTCGCCAATGCCGCGGCCATCCCCCATCTGTTCGATGTATGCGAGTCGCGCCTCGGCCCCGTGGACATCCTGGTGACCAATCATACGCATTGCGTGCAGGAGACGTTCGACCCGGCGCTGGCCTGCGAAGAGGGCTTCCCGGTGCGCCTGGTGAGCGCCGATGAAATCGACCGCCATATGCAGATCAACGCCCGCGCCTGCGCCTTGCTGATGCGCGAATATGTGCAGCGCTATCTCGCCCGCGGCGCGCGCTGGGGGCGCATCATCAACATCAGCGCCGATGCCGCGCATGCCCACACCGCCAACGTCAGTTATGCGGCCAGCAAACACGCCATCGAATCCTACACCCGCTCCGCCGCGGCCGAACTTGGCAAATACGGCATTACCGTCAATAATATAGCGCCTGGGCCGATCCAAACGGGTTATATCACCCCTGAAGGGGAGGCCGATATCGCCCATGGTACGCCGCTTGGGCGCATCGGCCAGCCGCGCGATGTGGCGGATGTCATCGTCTATCTAGCCTCCGAGCAGGCGCGCTGGCTCACCGGTCAGTTGCTATACGTCGGCGGGGGCTGGCGTATCCCTCAATAGATAAAGTGCACAAGGCAACATCCTATTCGTTCAAAGGAGCAATCATGCCCAAAAAGAAGACGATTTACGACCTGCAGCAGATGAAGCGAAAAGGTGAAAAGGTCACCTGGATCACGTCCTACGATGCGCCCACCGCAGCCCTGGCTGAAGCGGCCGGATTGGATATGCTCTTGGTGGGCGATTCGCTGGGGATGTGCGTGATGGGTTTGGAGGGCACCGTGCCGGTGACGATGGAACAGTGCCTGCATCACACCCGCGCCGTGCGCACCGGCGCGCCCAACACCTTTGTCATCGGCGACATGCCTTTTATGAGCTATCAGGCTTCGGTTGAAGACGCCGTGCGCAACGCCGGCCGCTTCCTCAAGGAAGCCGGCGCCGATGCCATCAAACTCGAGGGCGGCGTGCGCGTCACCAGGCAGATTCACGCCATCGCCGAGGCCGGCATTGTGGTGTTCGGGCATATCGGCCTTACACCACAGTCATCGGGACAGTTGGGCGGATTCAAAGCCCAGGGGCGCACTGTCGAGGCCGCCCGCCACGTCATCAAGGATGCCATGGCCGTCGAGGCAGCGGGCGCGCACTGCCTGCTGGTGGAGGCCGTCAGCCCGGAGGTGACCGCGCTCATCCACAAGCACCTGACCATCCCGGTCTATTCGATCGGCGCCGGCCCGGATGTGGACGGCCAACTGCTGATTGTATCGGACCTGCTGGGGCTCTTTCAGGCATTTACCCCGAAATTCGTCAAAAAGTACGCCCACCTGGCGGAGGAGATGAAACGCGCCTTTGGCGAGTATTGCAGTGAGGTACGCTCCGGCGCCTTTCCTGGCCCCGAACACGTTTACAATATGGTTGAGGGCGAGGCGGATAAGCTAGGCGAGCTGGAACAGGAGATTTGGGCGAGCTAATGCCGAGTTGACGCGGGCGTCAGGGTGAACACGCTCCCTGCACAAACCACAAAACGACGGCGGCAAAGGCTGTCGTTTTGTGTTATAAGCTGGGCATCCCGTCTCGGTAACTGCGAATACGCGCTCCTTATGCGCGATGCCTGCAAGCACTGGGCAACGCCAACCCAATTATCCTCAAGCCGATGGTGGCTGTTGCTTTCTCTGCCGCGGGCTGGTGTGGGTATATGGCTACGCCAAATGAACTAGTCCATGCTGCCTGCCATAAGTAGGCCAATTGCAGCGGTTATCGTGCGAGATGCCAGTATAATAGCGCTTTACATTCATGTTTTTGCTGCATATAATTTTGATAGGTGATAATTGCTGCATTGGCAATTATCTCTGAGTTTGTGTGTTTTGGTTGGGGGTGGACGCTTAACTAGACTGGGTGCGCGGTTTACCGTTGCAGGGGGAATCAATATCCGTTATCCGGAGTCGACATCAGGAGGTCGGTATGATTACCTGCATCCGTTGCACAACCGTCAACCCATCCACAAGCGATACCTGCTCCCAGTGCGGCGCCGATTTATTGCCCGGCGAGGGCGCAGTCTCGCGGCTTGTATATATAGCGCTCGGTGTTTTCGTAGCTGTTGCGCTTAGTGGCACTGCCCTGCTGCTCCTCACCACCGCAGCCGCAAACCCGGTAACTCGCTGGGCTGCACCCCTGCTTATTTCCGCCGGCGTTATTTTTATGGGTTTGGCGATTTACGCTGGTCTGTATAAAACCCCGCTTTGGCAGCGCTATGCCGCCCGAGCCAGGCGCCATAGCGATATCGACGCGCAGCAAGCGCTGTCTGACTACACAGAGGCGCTCAAGCTCGCTCCCGAACGCGACAAGCTGGGGCTTCTGGAAGGGCATCTCGCTACGGCTGAAAAGGTGGGCGCGGATGATATCGTGCTGCCCGATTTGCTCGCGCTTCAGCCAGCTTATGCGGAGCTGGCCAAACGCTCCAGTGCATCCGAGCGCTCAGATTTGGCGATGAAGCAAATCACCGTGTTTGAAAAACTCGAAAAGGCCTATACCAAGGCTGAGGATAAGGATAAGGCGCTGATCACGCACTTAGCCTACCTCGCCTGGGTCGAGGAGCATATCGAGGATATCATCAGCACCTCGCCCAGCAAGGATAGCTTGACCTCTTTTATTACCGGCGTCCCTGCTAACGAACAGCAGGTAATCCGGGATTTCCAACCGCGCTACCTACTTGTCAGCCAGGTTAAGGACGATCGCACGCGTTTGGTGCAGAGCGGTGCGGTGGCCGCAATCGGCTATTGCGCCGAATGTCGCCAGGTTTACCGCCTCAAGGCATCATTGAACTGCCCGTACAATGCCAAGCATGGGCGTCTCACGCTGGTGGAGTATGTGCTGCCGCAGGAGGTCGCACTGGCCGAAAGCAGGCTGCGCCAAAAGGTGAGCGAACGGCTCAAAACAGCCCGGGCCGCCTGAGCTGGGGGCCCAGCGTACTGCTTTTTTATCTGCCATCAATTATCGGTTGTCACTCGGCAGGGACAAGCGTTGTTCCCTGCCGATTTATTTACTCCCCAATCGGCATCGTTTGCCATTTGCCAGGGAATCATCATCCAATTCGTATTGGCGAACTGGTCGGAAGCGAGCTGCCGATACATGCCCAGCTCAATTGACTGGACCAGTGCATCGTCCGGCGCTGCAAGCAGGTAGTCATCCCGCACGATCTCGCCCTGCTGCCAACGCGAGGTAGGATACAAGCCGTCCACCGGGTTGGCGCTATCCGCCTGCCCCACGACTGTCTCCGTGCTGCCATCCGCAGCCGTGCCAACGAGATGCACGGCCACGGCATAATCCTCCTCAACCGGCTCGGAGGCCTGCCAAATAATGCTCAGCAGGCGTTCGCCTTCCTCCAGCGTCTCCAGGCGCACCCCCAGGATGACGATGCCGTTGCCGAGGTCAAAACTGACCCTCTTCGGGATGAATTGCGGCTTTTTAGTGGCTGCGCTGGCAATGCGCACCATCCCCGCGCCGGCAGAATCGAGCTGCACATCGTCCAGGCGCTGCTGCCACCAGTCGAGCGGCAACACGTTCAAATCCTTGGATAAGGTATAGATGAATCCATCGCTCGCGTACTGCGCAGGGTCGGCATTGTGATCCACGATGGTTATCCCGCTGAACTGCCCCTCATAGCTTTGGGCATAGCGCAGCGCCCAGTAGTCGTGCCCCCAGGGTACCAGCAGCGTTACCCGGCCGGGAGCGAATTCGGCTGAACGGACGGTTGCGAGCGTCGCCTGGATAGAGTCGTCGCGCGTAATCGCGAGCACCTGCGGTGCATGGTTGATTCCTAAATAGATGATGACCGCGCTTAACAACGCGGCGCTGACCGGCAGCATTTGCCGCCAACGTCTGCCGGCTTCGCCGGCCAGCAGCCCCAGGCCCAGCGCCGCAAGCAGCGCCACCGGCAGTTTGACGGCCAGCAGGGCATCCGAAACCGTGCCTTCCCATACGACCAGCATCACCGCCGCATATCCCAGCGCTGTTGCCGTGAGCGCCAGGCTGACGGCCGTATCCCGCCGCCGCAACCCTAGCCACAAACCTGCCAGGCCGAGCGCCATCAGGGGCAGCGGCATGTCCTCCGCCAGCAAGCCCAAGGTGAGGCGGATGCGCTCCCACCATTCGCCCAGGTTGGCGGGCACAGTCACCACCCGCTCCACCTTGGTATCCAGCAGCATGCGCCAGAAGCCCTGCCAGGTGCCGACCTGCCCAAAGGTCCAGTCAGCGCCCATCCAATCACGAATCGGCAGGTAGAGGTAGGTTAGAAACGCGATAACGAATATGCCAAGGATCGGCAGAATATTGCGCAGCGCCAGGCGCCACTGCCGCCAGCAGAGGATCAGCACCGGCACAATCAGCAACCCAGCGGCGCGTTGATGCGCCACCGCCTGGCTGAACCAGAACACCAGCCACAGCAAGCTGCCACGGGTGTGATTGCGGCGCAGGCGCAGCGCGCACAACAGGCTGGCCAGCGTCAATGCCATGGTCATCGTGTGCACCTCGGCTAGGCTGCTGTTGACCCAGAAGGAGAGCGAAGCGCCGCCGATCAAAGCGCCGGCCAAGGCCGCCCAGCGCGGCGCACCCAGTTCGAGCGCGAGCGCCGCCAAAAGCCCTATCGCTGCTGCGCCCCACAGCGCCGAGTAGAGCGAGCTGCCGGCCGTAGGCGCGATGCCCACCAGGTGCAGTGCACTTACTACCAACGAACCCAGCAGCGTATAGAGCGGATAACCAGAGTAGTGCAGGGTGCCCCAGCGCGGCAGGGCGTTTTGAATCTCGCCGACATCGGTGGTATAGGGTGAACCGCCCGAGCTGATGCCCCATTGTAGGGTAAGGAGGTAGGCAAGCAGCGCTAACGCCGCGGCAACCCAGCAAATGGCGTATGGTGCACAGAGCAGCGCGCTCAAACGCGCCCGCCGGAGACGAGGAGGAGGAACAATTATCTTCATCGTTTCGGAATACATTCTACAGGTTACTATAGGCAAGTCACGGGGCGAGGCAAAATATTAAAATTCGATTAAATAATGATTATAATATAAATATTAAAATATAGTATAAATATAATTAAAATATATAATATCTTATTGCTATAGAAATATCTTAATAATAAACTAGGGAATAATATGAGTTTTATTATGTAATCAGATGCATCTAAACAAAGTAGGCAAGTTCTATATCTGTTTTGTATCACTTTGCTATTGACAAACGAAGAATTATGTTATAATAATTGATCAATAGGAGTTTTACCGCACAATAAAATAAAATATTTACTAATTGCGGCTAAACTTGGCTGAAACGCAGCGCCTGAGGCTGCAGACCAACCCGCTAAACACCCCCACTAGTTTCTGTATAGCAATTACCGGTTGGCGTACTATTTCAAAAGTGTTATGAACGGCATATTGCCAGCACAAACCAGTCGCTGGCGCAAGCAACCCAGCAGGCGCTCAGTATGGCTTTTCCGAGTGCATGCCGGCGCAATTCGTGCGCGGCTGAGCCAGGGCAGCCCTGGGCTAGGGAAGCAGCCGCGGCAAGGCCTCAGCCGGGACTTGTGAAGAGGGACTAGCGAGAAAAAGCTGGACTGCGGAAGGTTTAGATCTTTTGGATGAGTCACGAGTGGCTCATTCTCAGGCAAAAGAGAGGGTCATTCAGCGAAACGTGAAGGGGGAAATAGCATGAAAGGCAAATTCTGGAGGGTGTTATTGGTCTTGGCGCTGCTGTTCAGCATGGGCCTGGTGGCCGCGGGGTCAATAGCGGCAGAGGGGGCTACGTTGTATGTCAGTACGGCAGGGACGGACGTTGAGGCATGCGGCACAGAGGCTAGTCCCTGCAGGACAATCCAGTACACGATCAACAAGGCCTCCGCCGGCGATACGATCAACGTGGCAGCGGGAACCTACACGGAGCAGATTCTGATACAGAAACCACTTGCCCTTGTAGGTGCGGGTAAGGGCAGTACCATTATCCAAGCTCCTGGGACGCGGTCCGGCACCGTATCTCAAGGAAGCACCTGGGACTATATTGTAGCGGCTTATCCAACCAGCGGGACGATTGCTATCAGGATTCAGGGGTTTACTATCGATGCCAACAATCAGCCCAAGACTGCAGGCACTGCTGGCTTAATCGGGGTGTTCTTTCGGGATGTGAAGGGGGAACAAGCAGGTTCTTATTCCTGTGCGATACAGGGATTCGAACAGGTTGAGTATCAGAGTTGGGGCATCAGGGTTTACGGCGACTCGGCGCTGAGCATTGAGGATAATACCTTGACCGGTTATACCAGGGACGGCATCTCTGTCAATGGAGATGGCGCAGCGGAAGCCGACCCCGTGGTAACCATCAACAACAACGACCTGACAGGCTCAGCGTTGCCGCTCAACGGCATTTCAGTTGGGGACGGAGCCACCGGCACTATTAGTGGCAATACGGTTCGAGATCATACCCGCAGCGCTGAATGGGGGGCTGTGGGGATTATCGTTGACAATTCGGATAATGTACAGGTCACCGATAATACTATCTCTAATTGTTTTTACGGCATCTACCTAGGCGATGCAGATTTTTGCAGTATCTCTGGGAACACCTTGACGGATAATATTAGGCGAGCTATAAGCCTGGATACTGCCAGCAACAACACCGTATCGAGTAATATCATCAACGGTCCTGCCGCAGGGACAGATGATACAGCCATAGGGCTGGATAACAATTGTACAAACAACACAATAGGCGGCGGCTCTTTAGCAGATGGCAACACGATTACAATGGCTACCTCCGGCACCGGGAACCTCTATGCGATTTATATGCAGGCAAGCGTGGGTGCATCTGCCAATCTTATCAGCAATAATACCATCACCGGCGGAGCTCGAGCTGTGCAGTTTGACGGCCCTCCTGGCATAACCGGTATTACCACAATATCGAACAACGTGATTTCAGGGCAATCCTTCGGCGGTATCGTTGCCAATAACAATGGTAGCCTCGTCATCACCGGCAACAGCTTGACCGATACAACCAGGCCGATGGAGTTCTGGGGACCTGTTGATGTAACTATTACCGGCAATATCATCGATGGCGCAGCCTACGACGGCATCAACCTGGGTAATGTATCCGGGGTGAAAAACATATCCGGCAACACCATAAGAAACTGTCCGGGAAACTACAGCGCCATTCACGGCCAGCCTGATGCGGATAACCTGGTCATCGATAATAATATAATCAGCACGTCATATACAGGTATACGAATTGAAAATGGGTGCACAGGTGTCAGCATCATTAACAACATAATATCCAACAATAGCTTCTCGGGAATCAGCACGTATGATGCCCTGCTGACCGTGACTGGTAATACAATTGATCAAAGCTACCGCGGTATTGAGACAAATGCTGACCTGACTGCCCACAACAATGCCTTCACCAATAATGAATACGGCTCGGTATTGTTCTATGCCGATGGCATTCGTGATATTACCAACAACTGGTGGGGTTCCGTTAGCGGGCCGGCAGCGTATTTGCGCGATGTTAATATCAACACCTTCAACCAGGGGTTACAGGGTGACTACATCCAGGCAAATAACTATGCCAGTTTCACGTTTACCCCCTGGCTGGATGCTGCGTCGCCGGCCGGCGTGAGCTTTGCCCCAGTGACCAATGGAGCGGACGGGTACGCCTCTATCCAATCCGCCATCGATGCCGCCTCCGCTGGCGACACGATCAACGTGGCGGCGGGGACGTACAACGAGTTGGTAACCATAAACACGGCCAACCTAACGCTCAAAGCAGAAGCGCCGGGCCAGGCTACTATCAAGCCTTCGGCCGAAAGAGTGGCCTGGCCATATGGAGCCGTTTTGATAACACAAGACGGCGTGACGGTTGATGGTTTTGAGGTGAATGGAACCAACGGACTAAATAATGGCATCAATGCGTATGGAGTAAGCGGCGTCACAATCAAGAACAACCTGATCCACGGGACGACCGCAGCATGGGAAGGGGTCGGCATCATCGTTTGGGATTGGGATGCTACCAAGACGGTTGATAACGCCACCATCGCGAACAACACCGTGTACGATACCGGCAGAATGGGCATCTTGGTCATGGACTATGGCGTCAGTGGATACGATGTAACCGAGGGTCATGTCATTAGCGGGAATATCGTCCACGATACCTGGCAAAAGGGTGTAGATTGGAGTGACGGTGGTGGGAGCATTCAAATCAATGCAGGCAAGAACTGTTCCATTACCGATAACGAAGTGTACAACACGCAAAATGACAACTGGGGAATCTACATGTTCGGCTCCGCAAGCGGCAACCAGATTACAAACAACACAATTCGAGACAACCCTATAGGCCTGGGGCTCTGGATAAGCAGTTTGCCGGACGGGGAGACCATAAATTGGGGTAGTGATGCGGCAGCTTCCCCTGGGATTCACTTTAACAATATCTATAGTAATACCACCTTCGGAGCTGCTAGCTATGGCGACCAGGCGGCTGATAGGATCGATGCCACTAACAACTGGTGGGGCACGTCTGTAGGCACCGAAATCGCGGCCATGGTCTCGGGCAATGTGGACTATGATCCCTGGATTGGCGCTGCGGCTGAGGAAGTGGCCTCCGATACGCTCTCCGACGGCGAGGTGGTAGCCTTGCCCAGTAGTGAAGTGACGGCCACTTTGAGCAGCAGCGGAACGGCCGCTGTTACCCTGGCCAAGTACGCAGACAACCCGGTTGAGGCGGAAGGTGGAGTGATTGGCTCCGGCACTGCCTTCTACGACGTCCAGGTCACGGGCTCGACCGACGCGGCCGCCACGCTTAGCGTGGTGCTGAGCGGGGCGACTCCGGGCGATGTCGCGTGGTATTATGCTGGCTCAGCCTGGAGGCCGGTGAAAGACAATGACGGCGCTACCCCGCTAGCTGATGCAGATGGCTTGCTGACGATTGTCTTCGGGCCTGATAGCACCCCCAAGCTGAGTGAGTTAACCGGCACGCCGATCGTTGCCGATGGCGAGGCGCTGGCCGTGCAGTTCGCGAGCGATACTGCCATTGTGGGCCAGGCCATCACCGCCCAGGTGGTTGCCAAGTCTACCAACCTCCACGGCGTCGAGGTGCAACTTACTTTTGACGCAAGTAAACTAGAGGTCAAGAGTCTGGTATTGGGCGGGGATCTGCTGGCGCAGCAAGTTGACCAGAACACCTACGACAATGCTGCAGGCACTATCACCTTTGCTTATAGCCAGGCAAGTCTGACGCCGGTCCAGGTGGGCGATGATATCCTGCTGGCCACGATTACCTTCACGCCCAAAGCGACGGCAGCCTCGACTGCGGTGGGCCTCAACACAGCCACGCTCTCCGACCCGGATGGCGTCCCGCTGGGTGTCTATCCAACTACCCTGGAGTATGTGGACACGAATGCCTCAATCGCTATTGGGAACATGATCGCTTATCTGACGCTGGTGTTCTAATAACCGATTACCTTACGCTGGCGTTAAAGTGCACGCCGTATGCCGCCCGTTGATCAACGGGCGGCGTGCTCTAGTCCGGCAAACTTTTCCTTGCAAGATCGGTGTGCCCCTGATCATCCATCAGCAATATGCTGAAATCCGGCTTGGTCATCATCCTTCTTGCATAATTGAGCGCATCATAGCGTTCAACAAACGCGCCCCCAAACGCCTCATACTCCGCGCACGCTAAGTGCTGCAACGATTCATCAGATATGGAACGATTGTAGCGTGCTGGCCGTCTTGGTACAATGTGGTTGTCATTGATCGAAAGGATAACACGCTGTTGCGCATCCTCACTACCATCCTGCTTGTTAGTTTACTCGCCGGCTGTACGCCGGTGAGCTATCGTACGCAATAGGTAACCTATGAGCTAGCCGCGCCCCCAGCCTGACGAGGATAACTTGCAGCACGAGCAGCAGCGCCCCGCCGATGAGGATAATGCCCCACAGCATAGGTCTGGTGACTTCCTGTTCCAAACCCAGCATGCCCTGCAGGTTGCGCCCGGTGGTCGGGTCGCTGAGGGCCAACCAGGCCGAAACAGCGCAGATGACCGCCAGCACCGCGAGGCTGAACCGTGTTACCTGGCGCAGCCGGAGGCGTTGAGTTGGTTCGTCCCAGCCTGCCAACAGCGCCTGCCGCCCGGCATAGAACCCGGCCACCAGCCCCGGCAGCACATTCAGGAGCGGCACGCCCATCTGAAAACCGAAGAGGCCTATCATATAAAAGCCGTACACACCTGCCAGCAGCCACAGGGGTTGCTGATACCCCCTGGCCAGCAGCTTTTTGAGGAACAGAAAATCGGCGGCAATCCCCAGCGCCAGTCCGAGCAGGCAAAACACAACTATCCTGTTCTCCGGCGCCAAGGGCAGGCTACCCCACCACCCCGCCAGAAACAGCAGAATGGGTAGCACCGGCGCAAAAACGAGCCATAAGAAAACTCGATCCATCCTGGTCATACGTTTACTTACCTCGTACCGGCTAGGTGTCACGCGCCACAAGCGTTATATTAAAGGCTTTCCATGCTATCAAGTAATACAAAATCTTCCATCCCGAGCGCGTACCCGCGAATCTGCGCCTTGGGGGCATCGTCCATAATGTAGTTCACCACGTAAATCTCGCCGTCGGGGAACTGCACCCAGCCGGTGTAGCCCGTGTCGCTCGCGGGAGAGCGGTCGAAATCGAGCGGCAGGATGCGCGTATGTGCGCCGCTGCGCGTCTCAGCCAGCACCGACTCCACATCCGTCAGCCCAGCAAAGGTGTTTTGCGTCCACCAGCCGGTCCAGCCCTTGCCTCCCTGCATGTAGCGGTGCGTGATCAGCACCTGCCCGTTGGCTAGCAACCCGGCCGCGGGGCGGTGGCAGGCCGGCAGCGGGAAGGCAATCGGCGCACCCCATGTGAGGCCCCCATCGCGCGAGATGGCTTTGTAGCAATCCCAGCCCTGCCCCGAGTTCTCGCGCATGAACGCTACCAGCGCATCGCCCACCGGCAGGAGCGACGCCTCGCACAGGTTGAGCCCCTCCTGGCGCCCCACGAGCACCGGCCCTTGCCAGGTCGCGCCGCGGTCGTCCGAGTACCACAGGCGCTGCACCAGGTAGCCGGTTTCCTCCTCCTTGTCGTGGCAGGCGATTATCCAGCGCCCGCTGGCCAGCTCGAGCAGCCTATCGGGCACGATGCCGCGCGCCGGCGTCTCGCGCGGTGCGCTCCAGGTGGCGCCCTCATCCGTGCTGGTGAGCAGCATGATGCGCCCGCCCGCCTCGCCCACGCCGTAAATCAGGTCCACCAGCACGGCTAGGCGCCCATCGTGCAAGGCGCTGATGCGCGGGCAGTTCCAATTGGGCAGACCGTGCGTCGCGCATGTGAGCGGAATCTTGTTGCCCCAGGTGCGGCCGCGGTCGGGCGACTCGATGCGCATGATGCGCGTCCACGAGCGGTCGGCGTGATGGGTGCACTCGGCATAAACGCACACCAGCTTGCCCGAGGGGGTCAGAGCCACATCCGGGAAAGCCTCATACACCGAATCGTCGCGAGTTATGACAAACTTTTGCATGCGTTCCTCGTTGGTTAGGCGGTTATTGTTTTTACCGGATGCCTTATAATCGTGCGGTACTTTTCAGGGGGCACGCGGCGCGGGTCGGAGAGGTAGATCTCGTGGTGGCGGCCGTTCTGCTCGTAGCCGTTGGCAGCCATCCACTCCGTCAGCCGGTTTACCGTCTCATGCTCGCTGTCGTACGGACCGATGTGCAATATCTGAGCAGCCAATCCCTCGGCGAAGGTCTCCAGGCGCACGCGCGCCAGCGCCTCCAGCGGGCGTTTACGCGCCACCTCCGCCTTCATCTCCTCCACCAGCTGCGGCGTCATCCAGCGCGGCTGCATCATGAGCAGCGTCCAGCTCAACTTGCTCTTTTCGTAGATATCCTCGGGGCGCGCTGTGCTCCACAGGCCGTCGAGGGTCATAATGCTGAAATCGAGCGCCGGGTCGCGCGCTTTCAGGGTGAACTTGGCCGTGTAGGTCAACGAATAGAGAGCGTTGATGCCGTCCTGGAAATCCGGCGAGGTATTCGGGTCGCCGGCGCCGTCGAACATCAGGAACGGCAGCGCTGGCATATCCACCAGCGTCACCTTTTTATCCGAAGCCCTCAGGCTGTACTTGAATTCCTCACGTAAATCGCTGGCGTTCATCGTGGCCTCCTTTAATGCATTAAAACGTTCTCTGGTTATGTAAAGGTGATAGTCGCAGCGTGCCTTGCAGCCGGCCGGCAGCAGCTTGATTTCATAGGTGATATA
>JAJFUJ010000072.1 GCA_021372475.1 Chloroflexota bacterium | reverse complement strand
ATCGAGGAAGCTGTTCGCGGGATGATGCCCAAGAACAAGCTGGGCAAGGCGATGATCAAGAAACTCAAGGTTTACGCTGCCCCGACGCATCCGCACGCCGCGCAGCAGCCCAAACCGCTGACGATTAACGAGTAACAGGTGTATTGCCCGGCGCATGGCGGCGGGCTCCCAAGGAGGGAATCAGGTGCCATCTGAATATTTCTATGCAGTCGGTCGTCGCAAGACTTCGGTTGCCAGGGTGCGTATGGTGCCCGGCGAAGGCGCTTTTGTGGTCAACGGCAAGCCGGCAAATGAGTTTTTCTCGCGCGAGATCGACTTGGCACAGGCTACCGAGCCACTGCGTGCGACCGGCAATGAAAATCGTTTCGCAATCACCGTAGTGGTGGCCGGCGGTGGCGTAACAGGCCAGGCACAGGCTGTGCGCATGGCGATGGCCCGCGCGCTCGTTGTCTCCGACCCTGAATCCAGGGCCAGGCTGCGCGAACTTGGCTACCTCACGCGCGATGCCCGCGCCAAGGAACGTAAAAAGCCCGGACTCAAGCGCGCTCGCAAGGCCCCGCAATATACCAAGCGTTAATTTGCTCGTTTATTGCAACAATACAACGGGTGAGCTCTGTTTCCAGGGCTCACCCGTTTGTGCTTTGATATATTCCTGAACCTAGATAGGCCAGTAGATAACGATGCCGACCGTGAGCGCCCACAACAGGCAGGTAGCGAGCAAAGGTTTGTCTCCAAGGACTAGATCCTCGGGCGCCCCTCCCAGGCTCTTGTTACGCACCAGGTACTGGTAACGAAAGATGCCATAGAGCAAAAAAGGGATCGTCAACATCATAGTGCCGTTCTGCGGCACGTTGGGCGCGGCAAAACTATAGATGCAATATGAAACCACTGTAGCAGTGGTTACCAGCGAGGACATATCATCCAAAAATGGTAGCGAGTACTCGTCCAGGCTGGAGCGGTGGCTGTTGGCGTTGCCCGCCAGCAGCACCAGCTCATTCCTGCGTTTGCTGATGGAGATAAAGAGAGCTAGAAAGGTCGTGCAGATATACAGCCAGGGTGAAAAGCGCGAGACGTGTACCACCAGCGCCCCTGCCAGCACACGCAGCAGAAAGCCGGCGGCCACCACCATCACATCCAGGATGACGATGTGCTTGAGCCAGAAATCGTAAGCCAGCATCAAGAGCACATAGGCGATTGTGACGATGCCAAAACTCAGGTCGTATACAAGGGCGCCTGGCAGGCAAACGAGCAGGAGGATAACCGCAACGGTTATAGCTGCCCACGGCGGGAGCGCACCCGAAGCCAGCGGGCGCTGGCGCTTAATCGGATGCTGGCGGTCCTTTTCGATATCCACCAGGTCGTTGATGAGGTAAATAGCGCTCGATACCAGACAGAAAATGCCGAAAGCAACCAGGCTGCGGATGACGCGCGTGAGGTCTAGCGCGCCCCCATCGAAAAGCACACCAGCAAAGACAAATACGTTCTTGGCCCATTGTTTGGGCCGCATCGCCTTAATCAGGTTGCGAAGCAAGGATTTCTCCGTTAACAGAATGTGACGTTATAATAATCACCATCGCCTGGTTGGTCAAACACTTTTGCACATATACAAGGAGCTTATGTCAGCCAAGAAATCAGCCGTGCCGGCGCTGCCCCCCTTGACCGAGTGCCGGCTCGATGAACAAATGATCAAGGCCGCGCCTCTGCCCGGCAGCGAACGCCGCGCGTGCCCTACTATGGCGGAACTGCTGATTGCGCGGAACGCAGAGATTGCCCGCGGCGAACGCGTGCTGGTGCTGCCCGCCGGCGCGGGTGTGCTGGCGGTATGGGCAGCCGCACGTACGGCGCCCGAGCGCGTGGTTGCCTGCGATACCTCGCTCGCGGCGGTGCAGGCCGCGCGGCGGACGCTCGCGGCCAACCGCTGCGAACGTATCCGCTGTGAGGCTGCTCTGCCTGATCCAGATGAGGAGTTTTTTGATGCCGCGTTGATGACCCTTCCCAAGGGGCGCGACTTGGCCCGTTTGTTGATACTGGCGGCAGCGCGCGGGCTCGCGCCCGGCGGGCGCCTTTATCTGGCGGGCGCCAACGACGCCGGCATCAAGAGTGTCGTGACGGATGCCGCCGCGCTGCTGGGTGAGCCCGAGGTGCTGGCTTTCAAAGGCAGCAACCGCATCGTGCGCTTTATCCGACCGGGCACCCTGCCCGACCCGCTGCCCGCCATCTATGCCGCGCCCGGCATCGCCGCCGGCACTTACCACATCCTGCATATCAAGCTGGATGACCGGGAATACGAGTTAGCCACCCGGCCGGGCGTCTTTTCCTGGCGCGAGCTGGATGAAGGCAGCGCGCGCCTGCTCGAGCACCTGCCGGTGCATCCGTACGACCGCGCCCTTGACCTGGGCTGCGGTTACGGCATAATCGGCCTGTGGATGGCGCAGCATACCACGCGCGGCAGCGTGATGCTGCTCGACTCCGATATCCTGGCGTTCGAATGCGCCCAGCACAACCTGGAGGCATGCGGCATCACCAACGCCAGCGTGCTGCTCAACGACGGTCTGGAGGGGTTGACCGGCAAGCGCTTCACGCTCATCTCCAGCAACCCGCCCTTTCATTCCGGCCTGGAAGTGTCCTCCGCCACCACCGAGCGCTGGCTGCGGCTGGCCTACGACCACCTCGAACCTCGCGGCCGCCTGGTCATCGTCGCCAACCGTTTTTTACCTTACAATCATGTGCTTGATGCCGTTTTTGGCGCCAGCGAGGTGCTCTGGGAGGATACCCGCTTCCGCGTGCTGCAGGCCGCTAAAGCCTACCGCAAGCGCGACCAGGCGCAGCCTGGCGCCGATGAAGAGGATTGGGACGACGAGGCCGAGAACGCCTACATCCACCAGACAAGATAGGGAGAGAGCGCCATGCTCGCGCTGAAGGAATTGACCCATCTTATCCAGGATTATACCACCGCCAGCCCGCTCAACCGCTTGCCTATGCGCGACGGCGGCCCGATGTTTGACGAGCCGCTCGTCGGTGTCGCCGACGGCTATGACCCGCTGTTTGCGCAGTACAAGACGATAATAGGGTTCTTTCACCTGACGCCGCTGGAAATTATTCAAGCGGCCCTTGATAATGGGGAGAGCACCGCCCACCTGGGCTTGGCCTTGCGGGTAATTTGTTGGGCGCTGCCCATCGCTGAAGAGGTTCGGCTTTCCAATCGCCGTGAAAATAGGGGGCCTTCGGACCAGTGGGCGTACACAAGGGTTTATGGTCAGGACTTTAATCATGTGTTACGCAGCCAGGTGATCGCCTGGCTGCAGGCAGCAGGCTACCTGGCCGTTGCGCCGACCCTATCGCCCCTATACACCCAGGGTCCAACAGTTCTGGAATATACCTCGGCTTGGTCGGAGCGCCATGCGCTTTACGCGGCCGGCCTGGGCACCTTCAGCCTGAACGACGGGTTCATCACACCCAGGGGCATGGCGATGCGCTGCGGCAGCGTCATCACCAACCTGCCGCTGCCCGTCACCCCACGCCCGTATCCCAATCACCTGGCTAACTGCCTGCATTTCAACGGCGGAGCGTGCGATGCCTGCATTCGCCGCTGCCCGGCCGGCGCCATCAGCTCTGGCGGGCACGATAAAGCCAGGTGCGCGGAATACCAGGAGCGCGAACTCGCGCCGCTGCGCCAGCGGCTAAACCTGCCCATCGCAGGCTGCGGCTTATGCCAGACGGGCGTCCCCTGCGAGGATTGCATCCCCTCGCATACACTGCGTTAGTCCAGCAGTTCTTCCAGGCGCGCGATAACGCTCTCCAGGTAGCGATAGGCGGCGTCCATCGGCTCGGGCTGGCTCATATCCACGCCGGCGAGCTTGAGCGCATCCAGCGGGTAGAGCGAATCCCCGGCGGATAGGAACTCTAGATAACGCTCCACCGCACCCGGCTTGCCCGCCAGGATGCCTTTGGAGAGAACCTGCGCCGCGGCGATGCCCGTCGAGTACTGGTAAACATAAAAGTTGGCGTACAGATGGTGTGGAAAGTGCGCCCAGGTGATGCCCTGGCGTTCGTCATCCTCATCGAGCAGGCCGCCATACCCTTCTGCAAACAATCCTGCCAGGAGTTCCGTCAGCCTTTCCGCAGTCAGCGCTTCGCCGCGTTCAGCCCGCTCATGAATCTCCAGCTCAAAGCGCGCCAGGGTTGGCATTAAAAAGAGATAACGGTGCAGGTTGGACATCGCTTCCAGGCACAGCGCGATCTGCAGCTCGTGCACGGGCTGGGTGCGCATGACATAATCGCGCACCAGCGCCTGGTGCAGGTTCGAGGCAACCTCGGCCACAAAGATGCCATAGTCGCTGTAGATAAAGGGCTGCTTCTGCCACGTCAGATACGAATGCATCGAATGCCCCAGCTCGTGTGCCAGCGTCGATAGCCCCTCGACATCCTCGGTGTAATTCAACAGAATAAAGGGATGCGTGCCCATGCGCCCGGAAGAAAACGCCCCCGAGGATTTGTGCTGGTTGGGATAGATATCCACCCAGCGCTGTTCGAGCACGCCACGCCGCACGGTACGCACATATTCGTCGCCTAGCGGGGCCAATCCCGCGCAAACCCAATCCAATGCCTGGCGGAAGGGGATTGCCGGGCTATCGGCCAGCGGTGCCGCAATGTCGTAAACCGCTAGTTTAGGCTCGCCCTGTGCGCGTTGGCGCAGCCGCCAATAGCGGTGCCACACGGGGATATTGCGCCGGAAGGTCTCGATTGCGCTGCGGTAAACCGCTTCGGGGATGCTGGTCTCGGACAGGGCAGCCTGCAGCGAGGAATCATAACGCCGCACGCGGGCGCTGAAGACATCCTGTTTGACGCCGGTGGCCAGGCAGTTGGCCAACGTATTGCGGAAGGCCAGCGCGCCGTCGGCATAGCTCTCCCAGGCGCTCTTGCGCAAAGTGCGGTCAGGGCTCATCAGCAGAGCATCGATGGTGCCTTGAGCTACCGTATGCTCCGCACCGTCGGCGTCCAGCGCCGGGCGGAAAGCGAGGTCAGCATCGGTCAGGATGCTGTGCGTATCGCGCGCCGAGCCCAGCGGTGCGCTGGCCATCCCCAGCACTTCCTCCACTTCGGCCGAGCGGATATGGCTGGCCTGCAGCTCGAGTTTATCGAGATAGTGCTTATAGTGCGCCAGGCGCGGTTCCTGCCCCAGCCAGCGGCGCAATGTCTCGAACCCAAGCGTGAGCAGCTCGGGTTCCGCAAAGGAAAGTGCCGTCACCACCTGGGCCTCCAGGGTAAGCGCTGTATCATAACGCGCGGCGGCAGCCTGGTCGGAGTTATCCACATTGCGGTATCCGCTGGCATACATCAGCACCTTGCCCAAACGCAGCTCCAGCGCCTCGGAGCGCTCGAACCACTCGGCCAGCACCGCGGAGCTTTCACTCAGCCTGCCGGTAAACTGCAGCAGCTCGGGCAGTTCCGCGGCGATGGCATCAACCTCGGCCTGCCAGGCGGTGTCGTCCGGGTAGATACTCGTCATATCCCAGGTATCCGCAGCGTTAACCGTGCTGCGCTCTGGCAAAGTCAGTTTCATCATAGCCTCCAGTATGCGTCTAGTCGATGACGGCGGCGGTGTCGCTCGTGCCGACAATCGACAGCGGATTGTCGATGAGCAGGCTGCCGCCCAATTCCAGGGCGTCGTCCAGGGTAAAGGGATCGCTGTTGGGGTGCATCAGGCTGCGCTCCATGCGCTCAGCCAGCGCCTGAGCCAGCTCGAATTTGTACATCCTGAACTTGGGCAGGATAAACTCCAGGTAATAGGCGTCAGAGAAGTAGCCGATGAGTTTGCCGGCCGGCACCACATCCAAGCGTCGGCGCAGTTCGCGCGCGATTTCGACGGGCTGGTTAGCGAACCACCAGTGCCCCGAGGGATACACATTATGGCGGATCCAGCCCGCTGAGGCCAGCTCCAGGCCGGCCGTATCGGCCAGCACTGCCACCGGAAAGCGCACCTCGGGGAAGCTGTTGAACAGCCAGTCGTAGCCGCGCAGCGAGCTGGTGGAATCGAGCAGGTCGGTGCCCGAAGGCACGCCCTGCTGGTACACGCCGCGGTTGACTCCTACCATCAGGTGAAACGGCAGGTCGCGCGCCCGGCAAGCCTCGGCGATGCGCGCCAGGGCATAAGCCTGCCAGGCGGCGCGGTCATCGGCATTCCACTCAGAGCCCTCGTTCAAGCGTGTGATCAAGCGCCCGGCGTCCTCTTCCTTCACCGGGAAGGTGCGCACGTTAGGCGCCGTAGAAGCTGCAACGTAAGCCAGGTTGTATTCGCTGAAAGCATCGAGGGTAATATCGAGTGCGGCAATGACATCCCCCGGCTGCTCGATGGCCTGTCCCAGGTAAGCGCCCATCCGTTCGCGTTCGGCAGGCTGCTCGATGCCGGTGATGAACGGCTCCACGCGCAAGCAGGGAGTATAGAGTGAATTATCCAGGCCGGCCAGGTCTTCATCGTAAGAATTGGTCAGGTAAATGCGGATGATATTGGCCTGCTCCAGCACGCGTTCGGACCAATCCGGCTGCTCCATTACCTCCACTGAGAGGTTGAATACCTCACGCCAACGTTCCGGCTGCCAGGCGGAGGGATCCAACCCCAGGAATTCGCGCCCGATTGCCATCAGCCAGTCATACTGCACCGTGTTGCGAATCAAATCAAGCCCCCTGAAGAGCACACGCGTCAGTTCCTCGGGATCATCGAGAGGCAGCTTGCCCTCCTGATATTCAGCCGAGTTGAGCAGCTCAGTGTAATAGTGATAACTCAGGATTTCACCTATATTGCGCGCGGCGCCGCGCCGCCAATTGATGTGGGTATGGATATCGACAATCGGCAGCTCATCCAGGTGGGCGAATATCTCGCTGACGAGGGCGCTGTTCATGAGCAGTTCCTTTCACTATGTATATACAAGGAATTATGCGTGCTACGGCGGGATTCCGCAAGCTGTAGCGCATATTAACCCCAGCCGGAGGCGTTGACATGCGTTTTCTATCCCTCTATAATAGCAGCCTAATCACACGATGGAGCGGGCAAATGCGTGTAGCGATTGTGGGCGGCGGCATCACCGGCATGAGCGCGGCGGATACCCTCAGCGCGCGCGGCGTCGAGGTGACAATTTTCGAGCAGGAAGATGTGCTGGGGGGACTGGCCGGCTCATTTCTGGTTAATGGTGTGCGTCTCGAACGTTTTTATCACCATCTGTTTACGAGCGATACCGCCATGGTCGATCTGATCTACCGCCTCGGCCTACGAGATGAATTCGAATGGCTCCCTACTAACAACAGCTATTATGCCGGGCGCACCTACAGGCTCAGCACGCCTCTCGACCTGCTACGCTTTACCAGGATCAGCTTCCTGGAGCGCATCCGCCTGGGGATCCTCTACCTGCGCTCCACATCCCTTGGCGATTGGCAGCCTCTTGAGAAGCTGACCGCCCGTGACTGGCTTATTCATCAGGTGGGCGAGCATGTGTACAGCGCCGTTTGGGAACCGCTTATCCGCGCTAAATTCGGCTCGTATGCCGACGACATCTCCGCCGTGTGGATCTGGAACAAGCTTAAGCTGCGCGGCAGCTCGCGCGGCAAGGGGCAGGAGGAGCGCCTCGGCTACTTGCGCGGCGGCTTTGGGCAGGCACTGGAGGCCTGGGAGGCTGAGCTGCGTTCCCGCGGCGTGCGCATTGAGACGGGCACTCCGGTAGAGGAGATTCGTTCTGCCGGCGGCAGTGTTACCGGCGTTGTGACCCGCCTGGGCGCCGAAACGTTCGACCATGTGCTGGTTACGACAGCTCCCCAGATTCTGCTGCGTATCGCGCCGACCTTGCCGCCCGATTACCGCACGCGCCTGGGGCAGATCGAGTACCTGGCCAACGTCTGTCTGGTGATGGAGGTCGACCGCAAGCTCTCCGATACCTATTGGCTCAACATCGGAGTGCAGGAAATGCCCTTTACCGGCATTATCGAACACACTAATATGCAAAACCCGGAGATGTACGGTGGTGTACACCTGGCATACATTTCCCGCTACCTAGCCCACACCGAGCCGGCTTACCAAAAGACGGGCGACGAACTGCTGGCAGAATACACGCCGCACCTGGCGCGCATCTACCGCGGGTTTGACCCGAGTTGGGTGCGCCGCACTTGGGCCTGGCGTGAGCGCTATACCCAGCCGGTTATCGGTCTGAACTATTCGCAGCTCCTGCCCCCACCGGAGACCCCTATCGCCAACCTGTGGCTGGCCGACATGGCGCAGGTTTATCCGCAAGACCGGGGCATGAACTATGCTGTCATTTCCGGCCGGCAAGCCGGGGAACGCATCCTGAAGCGTGCCAATCTCGAGTGAGTTATCTAGGAGACGGAATGGGCTCGACAATACGCGAGGTAATGCAGACGTTTTTGGCGTACCTGGATCTTGCAGGAACAGCCAACTTGCAAGCTGACCTGCAGCTCAAACTTAGTGGCGCTGACTCTTATACTGGTTACCTGCGCCTCGACCACGGTACTGCTACCATATATGAAGGCGAGGCACCGCAGCCCAACCTCACGATTAAGTGCACATTCGAAGTGATGCAGGCGGTCGCACGGGGAGAAAAGGACCCCTTGCAAGCGTTTATCTTGGGTGAGATACAAGCCAGCGGCGATATAAACCTCGGGATGCGGTTGCTCAGCCTGCTTAAAATACCCTAGACGCAAGGCCGGGTCTTGAACCGGCCTTGCTTTTACTTTAAGCTACGCTTTGGTGCCACATTCCGGACAGAACTTGGCCCCCTTGAGCTCAGCACCGCAATTCTTGCAGGTGGCGGGTGCCGCCTCTTGCTTAGCGCCACACTCGGGGCAGAACTTGGCCCCCTTGGTATCGGCTCCGCAGTTCGGGCATTTGACGGCCGCAGCAGCCGCAGCTTGTGGTTGAACCATTGCGGCGCCGCATTCCGGGCAGAACTTGGTGCCGGCCGGCGCCATCGTTCCATCCTTGGGGCACTTGGCTGTGCCGGCCTGCGCTGCTTGAGCTGCCTGGCTCACTACGGCTCCCAGCCCAAATACGCTGGCGAACCCCTTGACGACCCCGGCCGCCTGCTCGGCCTCCGCCTCAGCGATCTCGGCCTTGCGCGGGCTGTCATCGGTGCAGGTGTTTGACTGCGCATCCCAGCAGCTTGGGCAGCACATTTGCATGCAAGTGGGGCAAAGGTGAAACCTGGGCGCTACCTGCTTCCAGGCATCCTGGAGCTGAGCCGGCGTCAGCGAGGTGACATAGCGCGGATCCTGGTTCTCGACCGAACTGGCCAACGCACCGCCGAATACCGGCACGCGACGCAACAGGTTTCCGGCAACGTTCTTGGTGGCGCTCTGCGCGATGGTGCCCCCAACATTCGGCTGGCTGCGGTACTCGTGATCGCACTTGTCGCAGTAGAAAGCGGCATACGGCCCGGCGCCGTCATTACGAACATCATAGCGCGGCATCTGAGATATGTCTGCCATCTTGAACTCCTTGCCGAGATTAAGTAGATGCATATATTAACCTATATATTGCTTGCATAGTCAAGGGTTTTTATGGGCAGCCAGGATTTTCAGCGCCTGGCTGAATGAGGTTAGCTTGCGTAAATACTGGCAGATGATTTATCTGGTATATATCGCGCTGCTGGCGACAGGCTGCCAGCAGTTGCCTGCATCTGGCACGGTGCCGCCGCTCAACCTGGCACTCTACTCCAGCCCGACGCCGACTCTGACGCCCACCACCACGCCGACGAGCACCCCCTGGCCGACCGTCTATATCACCGCTGTGCCGACTCCCACACCTACGCCAGCGCTGGAGGAGACGGCCGCTCCCGACCCCACTTCACTGGATTGGGCCCGTAAGGCGAGTATCCTCAACCCCCCTGCCCTGGCATGGGAAGAGCTGGTCGCCAATGCTCAAGCTGAAGGAGCCGTAACGCTCTACACGGATTCGGGCCGTGCCATGACCGCTCTGGATGACCTGACCAGAAGCGTTGGAGGCCTTACTGCCGCTGGGACGGTGGCCGACGGCATCGATATCTTCCTGCAGCTCACGCAGGATATCGCCGCTGAATCGCCCCAGGCGGATGTGGTGCTGACCTCTGACGGCATGCGCACTTGGAACCTGACGCAGCAAAACCGTTTGTGGACCTATATGCCGCCCGACCTGGCGGAGTTGCTGACCGCCGCAGAATACGAGGGGCTGCTTGCGCACCATTGGACGGGCGTTACTTGGGTTTACAATCCGCGCCTAGGTGAGCCCGCTATCACTTCCTGGTGGGATTTGACTGAGCCGGCCTGGAGCGGGCGGGTGGTGCTGGCTGACCCGCGCGCCTCTGAGCGCACTTACAACGTGCTCGCTGCGTTGGATCAGCAGGCCGCCCAGCTTGCGCTCGATTATTACAACAAATACGGCAAGCTGCTCGTGCTCGATAAGGATTGCCCCAATGCCGCCTGTCAGTGGTTCAAACTGCTGCTGGCGAATCAACCCATCCTGCTGTCCGGAGAATCTGAGGTGGCCCAGGCGGTGGGCAGCGAGAGTGTGAGTACCTCTCTGGTGGGCTTGTGCGGGCTAGATATCCTGGCGCGGGTGGGCAGCGCCCCGAGCGTGTACCCTCTGCCGGCTATGCAGCCCTTTGTGGGCTGGCTCGAGCGCAGCTATATCTCCATCGCTGACCAGGCGCCCCATCCTGAAGCCGCCAAGTTGGCCATCCGCTGGCTGCTGGGGGATTCGCCCTGCGAGCGCGGTTGGAAGACCTGGTGCCTGGCTGGTTTTTACTCGTATAATAAGGATATCCCCGATCCCGAGGGCCTGCCATCCTCGCGCGAGCTGCTGCCGCGCCTGATCGACCTGAGCCCGCGCTATGCTTACGAGCACCAGGTCGATATCGAGGGATGGATCACATTGCAGCTAATCGACCGGCCGCTGCAATACGCGGCTCCGCAATAGACGAACGCCCCTGTACGGAGGTGAACTCAACCGCGCTGAGAGAGCCAGGACTGCCAGCATACGAGGTGGCGTGGGCCGCCTCGGTGCCTAGGTTGCTGCCGTAGGAGCTGGCTCAGCCGCCTGTAATGAGCCGCTCCTCGCACCAGCGCAAGTTCACCAGCTTTTCAACAAGGTCCTGCAGCGTATAATAATAGTGGTTGCTGGCCTCGTAGCCGATGCGCGAATCCGCACCGCGCAAGGCGATAGCACGCAGCACCACCTCGCGTTCAGCGGCGATTATCGCCAGCAACTCGTCTCTCGCCTGCGCTGAACCGTTCTTTAGCCAGGTATCGCGGTTCATCACAAAGCGGATCTGGTTCCAGGTGCTCTCAAAATGGCACAACGCAGCCTGCGCCATGCGCGCCATATCGTCGAACTCGGGTGAGCTCCCCCTATGCGCTATCATCAATTCGGCTCCTGCGCGCCAGCCCTGCACCAGCAGGGCGAACTGGCGCTCAAACACCTCGCGCGGATATATCGCGCGCCAACCGTCCAGGTCGTCATAAGGGAAACCGAGCATCGTGGCCTTCCAACCGGTCGGCCGCAGGAAGAAGGGCACCATTGGGCCATAGTTCTGCGGTCCAACGTACAAGGTCTGGATATGGAAGGGGAATTCGCTAAAGGCAGCGCTCATCGCAGCCTGTGCCTGATAGGCAGTCTCGCCCAGCTCTGCGCCCAGCCAAGCGTACATGAAATCACGCACATCGCCTTTGCCGGCCATCAGGTAGCCTGCCAGCTTGAGATTGGGCGAGGGATAGCCGCCCAGTGTCCAGCTCAATTGCAGATGGCGCACGCCTGCTGCCTGCAGGTTGCGCACATGCCGGGCGACGCTGTCGAACACCGGCAGCCAGGGCACGGCCGAGAGCTCCCAGGTGACGTTGAACTGCACCTTGGCGCAGGCCGCATGCCCGCTCTCCAGGGCCGCGCGCCAGACCGCCTGCGCCTGTTCGCCCGGCCCGGCCAGCGACATCGTGTAATCCTGCACCTCACCCGCGATGCCGGCAATACGCGTCTTGAGCAGCGTTTCGCTGGTGCACTGCACGATTTGCCCCTCGCTGAGGAGCGGCGGCACCCTGGTCGCCCATTCGGCAGGCCAGGCCCAGTTCCAGGCGATTGCCTTGGCTTGCGGGTTCGCGGCGTGGGCACCCCTGGCCATCAGGTTGTTGACCTCGGCCACCACCTCCCAGGGATTGCGTTGGGCGCAACGCGGGCACAGGCGCCCGTCGCCCGTGCGCGAATAACAGTTGGTCAGGTTCTCGGACATCGTGATGGTGAAAAATCCGGCCAGGCCAGGCACAGCAGTGAATAGTCGGCGTACAGCGCCTTCCAGGTAGGCTTTGACCTCCGGCTGGCTCGTGCAGCAAGCATAGAAATCGCCTTCGCGCGTGCCGCGCAGGTGCGGGTAACGCTGGAAAAAGGCATCGTTCATGGCGCGGGGTTCGTTCAGGTAAAGGTAAACGCCGATACCGTACTGCGCGGCGCGGGCGACCAGCGCTTTCAGGTTGGCGGTGCGCACTTGCCATCCCTGTGAGAGCTCCGGTGCAAAGGGGAACTCGACCAATTGATACAGCAGACCCTGCATCCACACGCCCTTGATGCCCATTTTGGCGTATTCAGCCAGCAGCGCCTCGGGGAATGGGTCCAGCTCGGGATTCATCAGCGGGTCGCCGTAGAGCGCGAAATACGAATACACCGTGCGCAGCTCATCGCCCGGAACAACCTGGCACACTGCCTCCGCATGCTCCTCCTTGCTCAGCGGGCGGGTCAGGTCGGCCACAAAGGCAAAGGCGTTCTCGCGCCATTGTGCGGCGTTGGGCAGCTCGGCAGCCAGATAAGCGGCCAACTCGCGCGTCTGCGCCATTTCCTCCGCGTTCAGCGGTCGGTAGGCAGGCGCCTCTACATCGGGCTTGATTTGCCCCATCTTGTGCCACAGAAAGTCGTCCTCCTTGAGCAGAAAGGCCAGCTTTTCGGCGCTGATATCCAGGAGCGCCAGTATCTGCTCGAACGTGCACAGATGCCAGTTCTCGCGGATGATGGTGAGGTAGCCGCGTGTCAGCCAGGCCGGGTTGGCCGCGAGCTCAGGCTCCAGTCCGAGCTGACCCGCTGCCGCGCGTACCTGTGCCTCGCTCGTCCCCAACACACGGGCGATGCGCTCTGCTGGCGCCAACCCCCAGTTGCGCCACACCACCGCCTGCCAGGCGGCGGGGAAGTAGGGATAGCGCAGCGCTGGGAGCGCACTCACCGCAGGCAGAACGTCCATAACCTAACTCCTTCTATCCGGCGCTCAGTAATCGCGCAGTTTGTCGAACTCGTCCAGCATGGCCATAAAATTATCATATTGCGTGCCCACGGCGATGCTGTGCGAGGCGCCCAGGATGAACCCGCCGCCCTGCTTGGCCATCCGCATCGCCCGGCGCACCGCGGCGCGCACCTCATCCGCGCTGCCGTCCACCAGCAGCTCCACCGGCACGCCGCCCCACAGCGCCATGCGGCCGCCCGCAGCCCGGCGCACACGCCCAAGCTCCATATCGGCCGTGCCCTGGATCGACTGGTAGCAATCAACGCCGGCCTCGATCAAGTCCTCCAGGATGCCCCAGTTGTTGCCGCAAGCGTGCTGCACGAACTGCAGCCCGGCCGCATGCGCGGCGGCGGCGTTGGCTGCCAGCGCCGGCTTGCAGAATCTGCGCCAGGCTGCCGGCGACATAAACGTGCCCGATTTGAACGCCCAGTCGGTGCCGTCCAGCACGCCGTCGATGCCCGGGTTATGCCAGTGCGCCTGCTGCAGCCTTGCTTGCGCGAGCGTGCTGGCCAGCGCGCGCTCAGCCAGCTCGGGGTTCTCGGTCATCTCCACCAGCGAGCGCTCCATCCCGCCCAGCGGCGGCCACTCGGGCGCCGTCGGGAAGGGTCCCAGCAGGTAACGCTCCCCTTTGAAAGCGGCCGCCACCGCGTCCACCAGCGCATAGCAGCTTGGGTCGGGCGCGCTATATTGCGGCTCGAGCGGAAAGTCTTCGGCGCGATATGCGTGCGTCCACATCTCGGGGTCATAGACCAGCGTCAGGTCGGCGGTGACAGGCGAGTATTTGAATACCCGGCCGTCGGCGAACTCCCAGGTTGTGTCATCCACGCGCCGCGGTGCTTCGGGCTTATAACCTTTGGGCGGCACCAGGCCGAGCGTCTGCGAGGCGATATTGATGATATCGTACACATCCAGCTTGCGGTAAAGCGCGATGGTGTCTTCAATCAACCCCTGCACCACCTCGTCGCGCCGGCCTTGCCAATATGCGAGCTGGCACCTGGCCTTGGCGCGGTGGTAAGTCGGGTGGCCCAGGATGCGCTCAGCCGTGTCGTAATCGATGGCGAAATCTCCCAACGGCACTTTGTCGGGGATGCCGCGCTGCAGGGCTATACGCACACGTTCGCGGGAGTTCATCGTTTGTCCTCCTTGAGCAAGGCAGCCAGCGCGAGCGGCGTATTGCTGGTCAACAGGTCGCAGCCGCGCTCGGCCAGCATGCGGGCGTCGGCCAGTACAGCAGAATCATCGGCATCCAGCGTCCAGGCGTCCGCCACTTTGCCTGCGGCGTGCAGCGCCTGCACCCAGTCGAAGCCGTCGGCCAGGCAACGCATTAAAAAGCGGTGATTGCAATAAAACGTGGTCGCGCTCGGCGCCAGCGCGAGCAGCCCCTTGCAGCGCTCTGCCAGGTATGCCGCCGATGTGCCCCAGCGTGTGCTCGCCAGCGGATGATCATCGCGGTAGCCGTAGGCCCCCACGCTGCGCGGGAGTGCACCTGTTTCGGGCGTGCTGCCCGGCGGATCATGTTCGATATACAGGTGGATATCGTACCCCAGCTCGATCTCGGGCGCTGCCTTGGCCAAACGACTGAGCTGCCAATCCGCCATTGAGCTGACGAGCGCCCGCCTGCCCAGCGGGGCAAGCAGCCGCGCCAGGCGTTCGAGCGGTTCACGGCTGGGGTAGGGCGTGTGATCCTTCCAATCGAGCTGCAGCCGCGCAGCGCCGCCTGCTTCCGCCAGCAGCCCAACTACCTCGGAGAGCAGCGCAGGAGGATGCGCGCTCGCTCGGCCATCCTGCAGCAGGCGCAGATCGCGCACATCCGCCGGCGTCAGCGTACTCACCTCGCCGCGGCCGCTCGTCTCGACCTGCAGGTCGTGGCTATGCACCAGCAGGAAGTCGTCCTCCGCCAGGGCGCAGATATCGACCTCGATCCATTCCGCGCCGGCCGCCAGGCAAGCACGTACGGCCGCCAGCGAGTTGGGCGGCAGGCCGCTGCCATCCAGGGCGGCCTTGTGATGCACGAACTGCGGCATTATTCCGCCAGCACAGCGTTGAGCGCGAGTTGAGAGGCGCGTCGTTCGGCGCCCCACATGTTGCACAGATAGACAAACACCAGGTCAAGGTCGGGCTCCAACCACAGGTAAGTGGCCGTGGCGCCGCCGTGGCCAAAACCGCTGCCGCGCCCCAGGCAATAGCCCCGGCCATCATCCGTACCCCAGCCCAGGCCGTAATAGCTCGGGTTGCCGTTGGCATCGTTGATGCCCTTGGTGTGCCGGCGCGTCATCATCTGCGTGCCGCCCGTGCTGCACAGAGCCGGCTCGCAACCGCGCAGGGCGTTCAGGTGCGCCTGACCATAGGCGATCAGGTCCGGCACGGTGCTCCAGAGCCCGCCCGCGCCAAAGTTCACCTGGCAAAAGTATTCGACGGCATTGGGGAGGGAGAATAGTCCTTCCTTTTCCATATTGTGCACCGGCATCATGCGCGCGGCCTGCGCGCCGCTGAATGAAAATCCTGTATCGTGCATGCCGAGCGGCTCCCAGATGTGCTTGCGCATATATTCCGGGTAAGCCAGGCCGCTGGTGCGAGTGATGATCTCTCCCAGGATCCAGAACGAGCCGTTGCAGTAGCTGTACTGTGTGCCTGGCCTAAAGTTCAACCAGCCGTTGCAGACGGCCGCCAGGTGCTCGTTATATGAGCCGCCGCGCTTCCACACCTCGATCCAGGGCTCCTCCGCCAGGCCGGAGGTATGCGTCAGCAGGTTCCAGATGCTGATGCCGCCCTTGCCGTTGACGCCAAACTCGGGGATGTGGCGCACCACCGCATCCGTCAGCAGCAGCTTACCTTGTTCGGCCAACTGCATCAGCGCCGTGCCGAAAAAGGTCTTGGTGATCGAGGCCAGCAGATAAATCGAATCCGCTTGGGCAACTTCGCTGCCGTCGGCCGGTGAGGCCGTCTCCAGGCACAGCGTCTCGCGCGAGGAGGCTACCCCCATTACCGCCGAGGTGCACTCGCCGCTGGCCACCGCCGCGCGCATAATCTCCGTAGCCCGCTCACAACGCTGAGAAATGGTCAACATGAATAGCTCCTTTGGTAGTATGTTTCTTTACGGCAGGTACTGCAGCCAGTCCAGCGCCAATCCCATCCACGAACATAAATCCGGCATATCGCTGGCCAGGCCCACGCCGTGGCGGCCGGTGCGGTAGACGTGCATCTCGAGCGGCACGCCGGCCTTGCGGCAGGCTGCGGCATAATTGAGGCTGTGCGTGAGCGGCACCACCGGGTCATCCGCGGTGTGGAAGATAAATATTGGCGGGGTGTCGGCCGTCACGTGCAGCTCGTTGGACATCTGCAGCTTGCTCTCGCGCGTCGGTTCGCCCAGCAAGCTCCTGGCGCACAGCCCGCGGCGCATCGAGATGACCGGGTAAGCCAGAATGGCGCGGTCGGGCCTGGCGGATATCTTACCCACCAGGTCGTCCTCGGGATCGTGCCAGAGATCGGGCTGGGTGGCGGTGGTGCAGGCCAGGTGGCCGCCGGCCGAGAAGCCCATGATGGCTACTTTATGCGCGTCCACCCCAAACTGGCCGGCATTGGCTCGCAGCAGCCTGACGGCCCTGGCGGCGTCGGCCATCGGCGCGGGGAAGCGGTGCGGCGCCACGCGGTAATAGCATACGACGCCCACAACGCCGTGCGCAGCAAAGTATTGGCCAAAGGGCGCGGCCTCGTGCGGCGCCAATACTTCATACCCGCCGCCGGGCAGCACGATCACTGCCGGCACCGGTACAGCCAACGGCGCCTCAGGCAGGTAGATCTCCAGGCGTGGGCGCGCCTCGCCGGCCGGGTTATTGGGGGAGCCTTCCGGCCACAGGTTGATGATGGTGGGTGAGTGCATCATGCTCCTTTTATTTGACCCATTTCATCTGGTAGGCTTCGGGCGTATAAGCATGCAGCTCGATGCGGTTGCCGTCGGGATCGCTCAGCCAGGCCTGCCAGGCCTGGTCGCCGCCCAGCTTGGCATCCGTGACCTCCGCGCCGCGCTCACGCAGCGTGCGCACCGTGCCCTCGATATCCTCAACCTCCAGGCAAAAGTGCGCGAACGACTGTCCCTCGGCCGGTGCGGTCAACTGGGCGCTGAACAGTTCGATAAAATTGCGCCCGCCAACATGAATATATTGGCCAAACCAGGTGCCATCCGGTTTGCGGAACTCGAAGGCTTTCTCCATCCCCAGCGTCTCGGTATAGAACTTGACCGAGCGTTCCAGGTCGGCCACGCGCAGGCAAATGTGTGCGATTCCGCTGATCATGCGTTCCTCCTACGTTTCCATCTTTACATAATAATAACAACTCGACTCCGTTTCGCGCTGCGCCGCGAACTCTTCACGCAGCAGCCCGTAACGCAGCAGGTCATGGAAAGCCTCCCACTTGCATATCTGGCGGCGTTGGCGGCCCTCCAGCACAAACCCCAGCTTTTCCATCACCCGGACGGAACGCTGGTTATCGGCCAGCACACTAGCTGTTATTTTCTGCAGTCCGCGGTGTTCAAAAGCATAGTATATCGCAGCGCCAACCGCCTCAGGAGCATAACCATATCCCCAAAAAACCTGGCCCAACCAGTAGCTCGCCTCGGCGCGATTATGCGGCGCATCAAAATGCAGGCTGACCGCGCCCATCAACGGTTCTTCACCGCTTAGCGTCACCGCCCAGGTGGCCAGCTCACCGCGGACATAGTGCCCCAGATGAATCGCTATCCAGCGCTCAGCCATCCCGGCCTCGTAGGGGTGAGGGATATTGGTGGTCAGCGCAGCCACCTCGCGTTCGCCGGCCAGCTCGCGCACGCGCGGGGCATCGGCCGGCACAAGCGGGCGCAGGCGCAAACGCACGGTATGAATGACAGGCTGCGGTTCCATGGCTGCCTCCACAGAGTACCTGGGTCTATTCTCCCCGATTCGGCGCACGCGTCAAACCCGCCGCGTGCATTTGCCATATCGCCCCGACGCGGTTATCTTTAGCTATCCCGCTCAGCGTCGAGAGCCTCCGCGCGACCAGCGCCTTGGTTCGGGGTTATACAAGAACGACCGCAATATATCAGGAGGATACTCGATGCGCAGATTGGTCTCCGCAGCTCTGATGCTGCTCCTCGTCCTGTGCCCGGCTCTTGCCGGGTGCTCAGCATCCAATGCCATCAAAATCGGTGTGCTCTCTATCTCCAGCGGGCCGGACGCGTATGTCGGCCAGGCCTCCGAGCTGGCGCTGCAGGACCGCGTCGCCGAGGTCAATGCTGCCGGCGGGATCAACGGCCGCAAGCTCGAGTTGGTCATCTACGATACCCGCGGCGAGGTTACCGAAGCGGTGTCCGCTGCCCGCCGTTTGATCGAGCAGGATAAGGTGACGGCCATCATCGGGCCGTCCTGGTCGGGCGCGGCCATCCCTGTCGCCGCTATCGCCGACGCCGCCCAGGTGCCGGTGGTGGCCACCACCGCCTCTAACGTGCTGGTGACGGTAGATGAGAACGGCGCCGTGCGCCCCTATATGTTCCGTGTCTGCTTTATCGACCCTTACCAGGGGTACGCCCTGGCCGATTTCGCTGCCCGCGAACTCGGCAAGAAGCAAGCCGCCTTTATCACTGATATCTCCTCGCCCTACTCGGTGGGCATCCAGCAGTACTTTGGCGCCCAGTTCACCGCCCTGGGGGGTCAGATCGTCGCCGAGGAGGGCTATCAGGCCAACGAGACCGAGTTCCGCCCGCAGCTAACCAAGGTGGCAGCCTCAGGCGCCGACGTGCTGCTGGTGCCCAGCGCCACGTATCGCGATATCGCTCTGGTGGCCAAGCAGGCGACTGGGTTGGGGTTGCAAATCCAGTATTTGGGCGTGGATGGTTGGATGGCCGATGAATTGCTGGCGATGTCGGGGCCGGAGCTGGAGGGCGCTTATCTGGCGAGCGGCGTCAGCACCGAAGCGCCCGAATTCCAGGCTTATAACGCGGCCTTTTTGGCTAAACACAACGTCAAGGCTTCCGTTTATGCTTATTATTCGCTGGACGCGCTAATGGCGCTGGAGTATGCCATCCGGCAGGCCGGCGCAGAGGTAAGCGGCCCCGCTATCCGCGCCGCCCTCGAGGGTATACGCGATGTGCCGGTGTTCACCAGCAGCCTCACGATAGAGCCGGATACGCACAATCCGCACAACAAGCCGGTCGTCATCCTGCAGATTCAGAACAGCCAATGGGTGAACGTCAAGACCTATGAGCCGCGGTAATCTGCACCGCCGAGGGCGCGTATGACCATCATCCTTCAGCAGCTCGTCAGCGGCCTGTCGATTGGCGCCGTTTATGCCCTGCTGGCGGTGGGCTACGCCCTGGTCTATAGCATATACGGCTTTACCAACTGGTCGTTCGACGCCCTGCTGGTGAGCGCTGCCTTTGGCGCGTATTATGCCCTCAGCCTGTTCAAACTCCCGCTGTGGGCGGCCGTGCTGGCCGCTCTGGCGCTGGGCATCGGCCTGGCGCTTATGCTGGAACTCTTCGCCTATCGCCCGCTGCGCCGCCGCGGTGCGCCGCGCGTGTTGATGCTCATCTCGGCGATGGGCGCCAACCTGGCGCTCATCAACCTCATCAACCTGGCGTTTGGCGGCGCCCTCCGCGCCTTCCCGCCGTTCCTGAGCGGTTCTTGGCAGGTGGCCGGCATCGCCATCGGCCGGCTGGACGCCCTGGCCGCGTTGCTCGCTCTGCTGCTTCTGGCTGGCCTCAGGTGGCTGTTGTACCACACCCGCGCCGGGCTGGGCATCCGCGCCAGCACCATGGATTTCACCACCGCCAGCCTGATGGGCGTGGATAACAATGCCCTGGCGCTGCTCGTTTTTGGCATCAGCGGCGTGCTGGCCGGCGTGAGCGGCGTGGTGTACGGCATGAAATATGCCGTTTATCCCTACCTGGGGTTGGTTACGCTCAAGGCCATGATTGCGGCCGTCATCGGCGGGCTCGGTTCGCTGGAAGGGGCGCTGCTCGGCAGCCTGCTGCTGGGCGTGCTGGAGACCTTTGTCTCGGCCTTTATCTCCTCCACCTACCGCGACCTGTTTAGCTTTGCTGCCCTTGTTTTAATATTGCTCATCTTTCCCAACGGCCTGCTGGGCGCGCGCCGACCGCCGATATTGGAGGGCTGATGGGCTACCTGCAGTCGGTCGTCATCCTGTGCTGTATCAGCGCCGTCGCTGCGCTGGGGCTGGCCATCCTGACAGGCTACACCGGGCTCTATTCGCTCGGGCATGCCGGCTTTATGGCCGTCGGAGCATACTGCGCAGCCTGGCTGGTGATGCGCCTGCACATTCCCTTTGCGCTGGCGTTGCTGGCCGGCAGCGTTGCGGCTGCTCTGCTCAGCCTGGTCATCGGCTACCCGGCCTTGCGCAGCCGGCTGCGCGGCGATTATTTTGCCGTCGTTACCCTCGGTTTTGGCGAAGTGGTGCGCCTGCTCCTGAACAACACCCCCGCGCTGGGCGGCGCCATCGGCCTGCCGGATGTGCCCGTGCGCACCAGCGGTTGGCTCGCGCTGGCCGCGGTGGTCTTGGCATTCGGACTAGCTCAGGCGTTTACCCGCTCGCAGTGGGGGCGCAACTGCATCGCCTGCCGGCTGGATCCCCTCACCGCGCGCACGCTGGGGGTGGATGTGCTGCGCACCCAACTGACGGCGCTGGCCGTCAGCGCCTTTTACGCGGGGGCGGCCGGAGCGCTGCTGGCCGGCTATATGGGCTACCTTTCGCCGGCCATGTTCACCCTGGCGCGTTCCAGCGAACTGCTGGCAGCGGTCATCCTGGGCGGGGTGCAGTCCCTGGCAGGACCGTTGCTGGCAGCGCTGCTCCTTACCGCCGTGCCCGAGCTGCTGCGTTTTGCCGCCTCTTGGCGTCTGGTGCTCTACGGTGCGCTGCTCGTTGTGACCATGCTCTGGCGCCCGCAGGGGCTGCTGGGTTATTACGAGCTGCCCGCGCTGAACCTGCCGTCGCTTTGGCGCCGCATGCGCGGCAAAGGGGAGCTGCCGTGAGCGCGCCGCTCCTCGAGCTGGCGGATGTCGGCGTGCGCTTCGGCGGGTTGGCCGCCTTGAGCGGCGTCTCGCTGCAGGTGGCGCAGGGTGAGCTGCTGGGCATCATCGGCCCCAACGGCGCTGGCAAGACGACCCTCTTTAACCTGATCTCCGGCCTGGTGCAGCCCGCTGCCGGCCGTTATTACCTGAACGGTCGCTCGCTGGCCGGGGTTAGCCCTGAGGTTATCTGCCGCAGGGGCGTGGGCCGCACCTGGCAAAATATCCGTCTTTTCGGGGAGATGACGGTGCTCGAAAATGTAGCCCTGGCGCTGCACGCCCGTCCGCACTACTCGCTCGCGGAGGCTTTTCTGCGCTCGCCGCGCGCCCGGCGCTCTGAGCGCGCGGTGGAACG